>QGUZ01000096.1 GCA_003242605.1 Actinomycetota bacterium
TCGGCGGTGCCGGTTGGGTCGAGCAGGTGTTCGAGTTCGGGCATGTCCCCGGACGCCTCCTGGTGTGGGTCGTTGGGGGTGCTTGGTGGTCAGCTAAGCACGCCCCAGGATGGATGACAAGATTGTGCACAATATTGCCAATCAGATCTGCGGCCCAGGGTCCGTGGAGATCGGCGCCCGCTCACGGCGCACTCAGGCGCCGGTGAGCCGGCGCAGCACGTCGGGCAGCTCGGGCGGCTCCACGTGCTCGGTGAGCGCGGCGAGCTCCGCGCGGGAGAACCAGCCGAAGCCCAGCAGGTTGCCCGTCTCCTCCGCGGTGAGCGCGGCCGGGGCGACCTGCGGCCGCTCGGCGAACCGGGCGAGATAGAACGGCTCGGTCTTGACGTAGCGCACGCCCAGCCACATGTAGTCGCGTGGCACGGGCACCCAGCGGTCGAGCACGGCGTCGCCCGGGAGCCCGGTCTCCTCGGTGAGCTCGCGCCGGGCGGCCTCGAGCGGCGTCTCCCCGGGGTCCACCCCGCCGCCGGGCGGCTCCCAGAACACGAGCCCGCTCACCGGGTCGCGCCACCGCAGCAGCAGCACGTGACCCGCACCGTCCACGCAGAGCACCCGCGCCGCGGGTCGATCGCTCGTCACCCTTCGATCGTGCCCTCCGCCCCGCCGTACCGTGTGGCCGACCCCTCGGTTGCGAGCCCGCGCGCGGGCCGGGGCCGCGCCGCCTCACCGCACCCATGCCCGGTGCGGGCGGGCGTATGACGACGGGGCCGTTGCGCGGGGCCCGGCTCCCCGGCAGGGCCGTACCGGTGGGCGGTGGAGGGGCGATCAGCCGATCGGTTGACGGCGGGGTCGACCGCATGCGTGCGCGGGTACGGCCCGGCGGCCGATGTGGCCGGGCGGGGTTCCGGGCGACGCTGGACACATGGCGATCATCGAGGTCAGCGGGCTGGTCAAGCGGTACGGCGGGGTCGCGGCGCTGGACGGGGTGTCGTTCTCCGTGCCGGAGGGGGAGATCTTCGGGGTCCTCGGGCCCAACGGGGCGGGGAAGACCACCGCGGTCGAGTGCACGGCCGGGCTGCGGCGGGCCGACGCGGGACGAATCCGGGTGCTCGGGCTCGACCCCGTCGCGGACGCGCGGCGGCTGCGCCGGTCGATCGGGGTGCAGCTGCAGCAGGCGCAGCTCCCGGAGAACATCAAGGTGTGGGAGGCGCTCGACCTGTACGCCTCCTTCTACGAGCGGCCGCGGGACTGGCGCGGGCTGCTCGCCGAGTGGGGCCTGGCGCACCGGCGCGACGCCCGGTTCGGCGGGCTGTCCGGCGGGGAGCGGCAGCGGCTGTTCATCGCCCTCGCGCTCGTCGGCGACCCGAAGGTCGCCTTCCTCGACGAGCTCACCACCGGGCTCGACCCGCAGGCGCGGCGCGACACCTGGGACCTGATCCGGCGGGTGCGCGACGGCGGGGTGACCGTGGTCCTGGTCAGCCACTTCATGGACGAGGTGGAGGAGCTGTGCGACCGGGTGGCGGTGCTCGACCGCGGGCGGGTGGTCGCGGTGGACACGCCGACCGGGCTGATCGACGGGGCCGGCGGCGGGCATCGGGTGCGGTTCCGGCCGCTCACACCGCTCGACGACGCGCTGCTGACCGCCCTGCCCGAGGTGATCGCGGTGAGCCGGGACGGCGATCAGGTGACCGTGACCGGAACCGGCGACGTCGCCACCGCGGTGACCGGCGCGCTCGCCCGCGGCCACGTCCTCGTCGCCGACCTGCGCATCGACCGGCGCACGCTCGACGACGCGTTCACCGCGCTCACCGGCCGTTCGTTCCAGCCGTAACCGTAAGGAGGCGCCATGCCGATCTCATCCGGCACCCTGCCCGCGAGCGTGGTCAAGCTCACCGCGGTCGAGGCGAAGCTGCTCGCCCGCGAGCCCGGGTCGTTCTTCGCCGTGGTCATCCCGCTCTTCATCCTGGTGATCTTCGGGTTCTCGCTCACCCCCGGGGACGCCGTGCTGCTGCCGACGACGCTCGCGATCGGCGTCGGTCTGGTCGGCCTGTACCTGGTGCCGACCACCCTCGCCACCTATCGGGAGCGGGGCATCCTGCGCCGGCTCGCCGCCACCCCGCTGCGCCCCGAGGCGCTGCTCGCCGTACAGCTCCTGCTCCAGCTCGGGCTCGCGGTGCTCGGCTGCGGCCTGCTCCCGGTGGCCGTCGGGGCCCTGCTCGGCGCGGCGGTGCCGCGGCCCGGCCTGGTGCCGTGGGCGGTCGCGGTCTTCCTGCTCGGCGCGGTGGCGATGTTCGCGATCGGGCTGGTGATCGCCGCCGTCGCCGCGAACGGGCGGAGCGCGAACGGCATCGGCGTGCTGCTCTACTTCCCGCTCGCCTACCTCGCCGGGCTCATGCAGCCCCGGCACCTCATGCCGGAGGCGCTCGCCCAGGCCGGCGAGTTCACCCCGCTCGGCGCGTTCGTGCGGTCGCTGCGGGACCTGTGGGCCGGGGACGCGCCTCATCCCGTACATCTGGGAATAATGGCGGCATATGCCGCACTGGCCGGCCTGGCGGCGGCGAAGTCCTTCCGGTGGGAGTGATCCGAGATGGTGGCGGGGGACGGGCGTCTCGAGCGATGGGAAGGACGGCTGGAGCGGCTCGCCGGGGCCGTGCCGTACGCGCTCCTCGCCCTGGCCACCCTCGTCACCGTGCTCGACGGCGGCCACGCGGCGCCGGGCGGGGCGCCGGTGACGCTCGGCCTCGCCGCCCTCGCCGCCGGCTGGATGCTCGCGCCGACGGCGGCCCGCCGCCGCGGCCGGGCGGACCTCGCCGGCCCGCCCGCCGTCGGCTACGTCGCCGGGCTCGTCGTGCTGATCGCGGCGCTCAACACCCGGTCGATCTGGTTCGCGACCTTCTTCGTCTTCGTCGGCTACCTGCACTCCTGGCGGTATCTAAGCGGTGGGTGGCGGTTCGCCGGGGTGGCCGCGACGGCCGCGGTCAGCGTCCCGCACTACCTTGGCGGGCCGCCCGACCCCGCCCGGCCCGGCACGCTCCTCACCTACCTGCTGGTCGTCGGCGTGATCACCTCGATGGTCGGGCTGTTCAGCCTCGTCGGCGAGGTGACCGCGGCGCGCAGCGCCGAGCGCAGGCGCATGGTCGCGCGCCTCGAGGAGCTGCTGCACGAGAACGCGGGCCTGCAGGCCCAGCTGCTCGTCGCCGCCCGCGAGGCCGGCGTGCTCGACGAGCGGCAGCGCATGGCCCGGGAGATCCACGACACCCTCGCCCAGAGCCTCACCGGCATCATCACCCAGCTCCAGGCCGCCGAGCGGGCCGCCGACGGCCCCGGCGCGGATCCGGCCGTCTGGCGCCGCCACCTCGGCAACGCGGTACGGCTCGCCCGCGACGGCCTCGCCGAGGCCCGCCGTACCGTGGACGCGGTACGGCCCGGCCCGCTGCGCGCGGCCCGGCTGCCCGACGCGCTCACCCACGTGGCCGCCGACTGGTCCCGGCTCTCCGGGGTGCCCGCCGAGGTCACCGTCACCGGCGAGCCCCGCCCGCTCCACCCGGAGGCCGAGACGACGGTGCTGCGCGTCGCCCAGGAGGCGCTCGCCAACGTGGCGAAGCACGCCGACGCCACCCGGGTCGGCGTCACCCTCTCGTACATGGCCGACCTGCTCGCGCTCGACGTGCGCGACGACGGCGCCGGCTTCGACACCTCCCGCCCCGCCGCCGGCCGCGGCTTCGGCCTCACCTCGATGCGGCAGCGCGCCGAGCGCCTCGGCGGCACGTTCACGATCGAGTCCGAGCCCGGCGCGGGCACGGCCGTGTCGGCGACGGTCCCGGCGATCCCGCCGGTCGCCGCGGCCGCGGACCGCCCGCCCGCCGAGGCGGTGCCCGGTGCCTGAGCCCGCCGGGCGCGCCGCGCCCATCCGGCTGCTCGTCGTCGACGACCACCCCATCGTCCGCGACGGCCTGCGCGGCATGTTCTCCGGCGACCCGCGGTTCACCGTGGTCGGCGAGGCCGGCGACGGCGCCGCGGCGGTCGACCTCGCCCGCGCGCTGCACCCCGACGTGATCCTCATGGACCTGCGCATGCCGCGGATGGACGGGGTGGCCGCGATCCGGCGGCTCGCCGGGCTCGGCTGCCCGGCCCGGGTGGTGGTGCTCACCACCTACGACACCGACGCGGACATCCTCCCCGCGATCGAGGCGGGCGCCACCGGCTACCTGCTCAAGGACGCGCCCCGAGAGGACCTGGTGCGCGCCGTCGAGGCGGCCGCCCGCGGCGAGGCCGTGCTGTCGCCCGCCGTCGCCGCCCGCCTGCTGCACCGGGTCCGCACCCCGGACGAGCCGCTCAGCCGCCGCGAGCTGGAGGTACTCGAGCTGGTCGCGAACGGCGCCACCAACCGCGAGGCCGCCGCCCGCCTCTTCATCAGCGAGGCGACGGTGAAGACGCACCTGCTGCACATCTACGAGAAGCTGGGCGTGAACGACCGCGCCGCCGCGGTCGCCGCCGCCTACCGCCGCGGGCTGCTGCCGCGCGCCCCCGGCTGACCCGGCGCGGCCGTACCGCCCGGCCCGCGCGTCAGCCGTACACGTAGACGGCGCGGCCCTGCTTGCGGGCGTCGCGGGCGGCGAGCAGCCGGGGCCGGACGGGCTCGGGGAGCAGCTCGGCGGCCTCCTCCCAGGGGAAGAAGCCGTACGCGTCGAGCTCCTCCTCCTGCAGCGTGATCTTCTCGCCGCCGGGCAGTGTGCCGCCGTCGAAGACGAAGGTGACGAGGCTGCGCGGCCGGTCGCCGTCGGGGAGCTGCCAGTGCACGACGAGCAGCTCGCCGGGGGTGATGTGCAGGCCCAGCTCCTCCAGCACCTCGCGCTCGGCGGCCCGGTGCGGGTACTCGGCGCCCTCCACCACGCCGCCGGGGATCGACCACCCGGGGCGGTAGTTGGGCTTCACCAGCAGGACGCGGTCGGCGGCGTCGGTGAACAGCACGCTCGCCGAGGCGAAGTGGGCGGGCAGGGTCGCGAACCAGGCTTGGGAATCGAGAGTCATCGGATCAACCGTACCGCCCGGGCGACGGCCCCCGGAGGGAACCGGGCCGCCGCCCGGGACGCGTGTGCCGGTACGGAGGATCAGGCGTCCGGGTCGGTGACCGTCGCGGTGGCGGTCATGACCCGGTCGAAGCCGACCTGACGCCGCGGACCGGTCATCGTGGCCTGCAGGGTCTTGCGGATGTCCGCGCTGGAGGCGCCGACCCGCAGCTCCACCTGGCCGGGGTCGACCTGCCGGACCCCGGCGACGCCGGTGTAGGAGGTCTGGTCGGCGTGGATGGTGAGGGTGACCGCGCGGGTGGCCTTCGGCGGCAGGTCCACCCGCTGGGCGGCGATGAGCTGCTGCACCGGCCGCGCGACCTCGGCCACCGGGTCGTGCAGGTACACCTGGACCACCTCGGAGACCGGGGCGTCGGCGTCGTTGCGCAGCACCACCCGCACGTCGTAGGTGCCGTCGGTCGCCCACTCGGCGGGGCCGCCGGACACCTCCACCCAGGTGGCGGAGTTGTACGACAGGCCGTGGCCGAACGGGAACAGCTGGGTGGGGTCGCTCGAGCTCACCTGGCTGCGCTGCCCCAGCGGCGGCGCGAGGTACGTGGACGGCTGCGCCGAACCGGCGCCGGGGAACCCGACGGGCAGCCGGCCGGAGAAGTCCACCCGGCCCGCGAGCAGGTCGGCGAGCGCGGCCGCGCCCTCCTCGCCGGGGTAGAAGGCGTAGACGGCGGCGGCGAGCCGGTCGACCTGCCGTGACAGCTCGTACGGCCGGCCGGACATGAGCACGAGCACCACCGGGGTGCCGGTGGCGAGCACGGCCTCCAGCAGCTCCTCCTGCCGCCCGGGCAGCCGCAGGTCGGTGACGTCGCAGCCCTCGCCGGAGGTGCCGCGGCCGAACAGCCCCGCCTCGTCGCCGAGGACGGCGAGGCACACGTCGGCGTCGGCGGCGGCGCGCGCCGCGGCCGCGATGCCCTCGTCGTCACCGCCGACCACCGGGACGCCCTCCTCGTAGCGGACGTCGTAGCCGTTGGGGTCGGCGCGCAGCGCGTCCACGACCGTGGGCACCTCGATGCCGAGCTCCACCTCGGGGTGGTGGACGCCGACGTGGAGCGGGAACGAGTAGCAGCCCATCATCGCGTTCGGGGTGTGGGCGCGCGGGCCGACCACGGCGATCCGCTGGCCGGGCTTCAGCGGCAGGGCTCCCTCGTTCTTGAGCAGCACGATGCCGCGGCGGGCCACCTCGGCCGCGATCTCGCGGGCCTCGGCGTCGTCGAGCACGACGTCCTCGAAGTTCTCGTCCGCCTTGGCGGCCTCGGCGGCCTCGCGCAGCACCGCGGGCTCGGGGTCCCAGTCCGCGTCGAGCAGGCCGAGCCGGCACTTCTGCAGCAGCACGCGGCGCAGCGCGCGGTCGATGAGGGCGATGTCGATCTCGCCCGCCTGCACGGCCTGGACGAGGTCCTTGCCGAAGCAGTTGACGGTGGGCAGCTCGACGTCGATGCCCGCCTCGAGGGCGAGCTTCGCCGCCTCGGTGGGGGAGCCCGCGACGTGGTGCAGCGTCTGCAGGAACGGAATGGAGAAGTAGTCGGCGACGACCGTGCCGGTGAACCCGTAGGTGTCGCGCAGCAGCTCGGTGAGGAGCTTGGGGTTGGCCGCGACGGGCACGCCGTCGATGTCGGCGTAGGAGTTCATCACCGAGTCCGCCCCCGCGCGCAGCGCCATCTCGAACGGCGGCAGCAGGAAGTCGGCGATCTCCCGGGGCCCGGCCGAGACCGGGGCCAGGTTGCGCCCGCCGCGGGACGCGGAGTAGCCGACGAAGTGCTTGAGGGTGGCGATGACGCCCGCCGACTGCACGCCGCGCACGTACGCGCTGCCGATCACGCCGACGAGCAGCGGGTCCTCGCCGATCGTCTCCTCGACCCGGCCCCAGCGCAGGTCGCGGGTGACGTCGAGCACGGGGGCGAGGCCCTGGTGCACGCCGAGGCGCCGCATGGTCGCGCCGATCTTCGCCCCCATCCGCTCGATGAGCTCGGGGTCGAAGGTGGCGCCCCAGCACAGCGGCGAGGGGAAGACCGGGGCCTTCCAGGCGGCGAGCCCGGTGAGGATCTCCTCGTGCACCAGGGCGGGGATGCCCCAGCGCCCGGACTCGACGATCGACCGCTGTGCCGCCGCGAGCGAGGCCGCGCCCTTCACCACCGAGACGGGCCGGGTGCCGAAGGGCCGGGTGAGCTGCCCGATGCCGTCGCGCACCAGCTCGTCCCAGCTCACCGTGAGCACGCCGAACTCGTGCTGGTGGGGGGCCATCTCGCCGTCTTCGTTGTCGATGCCCACCCACACTCCGTAGAGCTGGGCGACCTTTTCGGCCACGCTCATGCGGGACATGAGCGCCTCGACGCGGGCCTCGTCCGGCACGCTCGCGTCCTTCCACACCTCCGGCGACGTGCCGGTTTCTACAGCCATGATGTACTCCGTTCGGTCGGTCCAGCCGTCCGCCGTCGGGCGGGCGGGCGCCGGTAGCGGGCCGGCATCACCGCGCCGCCAATGCCAGCTCCGCCGACGCCGGTACGGCGCGGCGGTGGGCTTTGACCAGCCGGTTCGGGAGCGCACCGGCGGCGCCCGGCAGGACCCGCGCGGCGGGGACGGCATGCCGCCGGCGCAGGCTCCGGACACCGTCCGGCCAGGTCACGGGCCGGTACGACGGGGCGTATTCGGGGTATTCGATCGTGCGGTGCCCGGCGCCATGCCACCCAACGCCGAGGATCGGGCCGGGCCGGGGACGGCGGCGGACGGCCGTGCTCGGCGAGGGCCGCGGACGCACCCGGACTCCTCGGCCGTCATGGTGGGCGGACGGCCGCGGGACGGTGACCGGACGGCCGCGTCCGTCGCCGGGACGCGGCGCGTTCGTCGCGGGCGCCGGAGACGATGCGTGGTACATCGACGCGATGCCGAAGCGGACGCCCGAGTGGTGACCACCGGGCGGCGATGCGGGGAATGCCGTGCGCCGGGCCACCGCGTCACGTGCGGTGACAGGGGGCGGCGGGGCCTGCGGTGGCAGCGGCCGCCGGGCGGCGCTGGGCCGGTGGGCGGGCGCGCGCGTACCGCGGGCACGGCACAACGGCCCGACCCGCCGGGCCGAGCCGATCGTTCCGGTACCGCCGAGGTGGACGACGGTCACCGCCGCGCTTCGACCTCGCGGCGGGGGCCGCCCCCCGTCCGGACGCCTCGGCGGAAGGGCCGGCGGGCGGGGGTGGGAAATTTTTTGCATTCTTTTTTAAAATTCAGCATCGCGCCAACACGGTAGAACGGCACGTCGCCGGGCGTCAAGGTGGCACGGGGCCCGGCGGAGCACGGCCTCCCGGTCGCGCGGCGGCCGGGCGGCGGTCCCGAAACACCGGGGTGGCGGCGCCGCCGCGTTCCGCAGGACCGATCCACCCCGCCCGCGGTCGCCCGTACTGCGGTGAACCGCACCCCGGCGGGTGCGGAAGACCCGGGAAAATCGAGGGTTTTTCCCCATGCCGTGGGGAAGGGCGGGGTTTCTACCGTGACCGGCATGGCAGTGACAGGTATGAATCCCGACACGACCGCGCCGCCGCCCGACGGCATCGCGGGCTGGGCGATCGACCTCATGGAGGCCCTGGGCGAGCCCGGCGCCGCGATCGCCGTCGCCCTGGAGAATCTGTTCCCGCCCATCCCCAGCGAGGTGATCCTCCCGCTCGCGGGCTTCGCCGCCAGCCGGGGCGACCTCAACCTGGTGGCCGCGATCGTGTGGACCACGATCGGCTCGGTGGCCGGCGCGCTCGTCCTGTACGGCCTGGGCGCGCTGTTCGGCCGCGACCGCCTGCTCGCCGTGGCGGAGCGGCTGCCGCTGGTTCGGGCCGAGGACGTGACGAAGGCCGAGGACTGGTTCGCCCGGTACGGCCGGGCGACGGTGTTCTTCGGCCGCATGGTGCCGATCTTCCGCAGCGTGATCTCGGTGCCAGCCGGGGTGGAGCGCATGCCGCTGCCCGTCTTCACGCTCTACACCGCGTTCGGCAGCCTGCTGTGGAACACGCTGTTCGTCCTCGCCGGCTACCTGCTCGGCGAGAACTGGACGCTCGTGCAGCGGTACGTCGAGCCGATCTCGAACCTCGTGATCATCGGATGCGCGGCCGCGGTGGCGGCCTTCGTGGCGATGCGGATCCGCAGGATCCGCCGGGAACGGCATGCCCGGCGCGCCCGGGTACGCGTGGGCAGCGGCCCCCGCGAACCCCGGTGACCACCCCCTTGCTCCCGAAAATTTCAGCGACGCGACCCCGGCGGGCGGCCGGAACCGAGCCGGGCCGCCCGGTTTGCGATCAGGGTCCGGGTGACGGTCGGATGAGCCGTATGGGGGAGCGGACGGAACACGCTGCACGCCGCTGGGCGCGCACGCTCGGCGGGCTCACGCTGGGCGGCGCGACCGCGCTCGCCGAGCTGGCCGTGCTCGCCGTGGCCGGTCTCGCCCTGCTCCCCGTGCTCGCCTGGCCGGACGGCCGCGCCGCGGTACTGCGCCGGCTGCGCGCGGCGGCGCGCGCCCTCGCCGCGCTCAACCTCCGGCGGCTGGCGCGCTTTTGCGGCGGCCGGTACGGCGGGCCGCCGGACGACGGCCTGGGCCCGCACGGCGTGCCCGGCGACGTCCGGGCGGTGCGGTACCTGGCGGTGCGCTGGGCGGCCGGGCTGCTCGGCCTCGCCACGCTGGTGCTGCTCGCCGCCGGGCTCGTGGCGGCCGGCAGCGTGCTCGTCTCGTGGCTGTTCGGCACGGAGTGGTCCGCACTGGAGGACGAGAGCGGCCGTGCCTCGACCCGGATCGTGCTCCTCGCGGCCGTGCCCGGCGCGGTGCTGCTCTACCTCAACCTCACCGGGATCGCCGGGGTGGCCGAGCTCGACCGGCGACTCGCCCGGCACTTCCTCGGGCCGAGCCGTACCGAGCTGCTGCAGCGGCGGGTGGCCGAGCTCGCGGCGAGCCGGGCCGGCGCGGTCGCGGCGGTCGACGCCGAGCGGCGGCGCATCGAGCGGGACCTGCACGACGGGGTGCAGCAGCGGCTCGTCGCGCTCGGCATGCTGCTCGGCCGGGCCCGCCGCCAGAACGACTCGGAGCTGCTCCGGCAGGCGCACGAGGAGTCCCAGCGGCTTCTCGCCGAGCTGCGCGAGGTGGCCTGGCGGGTCTATCCGGCCGCGCTCGACACGCTCGGCCTGCGCGAGGCGCTGGAGGCGGTGGCGGAACGCGCCGGAATGCCGGTGCACCTCACCTACGAGGTGCCCGGCCCACTGCCCAAGCCGGTGGAGACCGCCGCGTACTTCGTGGTGTGCGAGGCGGTCACCAACGCCGCCAAGCACGCGGAGGCGGAGCGGATCACGGTGGACGTGGTTCAGGAAGGGGGGACGCTGCGGGTGCGGGTGCGTGACGACGGCAAGGGCGGGGCCGACCCGCTCGGCGGCGGCCTGTCCGGGCTCGCGCTCCGGGCCGCCGCGCTCGACGGGCGGCTCACCGTGGACAGCCCGCCCGGCGGGCCCACCGTGATCGAGGCGGAGCTGCCGTGCGGGTGATCCTGGCCGAGGACGCCACGCTGCTGCGCGAGGGCCTGGCGCGGCTGCTCGCCGACGAGGGGCACGAGGTGACCGCGTCGGTCGGAAACGCCGACGCGCTGCTGGCGGCCGTCGCCGCCGACCCGCCGGACGTGGTCGTCGTCGACGTGCGCATGCCGCCCACCCACACCGACGAAGGGCTGCGCGCGGCGCTCACCATCCGCGAGCGGTGGCCGCGGGTGGGCGTGCTGGTGCTCTCGCAGTACGTGGAGAAGCAGTACGCCGCGAAGCTGATCGGTGAGGAGGCCGGGGGCGTCGGCTACCTGCTCAAGGACCGGGTGATGCAGGTCGGGGAGTTCCTCGACGCGCTGGAGCGGGTGGGCCGGGGCGGGGCCGCCTTCGACCCCGAGGTGGTGCGGCGGCTGATCGCCCGCACGACCAGGACCGACCCGCTCGCCCGGCTCACCCCGCGGGAACGCGACGTGCTCGGCCTCATGGCCGAAGGGCTCACCAACGCGGCGATCGCCGAGCGGCTGCACGTGTCGCAGTCCGCGGTGGAGAAGCACGTCAATGCCATCTTCGACAAGCTCGAGCTGTTCCCCACGCCCGGGTACAGCCGCCGGGTGCTCGCCGTACTCCGCTATCTGGGCTCCTGAGCGCATTCGCCCGCCCAGCGGGTAGCGGGGGAGGGACCGCGGAACCAGGGAGGGCGGTATGAGCGTGGCGAGCCGCGCCGTGGGCGAGATCGTCGAGCGGGTGCCGAAGGAGCTGTTCATCGGCGGGGCGTGGCGGCCGGCCCGCGACGGCCGCACGTTCGAGGTGACGGACCCGGCGACGGGGGAGGCGCTGTGCGCGGTGGCGGACGCCGCCCCGGAGGACGGGCTCGCCGCGCTCGACGCGGCCGTGCGGGCGCAGGAGTCGTGGGCGCGGCACGCGCCGCGGGCGCGCGGCGAGATCCTCCGCGCCGCCTACGAGCTGATCACGGAGCGGCGGGAGGAGCTCGCCGTGCTCATGACGCTGGAGATGGGCAAGCCCGTGGCGGAGTCGCGGGCCGAGGTCGCGTACGCGGCCGAGTTCTTCCGGTGGTTCGCCGAGGAGGCGGTGCGCGTCGAGGGCGGGTACGCGGTCGCGCCGGACGGGCGGGGCAGGCTGCTGGTGATGAAGCAGCCGGTCGGGCCGAGCCTGCTGATCACGCCGTGGAACTTCCCGATGGCGATGGGCACCCGGAAGATCGGCCCCGCGGTGGCCGCGGGCTGCACCATGGTGATCAAGCCCGCGCGGGACACGCCGCTGTCGATGCTCGCGCTCGCCGCGATCCTGCGCGAGTGCGGGCTGCCGGACGGCGTGCTCAACCTGATCACCACGACCGCGTCGGGCCCGGTGATGGAGCCGCTCATCCGGGACGGCCGCACCCGCAAGCTGTCGTTCACCGGCTCCACCGAGGTCGGCCGCACGCTCCTCGCGCAGGCCGCCGGGCAGGTGCTGCGCACCTCGATGGAGCTCGGCGGCAACGCGCCGTTCCTCGTCTTCGCCGACGCCGACCTCGACGCGGCGGTGGACGGCGCGCTGACGGCGAAGATGCGCAACATCGGCGAGGCGTGCACGGCCGCGAACCGGTTCCACGTGCACGCGTCGGTCGCCGGGGAGTTCGCGCGGCGGCTCGCCGACCGCATGGCGGCGCTGCGCGTCGGCCCCGGCCTCGCGGAGGGCGTGCAGGTCGGGCCGCTGATCAACGCGGCGGCCCGGGAGAAGGTCGAGGAGCTGGTCGCGGACGCGGTGCGCCGCGGCGCGAAGGTCCTCGCCGGCGGCGAGCGCATCGACGGGCCCGGGTACTTCTACCGGCCGACCGTGCTCGCCGGCGTGCCGCGCGACGCCCGCGTGGTCGGCGAGGAGGTGTTCGGGCCGGTCGCGCCGATCCTCACCTTCGAGACCGAGGACGAGGCGATCGCCGCCGCGAACGACACCGAGTTCGGGCTCGTCTCCTACGTCTACACCCGCGACCTGAACCGGGCGCTGCGGGTGTGCGAGCGGCTGGAGACCGGGATGGTCGGGCTCAACCAGGGCCTGGTGTCGAACTCGGCCGCGCCGTTCGGCGGGGTGAAGCGGTCCGGGCTCGGCCGCGAGGGCGGGCGCGCCGGGATCGAGGAGTACCTGGAGCTGAAGTACGTCGCGATCAACCTGGCCTGATCGCGCGGATCGGCGGGACGGCCGCCGGGGACGGACGGCGGCGGAACCGGGGATGCCTCCGGCCGGGCCGTACCGTCGCCGCGGCGCCGGTCAGCGGACGGGCTCGTCCCCGGCGGGCAGCTGCTGGGCGTCGATCTCGGCCCGTTCGGCCTCGGTGAGGCCCGCGGCCGCGAACATCTCCTGCACCATCGCGTTCTTGCCGCGGATGTAGTCCTCGATGGTGGCGGCGGTCGCGGCGGCGCGCCGCTTCACCGCGGCGTACCGGTCCCGCAGGCCGGGGTCGGCGCGCAGGGTGTCGCGGACGGCGAGGTGGTTGCGGAGCGCGAGGGAGCGGTCGACGACGGGGTAGGTGGTGGGTCGCGGCGAGGCGCTCCGGCTCCCGGAACGCCCACCGCTGCGGAGGCCGCGCTCGCCCAGCGGGGTGAAACCGAGTCCGGTCAAAACGTCCGAGGCGGCCGCGACGTGCTCCTCGGCGACCACGATGTCGACGTCGATGATGGGCTGGGCGGCCAAGCCGGGCACGGCCGTGCTGCCGACGTGCTCGATCGCCACCACGAGGACACCGGCGGCCCGCAGCGCCGCGGGGTACTCGGCGCGCAACGCCTCGAACCGGGCGGGCCAGGCAGGGTCGTGGTCGACGACGCGGATCACATAGGGACCCTGGCCCACCCTGACCGGGCGGATCTCCGCCGACGGGGGCGTTATGGCAGCAAAGCGGCCGGGCGGGGCCGCCGCGCCGTTCGCGCGAAGCCGCCCGGCGGCTTGGGGCGGTGAATACCGGGCCGCCTCCCGCCGCGGCCGTGGCCCGGCGGGAGGCGCGCGGCGTCACACCTGGCGGGTGAGGCGGAAGGACGGCCTGCCCTGGGCGCTCACGTCGGCGTCGAGGGTCTTGTCCCCCACGATGCGCGCGGCCTCCGGGGAGAGGAAGACGCGCACGTCCTCGCGCGTGACCACCTCGTCGCCGGCCTGCGGTCCGCTGGTCAGCGACAGCTCGAGCGACCCGGGGTCGCTCTCCACGGCGGCGATGCGCATCCCGGCGTTCTGCGGGAGGTCCTCACCGACCAGAAGGTCGCGGATGGCCTGTACGGCGTCATCGGTCAGCGTCAGCACTACTGACTCCTTCGAGCTTGGTTGCGGGTTGCGGAATCCGGAATCGGTCGCCGT
Organism: Actinomycetota bacterium; assembly: GCA_003242605.1. Classification (GTDB taxonomy): domain Bacteria; phylum Actinomycetota; class Actinomycetes; order Streptosporangiales; family Streptosporangiaceae; genus Thermopolyspora. The sequence continues at coordinate 13,914 of QGUZ01000096.1, forward strand.
GTGTCGTGCGGACGCCGGTCCCGTGGCGAACGGCGTGATCGCGGTGGATCCTGCGGCCCTTCGCCGTCGTTCCTCTTTTTTCTGTGTCCTCTTCCGCGTGCCCCCAGGGCGGCGGCGCAAACACCCGTACCGCACTTCGTCCGGCCCCGCCGTACGGCACGGCGGGCGGTCGCGCCTGCCGTTAAGAGCGGGGCGGCCGGGGCAGGTGGGCGGTGACCGGACCTCGGGGAGACGTCGTGAGCAGGAACATGCCGGAGCCGGACCCGCACTCGCGGTTCGAGGACGAGGGGATCCCGGATCTGCAGAGCGGGACGCCGGAGCAGCAGTGGGCGGTCGACCCGCAGGAGGAGCCGATCCCCGCCGACCGGCCGATCGCCGTCGACGACTTCGGGCTCACGGCCGAGGAGCAGCGCGAGGGGGAGCCCCTCGCGGCGCGGCTCGCCCGCGAGGTGCCGGAGGAGCAGCCGATGTACGGCCCGGACGAGGTGGGCGGCGGCATGCGGTTGCCGGAGGAGTCCGGCGAGAACCCCGGTGACGAGGGTGGGCTCGAGGGCGAGTACGAGAGCGGCGGGGAGGACTGGCCCGCCCAGCCGGAGGAGCCCTCGGGCGCGGTGTGGGACGAGCCGCGCCCCGCCGGTCGCCTCGTCGCCCCCGACGAAGGGGTGCGCGGCGACGACGAACCGGACGAGGTCGCCGAGGAGGTGGGGCCGGACGCGGGCGGCTTCAGCGCCGAGGAGGCGGCGATGCGGGTGGAGCCGGAGTGAGGCCCGCCCACCGGGCCGGTCCGCGGACGGCCCGCGACGGCAAGGCCGGTGCCCCTGCGGCGGGAGCGCCGGCCGTACCCGTTCCGGGGCCCGTCGCGCGGGCGCGCACAGCACCGGGCGGCCACTACCCTTCCGTGTGTGGCAATGGACGTGACGGTGGTGGTCCGCTACCGCAAGGCCGTGACGTACGGCGTGCACGCGCTGCTCGCCGCGATGGACACCGCCGGGCTGGACTGCGAGACGCTCCTCGGTGAGACGGTCGAGCAGACCGCGGCGCACATCGCGTCGGCCAAGGCCGACCGGGTGCTCGTGCTGTGGTCGTTCTACTCGCCCGACGCGGAGAAGATGGCCGAGGAGCTCGCCGCGGTCCGCGCGCTCGCCGACGGCGACCACGTGCTGCACATCGCCGGGGGCGTGCACGCGACCGCCGAGCCGCAGCACGTCCTCGACCTCGGCTGGGACCTCGCCGCGATCGGCGAGGGCGAGTCCACGATCATCTCGCTCGTCACCGCGCTGCGCGAGGACACCCCGCTGACCGAGGTCCGCGGGCTGGCGCTGCGCGACACCGACGGCGTCGCCCTGCGCACCCCGCCCGCCCCGCAGCCGCCGCTCGACACGTTTCCGTCGTTCCCCAACCGGCGCCGCCACTTCGGCCCCATCGAGATCACGCGCGGCTGCCGGTATACGTGTCGTTTTTGTCAGACCCCGTTCATGTTCGGCGGGAAGTTCCGCCACCGTTCGCCCGCGAGCGTGCGCGAGCACGTGCGCTGGATGGCCGAGCACGGGCTGCGGGACGTCCGCTTCATCACGCCCACCTGTCTGTCGTACGGCTCGCAGGGCCCCGACCCGAACCTCGACGCGGTCGAGGAGCTGCTCGCCACCGTGCGCGAGGAGCTGCCGCCGAACGGCCGCATCTTCTTCGGCAGCTTCCCGTCCGAGATCCGCCCCGAGCACGTCACCCCCGAGGCGATGCGCCTGCTCAAGCGCTACGTCGCCAACGACAACGTGATCATCGGGGCGCAGTCCGGCTCCGACCGCCTGCTCACCGCCGCGGGCCGCGGCCACGGCACCCAGCCGGTGCGCGACGCCGTCCGCGTCGCCATCGAGTACGGCTTCCGCGTCAACGTCGACTTCATCTTCGGCATGCCCGGCGAGACCGAGGAGGACCTCCAGGCCTCGCTCCGCTTCGCCGCCGAACTCGCCGACCTCGGCGCCCGCATCCACACCCACACGTTCATGCCGCTCCCCGGCACCCCCTGGCGGGACGCCCAGCCCGCCTTCATCCCCCTGCACGCCATGCGCGAACTCGACCGCCTCGCCCAGCGTGGCTCCGCCTACGGCCACTGGCGCCGCCAGGCCGACCACGCCGCCCGCCTCGCCGAAACCGCCAAGGCCTACCCCCGGCGTACTCCGCGGCGCCGTACCGGCCGATAGGGAAGCGCCGCGATCACGCCAGGGTGCGCCGAGCCTGCCGCGGTCGCCGGCCGCCCGGACCCCGGCGGGCATGCCCGATCACCGTTTGCGTGCCGGGCCTTGGGTCACCTCACCGGCGTCTGGTTCCTGCCGTCGGGGATTCACCGGCAAGACCATGGAAACCGAGCGACGGCGGCATCGCTCACCTCGCGCGCGAGGTGAATGCGGCGGTGGAGAACGCGCCTGAGGCTCTGCAGATCCTCGCCTCCTACGAGGAACCGCAGACACGGTCCCTTCGCTCCCGGGTGGCGGGACCGGCCGGGGGAGCTCGTGCCGTGGCTTAGGACGCACCTGGGGACAGGGTGGGCTCACGGCCGTACCCAGGGGTCAGGTGGACGCGCCGAGGCGGGTCGGGGGGTGGTCGTGGGCCGCGTCCACC
>QGUZ01000097.1 GCA_003242605.1 Actinomycetota bacterium
GGGCGGGGCGCGCCGCCGCCCGCGGGGCCCCGGCCGGGGCCGGGGACCCGCCGGGACGGCGCCGGCCGCGCCCTCGTTCCCCGGCACCCAGGCGGCCCCTCCGGTACGGCCGGCCGCCCCGGCGGCGCCCGGGCGGATCACCACGCTCGCCAAGCCGCCGGTGCGCAAGCTCGCCAAGGACCTCGGCGTCGACCTGGCCACGGTCACCGGGACCGGGCCGAACGGCACGATCACCCGGGAGGACGTGCGCCGCGCGGCCGCGGGCACGGCCCCCGCCGCGCCGGTCGCGCCCGCCGCCCCGCAGGCGGCCCCGCGCGAGGAGCGCATCCCGGTGAAGGGCGTGCGCAAGGCGATGGCGACGGCGATGGTCGCCTCGGCGTTCTCCGTGCCGCACGTCACCGAGTTCCTCCAGGTGGACGTGACGGCCACGGTGGACGCGGTGGCCCGGCTGCGGGCGATGCCGGACTTCGCCGACGTGAAGGTCTCCCCGCTGCTGCTCGTCGCCCGGGCGCTGATCACGGCGGCGCGGCGGCACCCGCTGATCAACTCGTCGTGGGACGGCGAGGAGATCGTGGTGAAGCACTACGTCAACCTCGGCATCGCCGTGGCGACCGAGCGCGGGCTCGTGGTGCCGAACATCAAGGACGCCCAGGACCTGTCCCTGCCCGGCCTGGCCAAGGCGCTCACCGAGCTCACCGTGCGGGCGCGGGAGGGCCGGACCCAGCCGGCCGAGATGACCGGCGGCACGATCACCATCACCAACGTCGGGGTGTTCGGCGTGGACGCGGGCACGCCGATCATCAACCCGGGGGAGGCCGCGATCCTCGCGTTCGGCCAGATCCGCGACATGCCGTGGGTGGTGGACGGCGCGATCGTGCCGCGGAAGGTGTGCACGCTCGCGCTCTCCTTCGACCACCGGATCATCGACGGCGAGCTCGGCTCGGCCGTGCTGCGCGAGGTCGGCGCCATGCTGGAGGACCCGCTGCGCCTCCTCGCCTGGAGCTGACCCGGCCGGATACCGGTTTGCAAGTGATCACCAAGCGGGCGTGACGAGTATGGGTGCGACGCCGGGCGGTGGCCCGCCGCCGCCCGGCCGCGGCCGCCCCGCGCCGGGGCCGCCGCGTCGCGCCAGTAAAGGGAGCCTGTACGGGAGTCGCGTCCAGACGACGAGGGGGCCGCGGAGCGCGCCTGCCCGGTTCGCACCGGGCGGGGCGGCTCCGCGGCCCCTCGTGTTCGTCCCCGCCATGATCCCGGTACCGCCCCCGAGGCGGCACCGGCGGCTCAGACCGGCCGGATCGGTGTCGTGATCGACGGCCGGATCAGAACGCCTCCTCGGGCATCTCCATCAGGTCGTTGTCGGTGGTCTCGACGACCCGCCGCTCGGCCGCGAGCCGCGGCAGCACGGTCTTGGCGAAGAACGACGCCGCCGCGACCTTGCCGGTGTAGAAGTCGCGGTCCTTGTCGGAGGTGGCGAGCCTCTCCAGCGCGAGCTCGGCCTGGCGCAGCAGCAGCCAGCCGATCACCAGGTCGCCGAGGGCGAGCAGGAACCGGGTGGTGTTGAGCCCGACCTTGTAGATCTCCTTGGGCTGCTCGAGCGAGGCGAACGCCCAGCCGCCCATGGTGTCGGCCATCGCCTTCACCTCGGCCGCGGCCTCGGCGAGCAGCTTCCGCTCCACCTTCAGCCGCCCGTTGCCCGCCTCGGACTCGGCGAACGCGTTGATGTCGCCGAGCAGCCTGCCGAGGGCCTTGCCCTGGTTACGGACGATCTTGCGGAAGAACAGGTCGAGGCCCTGGATCGCGGTCGTGCCCTCGTAGAGGGAGTCGATCTTCGCGTCCCGGATGTACTGCTCGATCGGGTAGTCCTGCAGGAAGCCGGAGCCACCGAGGGTCTGCAGCGAGCGGGCGAGCATCTCGTACGAGCGCTCCGAGCCCACGCCCTTCACCAGCGGCAGCAGCAGGTCGTTGAGCGCCTCGGCCTCCTCGTCCCGCTCGCCCCGCAGCCGGGCGATCTGGGCCGCGTCCTGGAACGAGGCGGTGTAGAACACCAGGGCCCGCATGCCCTCGGCGTACGCCTTCTGCAGCATGAGCTCGCGGCGCACGTCCGGGTGGTGGGTGATGGTGACCCGCGGCGCGGTCTTGTCCGTCATCCGGGTCATGTCCGCGCCCTGCACCCGGTTGCGGGCGAACTCGAGCGCGTTGAGGTAGCCGGTGGAGAGCGTGGCGATCGCCTTGGTGCCGACCATCATCCGGGCCATCTCGATGATGAGGAACATCTGCCGGATGCCGTCGTGCACGCCGCCGACGAGGTAGCCGATCGCCGGGTGCTTGGCGCCGAAGGTGAGCTCGCAGGTCGTGGAGACCTTCAGGCCCATCTTCTTCTCGACGTTGGTGACGTAGACGCCGTTGCGCTCGCCGAGCTCACCGGTCTCCAGGTTCACCAGGTACTTCGGCACGAGGAACATCGACAGGCCCTTGGTGCCCGGGCCGGCGCCCTCGGGGCGGGCGAGCACGAGGTGGTAGATGTTCTCCGCCATGTCGTGCTCGGCGCTGGTGATGAAGCGCTTGACGCCCTCGATGTGCCAGGTGCCGTCCGGCTGCGGGATCGCCCGGGTACGGCCGGCCCCCACGTCGGACCCGGCGTCGGGCTCGGTGAGCACCATGGTGGCGCCCCACCGCCGCTCGACCGCGAGCTGGGCGAACCGCTTCTGCTCCGGGGTGCCGATCTCGTGGAGGATGCGGGCGAACCCGGGGCCGGCGCCGTACATCCAGATCGCCGGGTTGGCGCCGAGCACGAGCTCGGACATCGCCCAGACGAGGCTGCGCGGGCCGAGCGTGCCGCCGAGCTCGGGCGGAAGCTCGATCCGCCACCATTCGGCGTCCATCCACGCCTGGTAGGAGCGCTTGAAGCTCTCCGGCATGGTCACGCTGTGGGTCTCGGGGTGGAACACCGGCGGGTTGCGGTCCCCGTCGACGAAGGACTCGGCGAGCGGTCCGGTGGCGAGGCGCTCCACCTCTTCGAGGATGTTGCGGGCGGTCTCCTCGTCGATATCGGCGAACGGCTCGGTGCCGAGGATCTCGCCCCGCTTGAAGAGTTCGAAGAGGTTGAACTCGATGTCACGGAGATTGCTCTTGTAGTGGCCCATGACGGACTCCTCGACGCCTGCGGGGGACGGCCAAGTTACGTACTGGTCAGTAACTCTACCGACGATGCTACCCGGTGGTAACCGGAGGAAAACGAGATTCTTTGACTCTCAGCTCAGGATGGCGTTAACGGGACGAGCAATGACAAAGCTCACAGAGGGCCGCGGCGGCGGGCCGGGACCGGCCGGGACGGGTACCTACCATCCGGGCATGGACGCGACACAGGGACCGGAGAACGCCGCCGGATGGCCGGACGCGGGCCTGGCCGAGGCGGCCGAACGCTGGCGTCGGGAGCTCGCCGCCTGGGCGATCCCCGAGGAGATCCTCGCCGCGGCACCCGCCGACCCGTGGCGGCACGACGTGTCCCGGTTCGCCCGCCGTACCGACGCGGCGATCGCCCGGCCGGCCGGGCCGACCGCCCGCCGCGTCCGGGAGGCGCTGCCGCCGGAGGCCTCCGGGACGAGTGCCGGGACGGACGCCGCCGCGCAGGCCGGGCCGTTCCCCGGGTCGCTGCTCGACGTGGGGGCGGGCACGGGCGCGGCGAGCCTGCCGCTGCGGCCGCGGGAGCTGATCGCGGTCGACGAGTCCGCCGCGATGCTCGACGAGCTCACCCGGCGGGCCGAGGGGCTCGGGGTGCCGGTGCGGGTGATCGAGGGGCGCTGGCCGGACGTGGCCGGGCGCACCCCGGTCGCCGACGTCGCGGTGTGCGCGCACGTGGTCTTCAACGTGCCGGATCTGCCGGAGTTCTTCGCCGCGCTCACCGCGCACGCCCGCCGCCGGGTGGTGGTGGAGCTGCCCGAGCGGCACCCCACGAGCTGGCTCAACCCGCTCTGGGAGCACTTCCACGGGCTGCGCCGCCCGGCCACCCCGACCTACGCGGACGCGGTCGCGATCGCCCGGGCGCTGGGGTACGGCGTGGCGGTGGAGCGACACCGCGCGCCCGACGCGCACTACGCGACGCTCGAGGAGATGGCCGCCTCGGCGTGCCGCCGGCTCTGCCTCGACCCGGGGCGGGCGGCCGAGGTCGCGGCGGCCGCGGAGCGGCTCGGGGTGTGGCCGATGGAGCCCGCCCGCTGGGTCACGCTCTGGTGGGACGTGCCTTCCTGACGCCGGTCGGCGGCGGCGCGGCCCGGCCGATCGGAAAACCATCTTGACCGGTTTGGTGGTGTTGCAGTTCACTGGCGCCCATGCTTGAAGTCCAGAGCGTGACCTTCGACTGCGCCGACCCGTACGGCCTCGCCGAGTGGTGGAGCCGGGCCCTCGGGTGGCCCCTGGTCGACTCCGAGCCCGGCGACGACGAGGTGCTGCTCGACCCGCCGCCGGACGGGCGGCACCAGCCGCCGCTGCTGTTCATCAAGGTGCCGGAGGGCAAGCGGGTGAAAAACCGGCTGCATCTCGACGTCGTGCCCACCGGCGGCCGCACCCGGGACGAGGAGGTCGAGCGGCTGCTCGAGCTCGGCGCCAAGCCGTACGAGGACCACCGCAAACCGGACGGCTCCGGCTGGATGATCCTGCTCGACCCCGAGGGCAACGAGTTCTGCGTCTGCCGCGGTGCCGCCGAACGCGAGGCCGCGGGGACGTCCTGACCGGCGCGCCGCTGCGGAACCGGCTCGACGGTTTCGGTGATGTCGGGCCCGGCGTCCGCGAGCGGCCGTCCGGTCGCCCGGCTCCACCACTCGGCGAGGCCGTACGCGTCGGCGCAGCCGATGCCCACAGCTCGACCTCGATCACCCGGCCAGCCGAGCGACGCCGAGGTGGTCATCGCGGCCTCGGGCGACGGCCGCCACCGGCCGCCGCCGATCCTCACCCGGGTCCCGGAGGGCCCCTGCCGGCGGCCCGGGCGGCCGTCCTCCTGACCCGCCGGGTCTCCCGCCCGGCGGGACCCCGCCCCCCGGGCGCGCGTATGACGTGCGACGCGGCGATGCCGGGCGGCGTCGCCCGCGGGTACGGCCGGGCCCGGCGACGCCGTGACCGGGGTGCCGGGATCGCCTCGGCGGGCCCGGGGCACGCCGTTCCCGGCGCCGGCCCACGTCACCGCGACGCCGCGCGCCCGCGCACGACCATGGTGAGCAGGCCGGTGATCAGGTAGAGCAACACGCCGCCCCACAGCGCGTCCCAGGCCGCGCCGATCACACCCTCGCCGTCGAGCACGAGCTGCACCGGGTAGAGCAGGATCGCCGCGCCCGCCGCCGGGTAGAGCGCGAACCGCCACGGGTGCCGCAGCGACCAGGCGCGCGCCTTCTGGGTCACCCGGTCGCCCAGGTCGGGCCGGGCCACCGCCCCGATCGCCGCGATCAGCGTGAACAGGCCGATGCCCATCCCCACCGACCAGCTCAGATCGACGTCCCCATGGAACAGGTCGAGCAGGATGTCGGCCCCGGCGACCAGCGCGCCGGTGATGCCCGCCGCCCGCCACGGCGCCCCCCGCAGTGCCGCCCCCGACAGGGCCATCTCGTCGCGTCGCGTCAGTTCGTTCATGTCCCCACCCTGCCGCGCGGGCGGCCCTGGGCGGATCGGGGAACGACCCTGGTCTTCCCCCGGCGTTCGGGTCAGGGTCGCACGCCGGCGCCCGGGTGCGCGCCCAGGCGGTGGTCGCGCGGGCTCACCCCGCGCACCCGCTTGAACGCGGCGCTGAGCGCGAACGCCGTGCCGTACCCGACCTTGCGCGCCACCGCCTCGAGCGTGGTCTCCGGGTCGCGCAGCAGCTCGGCGGCGAGGTCGAGGCGGCGGTTGGTGAGGTAGGTCATCGGCGGCTCGCCGACGAGCCGGGTGAACCGGCGGGCGAACGCGGCGCGGGAGACGCCGAGCCGGGCGGCGAGTGACGCCACCGTCCAGGGGTGGGCCGGGTTCTCGTGCAGCAGCCGCAGGGCCGCGCCCACCACCGGGTCGGCGTGCGCCCGGAACCACGCCGGGGCGGCGTCGGCCTGGCGGGCGAGCCACGCCCGCAGCGCCGCCACCAGCAGCAGGTCGAGCAGCCGGTCGAGCAGCACCTCCTGGCCCGGGCCGTCCCGGGCGATCTCGTCGCGGAGCAGCCCGAGCGGCCGGCCGTCCCAGGCGTCGCGGCGCAGCACCAGCGCCGGCGGCAGCGCCCCCAGCAGCCGCCGGGTGACCTCGTCGCGCATCCGGTAGGTGCCGACGAGCAGCATCGTCGCCGCGGAGTGCGACCGGCCCCAGGTGCGCACCCCGAGGTCCATCGCGTCGCACAGGTCCTCGCCGGTGACCGAGCGGGCGCACCCGCCGGGGTGGATGACCGCCTGAACCGGGGTCGCCGGGTCGTCGGCGAGCGTGTACGGCTCGGGCCCGCGCACGATCACCAGGTCCTCGGGGCCGAGCCGCTCCGGCGGCGCCCCGTCCCGCACCAGGCAGGCCGAGCCGCGCCCGACCGCGACCAGGGTGAGCGGCGCCTCGTCCATGACCCGCAGCGACCAGGGCGGGTCGACCAGCGCGCGCACCAGGAACGCCCCGCGCGCCCTCGGCCCCTCGAGCAGCGCCACGAGCGCGTCCATGCCCCGAGTCTACGTGCGTGATCGCCCCGCGGACCGGAGCGAACGCGGGCGAACGGAACGGGCGGTCGGCGCGAACGAACGCACCGGACGGCGCCGCCGCCGCGCCCCTGGACGATCACATATGCGGGCGCGCGTCCGGCGCATGGCGGTGCCGCGCCGCCGGGCCGTTCACTGGAGGCATGGAAAGCGACACCCTGACGCTCGTGCTGGGCGGCACCGGCAAGACCGGGCGCCGCGTGGCGGAACGGCTCCGCGCCCGCGGCCGCACGGTGCGGGTGGGCTCCCGGGCCGGGTCGCCGCCGTTCGACTGGGACGACCCGGGCACCTGGCCCGCGGCGCTATCCGGCGCGGCCGCCGTCTACCTCACCTACCAGCCCGACCTCGCCGTGCCCGGCGCGGCGGAGCGGATCGCCGACTTCGCCCGCCTCGCCGCTCGCTCCGGGGTGCGGCGCGTGGTCATGCTCTCCGGCCGCGGCGAGGCGGCCGCGCACGCCGCCGAGCAGGGCGTGCGGGAGTCCGGCATGGCGTGGACCGTGCTGCGCTCGGCCTGGTTCCACCAGAACTTCAGCGAGGGGCCGCTCGCCGCCGCGGTGGGCGCGGGCGAGCTCGCGCTCCCGGCCGGCGAGGTGGCCGAGCCGTTCGTGGACGCCGGGGACATCGCCGACGTCGCCGTGGCCGCGCTCACCGCGGACGGGCACGCCGGGCGCACCTACGAGCTCACCGGCCCCCGGCTGCTCACCTTCGCCGAGGCCGCCGCGGAGCTCGGCCGGGCGATCGGGCGGCCGGTCCGCTACCGGCCGGTCTCGGCGGCCGAGTTCGAGGCGGCGGCCGCGGCCGAGCTGCCCGCCGCCGAGGCGAGGCTGCTCGCCGAGCTGTTCACCACCACCCTCGACGGCCGCAACGCCTACCTCACCGACGACGTGCCGCACCTGCTCGGCCGGCCCGGCACCGACTTCGCCGCGTACGCCCGGCGGGCGGCGGCGAGCGGGGCGTGGGGGTGACCGGGATGCTCGGGGCCGCCGCCCTCCTCGCCGCGCTGCTCGCCACCGGGCTCATGGCCGGGCTCTACTTCGCGTTCACGGTCGCGGTCATGCCCGGCCTCGCCCGGACCGGCGATCTCGCGTTCACCGACGCGATGCACCGGATCAACGAGGCGATCCGCAACGGGTGGTTCGCGGCCGCGTTCGCCGGGGCGGCGCCGCTCACCGCGCTCGCCGCCGTGCCGCACCTGGGCGGCCCGGCGCTGCCGTGGATCGCCGCCGCGTTCCTGCTCTACGCCGCCACGCTCGTGATCACCTTCGGCGTGAACGTGCCGCTCAACGACGCGCTCGACGCCGCCGTCGCCGACCCCGCGGTCCGCGCCGACCCGGCGCGCCTGGCCGCGGCGCGGGCCGCGTTCGAGGCCCGCTGGGTGCGCTGGCACACCCGGCGCACCCTCGCCGGCGTCGCCGCCTTCGCCTGCCTCGCCGTCGCCCTGCTCGTCCGCTGACCCGCGGCCTCAGGCCGGCGCCTGCCCCGCCGCCGCGCCCTCGTCCGGGGCCTGGTCGGCGGGCACGTCCTCGACCGGGGCGATCTCGACGCGGTTGTCGTGGTAGACCGGGCCGCGGCCCATGTCCGCGTCGCGTTCCTCCACCACCGCGTTGACGTTCGCGCCGCCGGGGGAGAGCTTCGGCCAGTGGCCCTTGACCGAGGCGACCACGCCGGGCCGTACCCGGTCGCTGATCTCCACGTCGGCGAGGAACTCGCCGTGCCGGTTGAACACCCGCACCCGGGCGCCGTCGCGCAGCCCGCGCGCGGCCGCGTCGGCCGGGTTGACCAGCACCCGCGGCCCCTTGGCCCGCCGCCGCAGCTCCGGGTTGTTGCCGAACGTGCTGTTGAGGAACTCGTGCGGCGCCGGGGTGACCAGGGTGAGCGGGTACCGCTCGTCCCCGGCCGCCGAGCGCGGCGGCACGTATCGCGGCAGCCGGCCCAGCCCCATCGCCTCGGCCCGGGACGAGGCGAACTCGAGCCTGCCGGAGGGCGTGGGGAAGCCGTCGGCGAACGGCAGGAACGGCTCGGGCACGCTGAGCCGCACCCAGCCCTCCTTGCGCAGCCGGTCGAGCGTGATCCCGGCGAGCGCCGGGTGGTCGGAGTCGAGCAGCTGCTCGGCGAGCTCCAGGTCGGAGTCGTACAGCGACGGCTCGGTGAGCCCCATCGCCCGCGCCACCCGGCGGAACGTCTCGGTGGTGGAGGCGCACTCGCCGGCGGGCGGCGCGGCGGGCTCGTTCCACAGCAGGTAGAGGTGGCCGTACCCGGCGTGCAGGTCCATGTGCTCCACCTGCATGGTCGCCGGGAGCACGATGTCGGCGTAGTCCACGGTGTCGGTGGGGAACTGCTCCATCACCACCGTGAACAGGTCCTCGCGGGCGAGGCCGCGGCGGATCCGGTTCTGGTCGGAGGTGCTCGCCAGCGGGTTCGCCGCGTACACCCACAGGCACTTGACCGGGGTCTCGCCGAGGCCGTCCACCGGGTCGGGGATCTCCAGCGCCTCGGCGAGCCGGGTCATCGGCAGCGTGCGCACCGGGTGCGGGAGCAGGTCCTCGCGGGTGTCGAGGCGCAGCGGGAAGTGGCCGCTCGTCGAGTAGGCGACGCCCCCGCCCGGGTACCGCCAGTCGCCGGTCACGCCCGGGATGCAGGCGATCGCGCGCATCGCCGAGCCGCCGCCCGAGTGCCGCTGCACGCCCATCGTGGCCCGGATGCCGGTGGGCCGGGTGTGCGCGAGCCGCCGCCCGAGCGCGCGGATCGACTCCTCCGGCAGGCCGGTGATCTCCGCGACCCGCTCCGGCGGGAACTTCGCGATCTCCTCGCGGAACTCCGCCCAGCCGAGCGTGTGCTCCTCGAGGAACTTGCGGTCCTCCGCGCCCTCGGCCACCACCACGTTGATCAGCCCGAACGCGAGCGCGGCGTCGGTGCCCGGCCGGATCGGCAGGTGCTCGTCGGCCTGCTCGGCGGTCCGGGTGCGCACCGGGTCGATCGCGACCACGTACGCGCCGTTCGCCCGTGCCCGCTGCACGTACTTCCACACGTGGTGGCCGCTGGTGAGCGGGTTCGTGCCCCACAGCAGGATCAGCTTCGACAGCGCCAGCGCCTCCGGGTCCATGCCGGCCGGGGTGCCGTTCACCAGCTTCAGCCCGATCCCGCCCGCCTTGGAGCAGATGTTGAGGTCGTGGCGGGACGCCCCGAGCGCGTTCCACAGCCGCCGCCCGGTGCCGCCCTCCTCGCCCTGCAGGTAGCCGAGCGAGCCGGTGCCCTGGTACGGCCAGATCGCCTCGCCGCCGTACTCGGCGATGATCCGGCGCAGCCGGGTCGCGATCTCGGCGAGGGCCTCGTCCCAGGTGATGCGCTCGAACCGCCCCGACCCCTTGGGGCCGACCCGGCGCATCGGGTACAGGATGCGGTCGGCCGCCCGGGTCTGCTCCAGGTAGCGGTTGACCTTCACGCACAGCGCGCCGCGCGTGAACGGGTGACCGGGATTGCCGCGCAGCCCGACCGCCTCGCCGTCCCGGACCGTGACCACCCACGAGCAGGTGTCCGGGCAGTCGAGCGGGCACGCACCGAGGACCGAGAGTTCCGCCGTCATGGCCCCCAGGCTAGCCGCCGCCACCGACAGAGATCCGGACGGGAACGGACGGGAAAACGCCCGCGCCGGTACGGCCCGCCCGCGGCCGCCCCGGCGGGCCGTACCGGCGACGGCCGGGTCACCGCTCCAGCTCGGCGATGTGCGCGATGTTCTTCCGGTCGTCCGGGTCGGTGCTCGGCCCGGTCGCGAACCAGGCGTCGAGGATCTCCACCAGCAGCTGCGGGCTGGTCAGCCGCAGGCTCAGCGCGAGCACGTTCGCGTCGTTCCACTTGCGCGCGCCCGCCGCGGTCTGGGCGTCGACGCACAGCGCGGCCCGCACCCCCGGCACCTTGTTCGCCGCGATCGACGCTCCGGTGCCGGTCCAGCAGCACACGATCGCCTGGTCCGCCTTGCCCTCGGCGACGTCCCGCGCCGCGGCCGAGCAGCACCACGCCCAATCGGGCGGGTCGTTCTCCGCCAAGGCTCCGTAGAGTGTGACCGTATGGCCTCGCCGCTCCAGTTCGGTGATGACCTGGGACGCCACGCCGTCGAGACTGTCGGAGGCCACTGAGATACGCATGTCTTCGATTGTCGGGGCCGGCCGGGCGAACCGGGAGACGGTGCGCCGGGCGAGCGGCGGCTCGGGGGAGGGCCGACGGCGGAGTCGACGACGGACTGGCGACCACGGGGGGGCGATCGCGACGGGCGATGCGGACACGACCCGCGGCGGGCCGGCCGGCGAGGGCGGGCCGGTGACCTCGCGGCGGGCGCGCGCGGCGGAGGGCACGCCGGACGCCGCCCCGGCACGCCCGGACGGCCAGGCCGTACCCGCGGCCGAGCCGGGCCCCGGCCCGGACGCGGCGCCGCGCGAGGGCGGTGCGGCGGAGCGGGAGACGAATGAATCTTGTGGGATCGGTGGGACGTCTGATCGACTACCACTCGCGAAACCCACCGGAGAGGCACGACCGCTGGCGGTGACGGAGATCAAGGGACGCGACGCAGAGCAGCACGCGGAGGGCGGCCCGTCCTTCGCCGATGAGTCGCGGCCCGGATCGGACGTCGTGCTCGTCGTGGAGCCGCTGCTCCCGCAGCGGCTGCGCCGCCCGTCGGACGCGCTGCGCTTCTTCGCCGCGCTGATCGCCCTCGTCGTCGTCATCCTGCTCGCGCTCGTCGCCCAGGAGACCCTCAAGGGCCTGGAGTCCGACGTCACCGAGGGCACGGCGCGGGCGCCCGGCTTCCTCGCCGGGCTCGCCGGGTTCGTCGGCGGCGCCGCCGTGCTCGCCGTACCGGCCGGGTTCGCCGTCGAGCGGGTCTTCCACCGCGACGGGCTGCGGGTCGCCGAGGGCCTGATCGCCGCGATCGCCGGCATGCTCGTCTCCTTCGGGCTCGGCGAATGGCTCGTCACGTACGGCCCCGCCGACCTGCACCAGCTGTTCACCGGCAACCGCAGCAACGTCGAGCCGCTCAACACGCTGCTCACCTCGGTGATCGCCTACGCCACGGCGGTGCGCATCAACCGCAGGCCCACCTGGCGCACGCTCATGTGGACGGCCGTGGCGATCGACGTGTTCGCGCTGTTCACCGGCGTCGCCGCCACCGTGCTCGGGGTGATCGTCAGCGTGCTGGTGGGCATGGCGGTCGGGTTCGCCACCCTGTACGGCATCGGCAGCCCGAACACCCGGCCGCCGGGCAGCGCCGTGGTCGCCGCGCTGCGCCGGCTCGGCTTCGCGCCCGCCGGGGCCCGCCGGATCGAGGACGACACGCTCGGCAGCCGCCGGTACGTGGTGGGCCTGCGCGACGGCCGCCGCATCGACGTCACCGTGCTCGACCGGGACCGGCAGGTCGCCGGGCTCGTCTACCGCATCTGGCGGCGGCTGCGCCTGCACACCGAGAGCCGGCACCGCGCGATCCGGTCGCTCCGCGCCGAGCTGGAACGCGAGGCCCTCATGGCGTACGCGGCGCACGCGGCCGGGGCGAACATCCCGCGGCTGCTCGGCACCGCGGAGATCGGCACCGACGCCGCGCTGCTCGCCTACGAGCACGTGGACAGCCGCCCGCTGGAGGAGGTGCCCGACGAGGAGATCGACGACGACCTGCTGCGCCGCATCTGGGAGCAAGTGCGGATCTTCCACGACCACCGCCTGGCCCACCGGCACCTGACCGGGGAGAGCATCCACCTGGCGAGCGACGGCCGGGTCATGCTGCTCGACACCCGCGGCGGCGAGATCGCCGCCGGCGACCTGCTGCTCCGGCTCGACATCGCCCAGCTCCTCGCCTACCTGGGGTTGCGGGTCGGGCCGGAACGCTCGGTCGCCTCCGGCGTGGCCGTGCTCGGGGCGGACGCGATCGCGAGCGCGCTGCCGCTGCTGCAGCGCATCGCGCTGATCCGGGGCACCCGGGCCGCGGTCGCCCGCACCAAGGAGCTGCTGCCGAGCCTGCGCGAGCAGATCCTGGCGCTCAAGCCGCAGCACCCGGTGGAGGAGGAGGTACGGCTCGAGCGGTTCCGGCCGCGCACCCTCGTCACCACGATCGCCGGCGCGTTCGCCGCGTACGTGCTGCTCTCCCAGCTCAGCCAGCTCAACCTCGCCGAGCTGCTGGGCAGCGCGCAGTGGGGGTGGGCCGCGGTCGCGGTCGCGGCGGCCGTGCTCAGCTACGTGGCCGCGGCCGTGGTGCTCATGGGCTTCGTGCCGGAGAAGCTGCCGCTCGGCCGCACGGTGATGGTCCAGTTCGCCGGGTCGTTCGTGAAGCTGGTCGCCCCGGCCGCGGTCGGCGCGGTCGCCATCAACACCCGTTACCTGCAGAAGCGCGGCATCCCGCCGGGCCCGGCGGTGGCGAGCGTGGGCGCCTCCCAGCTCATCGGCCTCATCTCGCACATCTCGCTGCTGCTGTTGTTCGGCTACATCACCGGCAGCCAGGCCGCGCCCACCCTCACCCCGTCCCGCGGCCTGGTGATCGCGCTGCTCTCGGCGGCGGTGCTCGTCCTCGTCGTGCTCGCCGTACCGCCACTGCGCCGCCTCGTCACCACCCGGCTGCGCAAGCTGTTCTCCGGCGTCGTGCCCCGGCTGCTCGACGTGCTGCAGACCCCGCGGAAGATCACCGAGGCGGTGGGCGGCACGGTGCTGCTCACGTTGTCGTTCGTGGTGTGCCTCGACGCGTGCGTCCGGGCGTTCGGCGGCGGCGCGGCGTTCACCGCGGTCGCCGTGGTGTTCCTCGCGGGCAACGCGATCGGCTCGGCCGCGCCCACCCCGGGCGGGCTCGGCGCGGTCGAGGCCTCGCTGGTGTTCGGGCTCACCGTGGCCGGGGTGCCGTACCCGATCGCCACCTCGGCCGTGCTCCTCTACCGGCTGCTCACCTTCTGGCTGCCGGTGCTCCCCGGCTGGGCCTCCTTCACCTGGCTGCAGCGCAACGAGGCGATCTGACCGGCGGCCGGACGGGCCCTGCCGCGGCGGCGCGGGCAGGGCCCGGGACGCGGGTACGGCCGGCCGGGCTCAGTCGGCGGCCGGCGCGGCCGCGGTGCCGTCGGCCTCGGTGGAGCCCGCCGCGGCGGCGACCGGCGCGTTCTCGCCCGTCGCCGCGCGGGCCGCGTTCGCGGCGATCGTCTCGTGGGTCATGCCGCCCGCCGCGACGTCGATGATCCAGGAGAGCACGAACGCCTCCTCGCGCCAGGCGTCGTACCGGCCGCTGCGGCCGCCGTGCCCGGCTCCCATCTCGGTCTTGAGCAGGAACGGCCCGCCCGACGCGGTGGCGCGCAGCTTCGCGATCCACTTGGCGGGCTCGTGGTAGAGCACGCGGGTGTCGTTGAGGCTCGTGGTGGCGAGGATCGGCGGGTACGCGCGCGCGTTGATGTTCTCGTACGGCGAGTAGGACTTCATGTACGCGTACACCTCCGGGTCCTCCAGAGGGTTGCCCCACTCGTCCCACTCGATCACGGTGAGCGGCAGCGACGGGTCGAGGATCGTGTTCAGCGCGTCGACGAACGGCACCTCGGCCACGACCCCGGCGAACTCGTCCGGGGCGAGGTTGAGCACCGCGCCCATGAGCAGGCCGCCGGCCGAGCCGCCGCGCGCGATGATCTTGCTCGCCCAGCCGGTCCGCCGCAGGTGCCGGGCGCAGGCGACGAAGTCGGTGAAGGTGTTCTTCTTGCGCAGCAGCTTGCCGTCCTCGTACCACTGCCGGCCCATCTCGCCGCCGCCCCGGACGTGCGCGACGGCGAAGACGAAGCCCCGGTCGAGCAGGCTGAGCCGGGCCACCGAGAACGACGGGTCGATCGAGGACTCGTAGCTGCCGTAGCCGTACAGCAGGGTCGGCGCGGGCCGCTGCGTGTCCTTCCGTCGCACGATCGAGATCGGCACCTTGGTGCCGTCCTCGGCGACCGCCCACTCGCGGAACTGCTCGTAGTCCTCCGGGTCGTAGCCGCCGAGCACCGGCCGCCGCTTGAGCAGGATGAGCTCGCCGGTCTCGAGCACGTAGTCGTACACCGACGGCGGCGTGATCATCGACGTGTAGCCGAGCCGCACCCGCCCGGTCTCGAACTCGGGGTTGCCGCCCGGCTCCACCTGGTAGAGCGGCTCGGTGAACGGGATCTCGTACGGCTCGCCGTACCCCTCGCCCGGCCGGTAGGGGAGGATGCGGATGCCGGTGAGGCCGTCCCGGCGGAAGTGCACCACGAGGTGGTCGGAGAACGCGTCCATACCAAGCAGCCGGGTGTCCTCCCGGTGCTCGATGAGCGGGGTCCACGCGCCGGGGTCGTCGAGCGGGGCGCGGGCCAGCTCGAAGTTCCGCGCGTTGCGGTTGTGCAGCACCACGAAGTGGTCACCGGCGTGGTCGATGCCGTACTCGACGCCGGTCTCCCGCGGCGCGACCAGCCGGAACTCGCCCTGCGGGTCGTCGGCCTCGAGGATGCGCACCTCGGAAGTGATCTTGCTGCCGGAGGAGAGCACGAGGTAGCGCTGGCTGCGGGTCAGCCCGACGCCGACCCAGAACCGCTCGTCGGTCTCCTCGTAGACGAGGACGTCCTGGTCGGCGGGGGTGCCGATCACGTGCCGGTACACGCGGTACGGCCGCCAGGCGTCGTCGGTGACCGTGTAGAAGAAGGTGGAGTTGTCCGCCGCCCAGGTGCCGCCGTAGAAGACGCCCGGGATCTCGTCCGGCAGCGTCTCGCCGGTCCGCAGGTCCTTGAACCGCAGCGTGAAGCGCTCGTTGCCCTCGTAGTCGGTGGAGTACGCGAGCAGGTTGCCGTCCGGGCTCACCGTGGACACGCCGAGCGCCAGGTACGGGCGGTCCCCGGCGAGCTCGTTCATGTCGAGCAGGACCTGCTCGCCCGGCAGCGTCTCGCCGGGCTTGATCTCGGGAGGCGTCTCGTCGACGGCGGCGAGCCGGCACTGGATGCCGTACTGCTTGCCCTCCTCGGTACGGCTGTAGTACCACCAGCCGCCCTTGCGCGTGGGCACGGACATGTCGGTCTCCAGGGTCCGCCCCTTGATCTCCTGGAAGATCGTCTCGCGCAGGTCGGCGAGGTGGGTGGTGGCCTGCTCGGTGTAGGCGTTCTCCGCCTCCAGGTACCGGACCGTGTCCGGGTCCTCCTTGTCGGCGAGCCACGCGTACTCGTCGATGACGACGTCGCCGTGGTGTACCCGCTCAGTCGGGCTCTTCTTCGCTACAGGCGGCAAGCTCCTCATCTCGTTGAGTCTACGGCCGGTGTCTCGGCCGTCGGCGCCGTTCCGGCCGGTTGGGGGCGGCGGGCCCGCGGTGACCTGCGGGGATATCGCGCTCGGGGTGGCCGTGCGCCGGTCCGGCGGCGCGGCGATCCGGTCGGCCGCGGCGCGCCGGAGCCGAAAAATGTGCGAAGCACGCCGCGGAACCTGGTAACCTTTCCGAGGCCGATGTCCCGGCGCGTGCTCGCTCGCGCTCGATCCGATCGAGAGTGGGCGCGCCGGTCGTACACCGGTTGATCCCCTGGAAACCCTCGCGACGGCAGCCCGTTTTGTGCGGTCTGAGCGGATCGAGTAGGTTGAAGGGGTTGCCCTGGAGGCAGGGAGTCCGAGCTGTGGGTGGCCCGGTGCCGGGGCCGGTCGGAAAAAGGCCGGTTTGACAGGCGGTGGGAAATCCGCAGAATTGGACAGGCGAAATGGAGCGCCCCGGACGCCGGGATCGGGAAATCCGGTTGCGGGTCGGTTCGGTGAACGCGTCCGTTTCTTGAGAACTCAACAGTGTGCCAAAAGCCAGTGCAGTGAGCTTTACCCCGTCATTCCGGGCATGG
>QGUZ01000422.1 GCA_003242605.1 Actinomycetota bacterium
GGGCCGGTCGGCACCGGCCCGCCGGTGAGCGGGTCGTGCCCGAGGGACCGGATCACCACCCGGAACCGCGGTTCGCCCGGCCGGGCCGGCGGCTCGGGCCGCCCGGCCCGCCACGCCGCCACCCGCTCGGCCGGCACCCCGGCCTGGAGCGCCTGCCGGAAGATCTCCTGCCGGAGGTACTCGGGGAGCTCCCGGAACGCGGGCCGCCACCCCTCGTCCCCGCCGCTCGCCTCCGCGTCGCCGAGGACCTCGACGCTGACGGCGTACCCGGCGTCGTCGGTGACCTGGCGCGGGTCGACCCGCGGCGGCTCGGGCGGGCCCGGGTCGCGTCCGGGGGTGACGGCCTCCAGGGCGAGGGCGCGCAGCCAGTGCCTCGGCTGGAGCCACTCGCCGAAGCCGTAGATGTACGTGTGGTATCGGGAGACCCTCCCGGCCAGCTCCGCGCGCAACCCCTCGCGGTCGGCCGCGGCGCGGGCGACGAAGGCGGCGAGCCACGCCTCCGCGTACGCCGGATCGGTCAGCCGCTCCTCCGGCAGATCCAGGGTGGGGGCCGGGTGCGGCCCGGGCGGCTCGACCGCCGGCCGCGGCGGGGGCGAAAACGGCGGGGCGGTCTCGGCCGGCGCGACCTCGCCGCCGAAGTGCGCCGCCACCTGGGCGCCGAGGCCGGCGGGGAGCAGCGGCACGGCCTCGGCGATCACGTCGGCGGCGGGGGCGAAGGCGGCGGCGTGCCGGATTGCGATCCGCGCCGCCCGCTCCTGCACCCGGGACGAGGTGTGCCCGAACGCCGCGGCGAGCGCCCCGGCGAGCTCGGCTGCCGTGCCCGGCGCGCGCCGTACCCGCTCCTCCAGCCAGCCGAGCCCGGCGCGCACGAGCCCGGCCTCGACGCGGAAGGCGAGGGCGCCGATCGCCTCGGCCGCGTCGGCGTCGCCGACCCGCCCGGTACGGCGCAGCCGCCGCACCGTCGGCTCGGCCACGGCCGCGGGCGCGGTGGGCAGCAGCCGCAGGTAGTCCCGCAGCCGGGCGGAGACCTCCTCCGGGGCCGGGTCGATCCGTTCGTGCAACCGCGCGAAGAAGCGCAGATCGGCCGGCTCGCCGCCGCGCAGGAACCGGCGGATGCAGCCGTCGAGCAGCGCGTCGCGGGACACCCGGCCGGTGGCGAGCAGCTCGAGGAGGAGGTCGAGCCAGCGCCGGGCGAGCGCGTCGTCGCGCAGCTCCCGGCCCACCCCGTCGGCCTCGAACAGCCTCGGCAGCAGCCGGTCGAGCAGCGGGTCGCCGGCGTTCACCCCGGAGGACAGCCAGGCGACCACGAGCGGGTCGTGCGGGGGAGGTTCGGCGCCGGTGACGCGCAGCAGCCGCAGCGCGAGCGGCACGATCGCGTCCCGCGGGGCGCGGACCCGCCGGGCGAGCCGGACGGCGACGTCGGCCTGCCAGTCGCGCGGGCGGGCACGGAACACGCGCATCAGCACGCGGAGCCGTGCGGGCGTCGGCTCCACCGCGGCGGCGAGGTCGGCGCGCCCCAGCCAGGCCGCCGCCGCGGCCGGGCCGGAGATCGTGCCCGTCCCGGCGATCCACAGCTGCATCGCGTACACCCGCAGCATCTGGCCGAGCCGCCACCTGGCCTCGCTCCGGGCCTGGAGCCGCGCCCACTCGGGCAGCTCGTCCTCGGCGACGCCCAGCCGGGCCGCCTGGTTCCGGCCCGCCTCCCGCACGGCGGTCTCCTCCAGCTCGCCGAGAAACTCCGGCAGCCGCGCGGCCACCTCGGCCCGCCCCGGCGGATCGAGCGCGAGCACGCGGTCGGCCAGCGCCCGCTCGTCCCTCGCGCGGATGAGGCCACGGATCTCCGCCCAGGCGCTCACCGGGCCACCTCCGTTCGGGCGCGGGCGGCGATGCGGGCGGCGAGCACGTGCCGGCACGGGCCGCGCGCGCCCCGGTGCTCCCGCCACCACCGGCAGGTGCACGAGCCGCCGGCGAGCCCGGCTTCGTGCACGTCCCAGGCGGTCCGCACCCGCGCGCTCACCACGGTGCCGACCGCGTCGCGCACCAGCGTCACCGCGTCGGCGGCGACGAGCTCGTGGGCCCCGGCGAGCCGGGGGGCGAACACCTCGCCGTCGAGCGCCGCGCCGAGCAGGTCGAGCCGGGCGTACACGCCGCCGCAGCCGGAGAACGACTCGAAGCGCAGCCGGGCCCCGCCGCGGGTCGCCACGGGGTCGCGGGCCGACGCGGAGCCGTGGGGCCGCGGCCGGTGGTAGCGCGCCTGGGCGACGTCGGCGATCGCGAGGAGCGCCGCCGCGGCGGCGTCCGGGCGGGTCACCACGCCGCTGAAGAACCGCGGGGCCACGGCGGGCCCGCCGCGCGTCCGGCCGCCGCTCGTGGAAAGCCCCAGCCTGCCGTCGGCGGGCGCGGAGGGAGCGGCGTACCGGTGGCTCTGCGTCGCTGCGGTCATGGCCCGCAGGGTAGGGATCTTCACCGACATTTCCCGTCCCGCCCGGTGGACCCGGCCTTACCTGCGGCTTTCCCGAATAGTGGAAGAGCGGGGCGGATGCGGTCCGCGGGCTGATCCGACCCATCCCCACGCGCGTGGCCGGGCGACCGGGTACCGTACCGTGGGGTGTGCGTCGCCGACCCGCCGCAAGCCGGGCGGATCGGCCCTCAGCCGGTCGTTTCCCACGAGCTTCGACGGTCGGTCGTCGTGCGCCGCGCGCCGGTCACGCAGCGCTCCGGAACGGCCCGGCGGCGTTGCGTGTAGGCGGTAATGTCAACAGAATCGTGTTTGTTAACAGAATCTCTGGCATTATCGACAAGTAAGCGGCGTCATATGACCAGGGCGGTACGCATGGCGGAAGAGAGCGCGCTGGGACGAGGGGCGCAGGGCAAGGCGATGGCCGTGAACTACCTGCGCTCGGCCATCCTGCGCGGTGACGTGGCTCCCGGCCAGCGCCTTGTGGAGGCGGAGCTGGTCGAGACGATCGGCGTGACGCGCGGCAGCGTGCGTGCCGCGATCGACGAGCTCGTCGCCGAGGGCCTGCTGGAGCGCATCCACAACCGCGGGGCGCGGGTGCGCACCATCACGCTGGAGCAGGCGATCGAGATCCTCGAGTGCCGCAAGGTGCTCGAAGGGCTGATCGCCGCCAAGGCGGCCGAGCGCATCGGCCCGTGGGACGTGACGCGGCTGCGCGAGCTCGGGACCCAGCTCTCCGACGCGGTGCGCGACGGCGAGCTGATGAAGTACTCGAGCCTCAACCAGGAGCTGCACGGCGTGCTCGCCGAGATCTCCGGGCAGTCCACCGCGGCGAACCTCATCGGCCGGCTCAACGCCCAGGTCGTGCGGCACCAGTTCCAGCTCTCCCTGCAGCCGGGGCGCCCGCAGGTCTCGCTCCAGGAGCACCTGGCGATCATCGAGGCCGTCGTGTCCGGCGACCCGGCCGAGGCCGAACGCGCCATGCACGCCCACCTCGACAGCGTGATCGAGACGCTGCGCGGCCTGCCCTCCTGACGCTTCCGGCACGCCCGGCGGGACGCCGCCCGGCCGCCGCGTATCGCCCCTGGCCGGTGGACGGCCCCGGCCACCCGCGCCGCGCGCCCGGCCCCGCCCGGCCGTACCCCGGCACCCCTCGCGCACGCGGCCGTTCCGGCCGGTGCCCGGCCATCCGACCGTAAGGAGGAGTCCCAATGAAGGTGACCGCAGCGGTCGTCGACGAGCTGCACGGACCGTTCCGCATCGAGGAGCTGGAGCTCGACGAGCCCGGCCCCGGCGAGGCGCTGGTCCGCAT
>QGUZ01000423.1 GCA_003242605.1 Actinomycetota bacterium
CACCCGGGCCCCGAGGGCCGCGGCCGCCGGGGGCAGGCGTTGTCCCGGCGGGCCCGGCAGCGGGTTCGCGGCGGCGCCCGCCTGGCTCGTCGACACCCGCGCGACCCCGGCCGCGGCGGTCCACGCCTCGTCGGCGGGCGCCTGGGCCTCGGCCGCGGCGGGCGCGGAGGCGGCCGGCCGGGCCGCCTCCGGCAGGTCCTGCCGCTCGTCTCCGCCGGTGCGCGCGACGGCGTCCTCGTGCGGGGAACGATCGATCATCACAGCTCCCGTGCGACGGCGAGCAGGTGCGACACGCCCGCCGCCCGGTCGGTCAGGTGGAGACGTACGGCGGGCCGCCCGCGGCCGGTGAGCGCCCGCAGGTCGCCGAGCGCCTGGGCGAGCTGGAGCCGGCCCAGCGTGTACGGCTTGCCGGGCACCGGGACGTCCTCCGTGACCGCGCCGGTGACCTGCAGGAACACCCCGTTCTGCGGCCCGCCCTTGTGGTACTGCCCGGTGGAGTGCAGGAAACGCGGCCCCCAGCCGAACGTGACCGGCCGCTCGGTGCGCGCGGCGAGCAGCGCCCGCAGCGTGGCCGGGTCGTGCGCCCGCCACGCCTCGGTCCGCTGCGCGAGCGAGGCGTCGCCGCCGGCCGGCGCGTCGAGCGCGGCCCACCGGTCGAGGTAGGCCATCACCGCCAGGTAGCCGTCGTCCGGGATCGCGCGCAGCAGGCCGGTGAGCACGTCGGCGAGGTTCTTCGCCCCGTCCGGCACCTCGCCGTACACCTCGACCGGGCCGTCGACGAGCGCCGGCGAGCCGGTCGGCAGCGGGCCGTCGTCGCCCGCCTCGGCGAGGATGCGCGAGGTGTTCTCCTTCGACTCGGCCACGTTCGGCTGGTCGAAGGGATTGATGCCGAGCAGCCGCCCGGCGATCGCGGTGGCGTACTCCCAGACGAGGAACTGGGCGCCGAGCGGGCCCTCCACGCGGAAGGCCCCCTCCGGGCCGATGTTCACCACGAGCTCGTCGCGGGCCCCGGTCGGGTCGGCGCCGACCACCGGCAGGATGCCGGTGCCCTGCTTGCCGGTGGACTCGGCGATGAGCTGCTCGATCCAGTCGGGCAGGCCGGTGATGTCGGAGAGCGTGTCCTGCAGCAGCAGCTTGTTCCGCCCGGCGAGCGCCTGCGCGCCGAGCGCGGCGCCGAGCTGCAGGCCGGGGTTGCCCTCGTTCGCCGCGAGCGACGGCAGAACCGCGGCCGCGTCGTCGAGCAGCCGGGCCACGTCGGCGCCGGCGAGCGCGCTCGGCACCAGGCCGAACGCGCTCAGCGCGCTGTACCGGCCGCCGACGTTCGGGTCGGCGAGCACGGTCCGGTAGCCCGCCTCCTTGGCGACCGCCTCCAGCGGCGAGCCCGGGTCGGTGACCACGATGATGCGCTCGGCCGGGTCGATGCCCGCGTCGCGGAACGCCTGCTCGTAGACGCGGCGGTGGCTGTCGGTCTCGATCGTCCCGCCGCTCTTGCTCGCCACCACCACGACCGTGCGGTCGAGCCGGTCGGCGAGCGCCCGGCGCACCTGGTCGGGGTCGG
The DNA here is from genome assembly GCA_003242605.1 of Actinomycetota bacterium. Lineage (GTDB taxonomy): Bacteria > Actinomycetota > Actinomycetes > Streptosporangiales > Streptosporangiaceae > Thermopolyspora. Next base: position 1,559 of record QGUZ01000423.1, read on the forward strand.
TGGTGTCGAGCACGGTGAGCGGGACGTCGGCGGTCGCGCAGATCACCTCGGGGGCGAGCGACGAGCCGCCCATCCCGGCGAGCACGACGTGATCGAGGCCGCGCTCGCGGATCTCGGCGGCGAGCTCGCCGAGCCGCGGCAGCAGCTCCCGGCTGCTGTTCGGCAGGTTGAGCCACCCCAGGCGGATCGCCGCCTCGGGCTCGGCGTCCGGGCCCCACAGCGTGGGGTCACCGGCCGCCAGAGCCGCCGGGACCCCCTCGGCGGCGAGCCTGGCCGCCGTCTCCCCGGCGAGCGCGGCGGCCGCGTCGTCGCCGAACGTTACCGACGTGTTCATGAATCCCCTCTGTTGCGCGGTTTGTCGCGGGTAGCGAAAGGTGTCGCGGGCGCCCCCGGCCCGCAGCCGGACCGGCGCCGGTCAGGCCTTCTTCAGCTCCCCGGCCACGGTCTCCAGCAGCTCGTTCCAGGACGCCTCGAACTTCGCCACGCCCTCGTCCTCGAGCACCCGCACGACGTCGTCGTAGTCGACGCCGACCTGCTTGAGGCGGTCCATGACGGACTGGGCGTCCTGGTAGAAGTCGCGCACCGTGTCGCCGGTGATCCGGCCCTGCTCGGCGACGGCGTCGAGCGTCTTCTCCGGCATGGTGTTCACCGTGCCGCGGGTGACGAGCTGGTCCACGTAGAGCGTCGGCGGGTACGCCGGGTTCTTCACCCCGGTGGACGCCCACAGCGGACGCTGCGGCCGGGCGCCGGCGTCGGCGAGCGCCTCCCAGCGCGGGGAGTTGATGTACTCCTCGAAGGCGGCGTGCGCCAGGCGGGCGTTGGCGATCGCGGCCTTGCCGCGCAGCTCCAGCGCCTCCGGCGTGCCGATCGCCTCCAGCCGCTTGTCGATCTCGGTGTCCACCCGGCTGACGAAGAACGACGCCACCGACTCGATCGCGCTCAGGTCGCGGCCGGCCGCCTTGGCCTGCTCCAGGCCGTCGAGCCAGGCCTCGAGCACCGCCCGGTACCGCTCCAGCGAGAAGATCAGCGTGACGTTGACGCAGATGCCCTCCGCCAGGCAGCGGGTGATCGCGGGCAGCCCCTCCACCGTGGCCGGGATCTTGATGAGCAGGTTGGGCCGGTCCACCAGCCACCACAGGGCGCGGGCCTCGGCCACGGTGCGCTCGGTGTCCCGGGCAAGCCGCGGGTCCACCTCGATCGACACCCGGCCGTCCTTGCCGCCGCTCTCCCGGTAGACCGGCATGAGCACGTCACAGGCCCAGCGGATGTCGTAGGTGGTGATCGCCCGGACGGCCTCGCCCACGTCGACGCCGCGCAGCGCCAGGTCGTGGAGCTGCTCGGCGTAGACATCGCCCTTGCGCAGCGCCGCGGCGAAGATCGTCGGGTTGGAGGTGACGCCGGTGACCTCCTTGGTGCGGATCAGCTCCTCGAGGTTGCCGGAGCGCAGGCGGTCGCGGCTGATGTCGTCCAGCCAGATCGACACGCCCTGGGCGGTGAGGGCCTTCAGGTTCTCGCTCATGCTGCTTCCTCAGTTGCCGGTCGTCTCGCCCTTGTCTGCCCCCGTCTTCGCGAGGCTCGCCTTCGCCGCGGCGGCGACGCGCTCGGGAGTGAAACCGAACTGGGTGAACAGGGTCTTGTACGGCGCGGAGGCGCCGAAGTGCTCGAGGCTCACGATCTGCCCCGCTTCCCCGACGAACTCCCGCCAACCCAGGCCGACGCCCGCCTCGACGGCGACACGGGCGCGGACCGAGGGCGGCAGCACGGTCTGCCGGTAGGCGGAGTCCTGGGCGCGGAACCACTCCACGCACGGCATCGAGACCACCCGGGTCGGGATGCCCTCCGCCTCGAGGATCTTGCGGGCCTCGACGGCGAGCTCCACCTCGCTGCCGGTGGCGATGATGATCACCTGCGGCCGGCCGTCGGAGGCGTCCTCGAGGATGTAGCCGCCCTTGCCGACCTTCTCCGCGTCCCGCGTGCCCGCGTACACCGGGACGTTCTGCCGGGTGAGGCAGAGCGCGGTCGGCCGGTCGGTGTGCTCCAGCGCGAACCGCCACGCGGCCGCGGTCTCGTTGGCGTCGGCCGGGCGCACCACGTCGAGGCCGGGGATGGCGCGCAGCGACCACAGGTGCTCCACCGGCTGGTGGGTCGGGCCGTCCTCGCCGAGGCCGATCGAGTCGTGCGTCCACACGTAGATGACCGGCAGCTTCA
>QGUZ01000424.1 GCA_003242605.1 Actinomycetota bacterium
CCCCCTGCTGTTCTTCACCGCCTACCTGCTCCCCCGGATCAGCTACTTCTACTTCGGCGACGGCTAGCGCGCGCAGGGCGACTCCTTCTACACCCACCTCTACCTGCTGCTCTATCCGGGGATCGTGCTCACCGTCACCGCCGCCTACCGGCTCGGCGGCGGCAGCGCCGGACGGTGCCTGAAGCTCGCGGCCAACGGCATCGTGATCCTGTTCTCCGGCCTGCTCGACGTCATGTGGTGGGTGGTCAACCCGGTGGCGACGCCGGAGGTGATCGACGCCCCGCACATCACGATCTTCACGGGCGGGCCGATCTCCTTCGGCGCGACGATCCTGTTCGCCCTGGCCCACGTGCCGATCATCCTCGCCATCGCCCTGGCGCCGCTGGACCGCTGGCTCGACCGCGCGCTCGGCGTCGAGCCACCCGCGCGGTCGCGGTGACGGTGCGTCCCGTCGGCAGCCCCTCACCCCTCCTCGCATCCCGCCACCTCGAACACGTCAAGGAGGCGCAGCCTTGCCGTACGCCGCTGAGGCACCCCGCACCATCGAGCTGTCGGTGGCCGCACCCGCCTACAACGAGGCCGAGAACATCGCGGGCGTGGTCCGCGAATGGCGCGACTACCTGATCCGGCACCCGGCGATCGGCAGATGGGAGATCGTCGTGTGCGACGACGGCAGCACCGACGCGACCGGCGCCATCCTCGCCGGCCTGCAGCGGGACTGCCCGGAGCTGAGGGTGATCCGGTTCCCCCGCAACCGGGGCGCGGGGGCGGCGATCGCCGCCGCCATCGCCGCGACCCGGCTCGACTGGGTGGTGCTGCTCGACTCGGACGGCCAGTTCCCCATCACCAACCTCGACCCGTTCATCGACCGCATCCTCGCCGGTGACGGCCCCGCCTTCACCGGGGTGCGGATGCGCAAGGCCGACGACCTGGCCCACCGGTGGGGCTCGGCGCTCAGCGGTGCGGTCAGCAACCTGCTGCTCGGCACCCGCTACCGCGACTTCAACTCCGTCTTCAAGGTCGTCCACGGCCCGCTGTTCCGCTCACTGCCCCTGGAGTCGACCGGAATGAACTGCTCGACCGAGATCACCGCCCGGCTCGCCGAGCTGGGCCACACCTGGATCCAGCTGCCGATCCGGCACCGGCCCCGCGGCGGCGGCCGGCGCGGCTGGCGGTTCGTGCGCGGGGCGCGCGACCGCGGGCTGTTCGTCGGCTACCTCGCCGTGCGGCACTGGCTGCTGCGCCTGGGCGTGCTGCACCCGCCGGCCGTACCCGGGACGGACGGAACGGCAGGGCCGCCCGCCTCGCCGCCCGGCGAGGGGGCCGCGCGATCCGCCGAGCCGGTGGGGCGGGCGCGATGAGCCGCGCGGTCGCACTGTTCAGCGGCGGCCGGGGAGCGTCGAGCATCGCCAAAGGCTTCCTGCGCACCCCCGGCGTCGGCCTCTCCCTGCTGATCAACGGCTACGACAACGGTCGGTCCACCGGCGCGCTGCGCCGCTACCTGCCCGGCATGCTGGGGCCGTCCGACTTCCGCAAGAACCTGCTGCTCCACCTGGACCGGCGCGATCCCCGGCAGGCCGCGCTCCACGCCGTGCTGGAGCACCGCCTGCCGCCCGGCACCACCCGGCACGACCTGCGCGAGCTGGTGGGTTCGCTCGCCGACCCGGCGGCGCCGGGGCCGTTCGCCGCGCTGCCGTGCCGGGCGCGGGCGGCGATCGTACGGGAGCTGACCGCGCTGCTCGGCCACCTCGACGGCCGTCCCGGGCTCGACCTGGCCGACTGCGCGCTCGGCAACCTGGTGTTCGCCGGGGCCTACCTGCGCCGGGGCGGGGACTTCAACGCCGCCGTGCAGGCGTGCGCGCGGACCTTCGGCTCGCCCGCGGCGATCCTCAACGTCACCAACGGCGAGAACGCCTACCTCGTCGCGGTCAAGGAGAACGGCCGGGTGCTCGCCGACGAGGCCGACATCGTCGCCCCGCAGGACCCCGCGGCGATCACCGACCTGTTCCTGGTGCGCGAGACGCTCACCCCGGAGCGCCGGCGCGAGCTGGAGGCCCTGCCCGCCGCCCGGCGGCGCCAGGCTCTCGCCCGCGCCGCGGCCGCGGTCACGCTCAACCCGCGGGCCTCGGAGGCGCTGCTGCACGCCGACCTGATCGTGTACGGCCCGGGCACGCCGCACTCGTCGCTGTACCCCAGCTACCTCACCCCGGGGGTGGCCGACGCGATCGCGGCGAGCCGCGCCGCCGCCAAGGTGTTCGTGGCCAACATCGGCGACGACCACGACGTGCAGGGGCTGCGCCCGGACGACCTGCTCCGCCGTACCCTGCGCTACCTCGGCGACCCGGACAACCGGCGGCGCAGCGTCACCCACGTGCTGTGCCACGCGGCCGCGCCGCCGCCTGAGCCCGGCGTGGCCGGTGTGCGCTGGGTGGTCGCCGACCTGGAGGACCCCGAGCACCCCGGGCGGCACCACGGCGCGCGTACCGTGCGGGCGCTGAACCGGATCGCGGACGAGGCGCTGCCGGCGAGGGCCGGATGAGGACCGCGCCCTCCCTCGCCGCGCGCCGGGTGTGGCTGTGCGATCTGGACGGCACGCTCGTGGACTCCGCCCCCGCCCACGAGGCCGCGTGGCGGGACGCCCTCGCCGAGCTGGCGCCCGGCCTGCCGGCGTCGTTCCGGTACGCCGAGCACGCCGGGGCGGCCACCCGGGACGTGGTGGCCCGCCTCGGCGTCGCCGGCGAGCTCGCCGACCGGCTGGTACGGCGCAAGCAGCGGCTCTACCGCCGGTACGCCGAAGGCGGCCTGGTGACCGTGATGCCCGGCGCCCACCGGCTGCTCGACCGGCTCGCCGCGACCGGCCGCGCGGCGTACCTCGTCACCGGCGGCAGCCGCGCCTCGGTGACGCGGGTGCTGGCGGCGTGCGGGCTGGCCGGACGGCTGCGCGGCGTGCTCACCGCGGACGACGTGCCGTGGAGCAAGCCCGATCCCCGGGTCTATGCGCACGCCTGCCGACTGTGGTCGGTCGACCCGGCCGAGGCCGTCGCGGTGGAGGACTCGGCGCACGGCGTGGCCGCGGCCACCGGCGCCGGGCTGCCCACGTTCCAGCTGTGCGCGGCCGACCCGCTGCCCGGGGCGATCGGCGTGCGGAGCCTCGACGAGATCGTGTCCCTGCTCGACCTGGAGACGACCCACCGGTGACCGACGAACGAGTCTGCGCCGTGATCCCCGCCGCAGGCCAGGGCACCCGGCTCGGCCTCGGCGTCCCGAAGATCCTGCTTCCGATCGCCGACGGCGTCACCGTCTGGCACCTGCTGCACCGGCGGCTGCGGCGCTGGGTGGACCGGATCCACGTGGTCCTCTCCCCCGCCGGGCTGGAGCCGTTCCGCCGCGTCGCCGCCACCGGCCCGCGGGAGGCGGGGCCACAGGTGTCGGTGAGCGTGCAGGAACGGCCCACCGGCATGGGCGACGCCGTGTTCGGCGCAGCGCCCCACTGGGCGGGGTATGACGCGATCCTCGTCGTCTGGGGCGATCAGGCGACCCTGTCGGAGCACACCGTTGCCGAGGTGATCCGCACGCACCGGCGGGGCCTGGTCCCGCGGATCACGCTGCCGCTGGTGGCGCTGGCCGAGCCGTACGTGGAGTACGAGTACGACGCCGAGGCGGGCGTGCTGCTGCGGGTGCGGCAGTCCCGCGAGGGCGACGAGTGCCGGCCCGGCGGGCTCAGCGACGCGCGTGGGGTATGGCTCAGCAACGA
>QGUZ01000098.1 GCA_003242605.1 Actinomycetota bacterium
GTCGCGCAGGTCCGCGCGGTGGCGGGCGAACCGGTCGAGCGCCGCCCCCGCCCCGCGCCCCGCCGCCTCGCCGCGCAGCAGGTCGGCGAGGAGCCCCTCATCGTCCGGACGGGCCCGGGCCGCCTCCTCCAGCTCGGCGAGCGCGGCGGCGTGGTCACCGCCGCGGCTCCGGGCCCGCGCGAGCACCACGCGCGCGTCCGCCAGGTCGCGCGCGGCCCGCCGCCGCAGCTCGGCGAGCGGCCCGTCGCCCTCCCCGGGCAGCGCCCCGGCGCCGAGCTCGAGGGCCTGCCGTGCCGCCTCGGCGGCCGCCGCGGGATCCGTGCCGAGCAGCTCCCGCGCCCGTCGCGCGAGGGCGTGCAGGTGCTCCGCGTCGATCCGGTCGGGCGGGATCTCGAGCCGATACCCGCCGCCCTCCGTGACCAGCACCCCCGGTCCAACGATCGACCTGGTCCGGGACACGAGGACCTGCAGCGCCTTCACCGGGTTCGCGGGCTCGTCGTCCCCCCACACCTCCGCCACGAGCCGCTCCGCGCTCACCGTACGGTGCGCGAGCACCAGGGCCGCGAGCAGCGCCTGAACCCTCTCCCCGACAAGCGGTCGCCCCTGCCACCGCACATCGTCAAGCAGGATCAGGTCGATCGGCATGGCCCAAGTCTAGGTTTCACCGCGCCACCCGCCCCTGCCGCGAAGCGGCGCCCACGGTCGCCCGAAATTCACCGAACGGCACCCGGCGAGTGGGTCGGCGAGGCCCGGCCGTACGGCAAGGCCCTGCCGTACCCAGTCGACGGCTTGGCCACGGCGAGTCCCCGTCGGCCGGGGTCCTTCCCACCAGGGGCCGACGGCGGAACCCTGCCCTGGGCCGGGCCGCGGAGCGGCATCCTTCGGCACGCCCGCTCCGCCGATGGCGCGCCGATCGGCCGAGACCGTGTCCGTGAACGGGCGGACTACCAATCCTTGCCCCCGGCCCGGCGCTTCTCTTTCATCACCCGGACAGCGCGGTTGAGCTCACGGAGCACCGCGCGGGCCTCCCAGCGAAAGACCCCCAGCCGAGCGTGGAAGTCCCACTCATTCAATGCGTCCCAGCCGATGCCGTTGCACATCTCGTTCAGCGAGTTGCTGATCGCGCGAACGTCGTCCGGCCCGAGCTTCACGGTGATGGCGTCGGACGTGACCTCGATGATCTCCATGTCGGCCATGTTCCGACGCATGGTGCCAAGGGGCCACGGTCTTTCCGATGTCCAGGCGCCCATCGGAAGCCCCGCCCTGACCCGGCCCTTTCAGCCGGGGAGCGGATGACGGCCGGCGATCCGCGCGTGCAGCGGCGTCTCGCCGGTGGCACCGGGGAGAGCCCTGCGTCAGGGGGACTTCGACCAGCTCCGTCCGCCGGGCCCTGGAACGCGTCCGCAGCCCGTGCAGGGCTCGCCGTACCGCTCGCGGCCACGCGTTCGACCCGTGCGGCCGATCGGGGCGCGGCCCGGAACCCGTTGACCGATCACGCTCGCATGTTAACATCGCCATATGGCGATTGATTCTGATTCTGGAATCACTCCGCTGGATGGGCTCGCTCCGGCGGCGGCGCTCTTCCGCTCGCTCGCCGACCCGGTACGGCTGTCGATCGTGCAGCGGCTGGCGCGGGGCGAGGCCCGGGTGGTGGACCTCACCCGCGAGCTGGGGCTGGCGCAGTCCACGGTGTCGAAGCACCTCGCCTGCCTGCGGGACTGCAGGCTCGTCGACTACCGCGCCGAGGGGCGCCAGTCGTTTTACTTCCTCGCCGCGCCCGACCTGCTCGACCTGCTCCGCTCGGCCGAGCAGCTGCTCGCGGCCACCGACCGCGCGGTCGCGTTGTGCCCGACCTACGGCGTCCGCATCGACCGGCAGGTGGACGCCCACGCCTCGGGCGAGGAGGCCCGGGCATGACCGCGGTGTCGCTGGGCCCACCGCCGCGGCGGCGGGCGGTGCTGGCGCGGCGGGTGCGGTGGCTGGTGGCCGCCACCATCACCTACAACGTGATCGAGGCGGTCGTCGCGATCGCGGCCGGGGCCGTCGCCTCCAGCGGGGCGCTGGTGGCCTTCGGGCTCGACTCGGTGATCGAGGTGTCCTCCGCCGCCGCGGTCGCCTGGCAGTTCTCCGCGCGCGACCCCGAGCTGATCGAGCGGCGGGAGCGGCGCGCCCTGCGCATCATCGCCCTGTCGTTCTTCGCGCTCGCCGCCTACGTCGCCGTCGACTCGGTGCGCGCCCTGGTCACCGGCGACAAGCCCGGACACTCCACGCCAGGGCTGGTGCTCGCCGCGCTGTCGCTCGTGGTCATGCCCGGCCTGTCGTACGCCCAGCGGCGCGCCGGCCGGGAGCTGGGGTCGGCGAGCGCCGTCGCGGACTCCACGCAGACCCTGCTGTGCACCTACCTGTCCGCCGTGCTGCTGCTCGGGCTCGCCGCGAACAGCCTCTTCGGCTGGGCGTGGGCCGATCCGGCCGCGGCCCTGGTCATCGCCGCGGTGGCGGTGAAGGAGGGCCGGGAGGCCTGGCGCGGCGACGCCTGTGGCTGCGCGCTCCCCGCAGCCTCCGCCGAGGGCGGACGCTGCGACGCGTGCGGCCCCGGCTGTTCCTGCTGCTCCTGACCCCTCCTCCGGGCCTCGAGGAGGGCGGGCGTGCCGTACCGAATCCCCGGTCGATCGTGGTCCGCCGTGGAAGGCGCGCAGCACGGTACTCGATGCGGACCACCGGTGGGTGGGCGCCACGCCCGTCCGGGCCTGACGCGGGCCGCCCCGGACGGGGCCCGGAGCATTCCCCGAGGTAACCGAGGAGGTCCCGGCCCGCGCGGCGCGCGGACCCGCACTCGCGGGACCGGCCGCCCCTGACCGAACCGGCGGGAGGGTCCGCCGGAACGCGAGAGCCGCGGCCGGGGCTCTCCCTCCGCTCTCGCGAGTGCGGCCCTTCCCTTTGATCGTCGTGAGGAGACCTGATGGCGCCGACCGCGCTGCTGATCTATCTGACCTGGCTGATCCTGGCGTTCGGCGTGCGCACCTGGCTGCAGTGGCGCCGCACCGGCGACACCGGCTTCCGCGGGGCGAACCTGCCGCGGGGGAGTGCGCAGTGGTGGGCGCGCCTGATGTTCGGCGCCGCCCTGCTCGCCGGGGCGGCGGGCCCGGTGGCCGAGCTGTCCGGCCTGGCGGCCGCCGACGCCCTCGACACGCCGGCCGTCCGCGGCACCGGCCTGGCCCTCGCCCTGCTCGGCGCGCTCGCCACGCTCGCCGCCCAGCGATCCATGGGCGCCTCCTGGCGGGTGGGCGTGAACGAGTCCGAGCGCACCGCCCTCGTCACCACGGGCCCCTTCGCGCTCGTCCGAAACCCCGTGTTCACCGCGATGATGATCACCGCCGTCGGCCTGGCGGCGATGGTGCCGAACGCCGTCTCGCTCGCCGCGCTGCTGCTCACCGTCGCCGCGATCGAGGTGCAGGTGCGCGTGGTCGAGGAGCCCTACCTGCTGCGCACCCACGGGGAGACGTACGAACGCTACGCGGCCGCGGTGGGCCGCTTCCTCCCCGTCGTGGGGCGGCTCGGCCCCCGCGACGCGCGCCGGCCGGGGCGCGAAAGGGCCCGGACATGATTGAGGCCCGGGCCGGGATTCCTCCCTGGCCTGGGCCTTCACCTGGAGCGGGTGACGGGAATCGAACCCGCGCTATCAGCTTGGGAAGCTGATTTTCGGCAATTGAACTCCACCCGCATGGCCGGTTGCAGTGTACCCACCGGCTTACATCACTTTAGCGCAAAGAAGGGCATGGTGGAGGGACCGGCGGGGCGATTGGGGCGGTCGTTCCCGCCGCGGGCCGCCCCGGCCGCCCCTCCCGCCGGGCCGCGCCGCCGGCGCCCGTGCGCCGGCCCGGGACGCGGCCGGGTGCCCGGCCGTGCCGTACGCGCGGGCGGGTGCACGGGCGGATCCGGGCAGCGTACCGGGGCATGCGGGCGGTGGCAGGGGCGGGGGAGGTTAACTGTCCGTTGCCGGGTGGTTGATAGGTTGCGGGCGTGTTGCTTTCCGATCGGGATATACGGGCTGAGATCGCTGCGGGGCGAGTGAAGCTCGACCCGTACGACGAGGAGATGGTGCAGCCGTCGAGCATCGACGTGCGGCTGGACCGCTACTTCCGCGTGTTCGAGAACCATCGGTACCCGCATATCGATCCGGCGGTGGAGCAGCCTGATCTGACGCGGCTCGTGGAGCCGGACGGGGATGAACCTTTCATCCTGCACCCGGGGGAGTTCGTGCTCGCCTCGACGTACGAGGTCATCAGCCTGCCGGACGACATCGCCGCGCGGCTGGAGGGGAAGTCGAGCCTGGGCCGCCTCGGGCTGCTCACGCACTCCACGGCCGGGTTCATCGATCCGGGGTTCGAGGGGCACGTGACGCTGGAGCTGTCCAACGTCGCGACCCTGCCGATCAAGCTGTGGCCGGGCATGAAGATCGGACAGCTCTGCATGTTCCGGCTGAGTTCTCCGGCGGAGTTCCCGTACGGCTCGAGCCGGGTCGGGTCCCGCTACCAGGGGCAGCGGGGGCCCACCCCGAGCCGCTCCTACCTCAACTTCCACCGCACCCGGATCTAGCCGAATCGGGAAGCTCCTCGTTCATCCCCAACGCGATCCGGCCCCCTCGCGCCGGTCGGCAAGCGGTGTTAACGCACACTGGTCGGGCAACGTCAAGGAGAAGGGAGGGTTACGAGCAGGAGAGCGTCCGGTGAAGTGTGCTCTTCAGCTGGTAGCCCGTACTCTTCTTGGCGGACCGTCCCCGCACATCTGGAGATTGACGTGCGCCTCCGTCTCACACCCCGTGAGGACAGCTACTACGACTTGTTCGCGGCCTCCGCGAACAACCTGGTCACGGCATCCCGGTTACTGGTCGAGATCATCAGCGTCGACACGGATCGGTCTGCCCTGATCGAGAAGATGGCCGCGTGCGAGCACGCGGGCGACGAGCACACTCACGCGATCATGAGGCGGCTCAACGAGAGCTTCATCACGCCCTTCGACCGGGAGGACATCTACCGCCTCGCCTCCAGCCTCGACGACGTCATGGACTACATGGAGGCCGCGGCGGACCTCATCGGCCTGTACCAGATCGAGCACATGCCGAAGGAGGTCGTCCGCCAGGTCGAGGTGCTGGAGCGTGCCTCCGAGCTCACCGCGGAGGCGATGCCCCGGCTGCGCTCGATGAAGAACCTCAACGAGTACTGGATCGAGATCAACCGGCTGGAGAACCAGGCGGACCAGATCTACCGGCGCCTGCTCGCCAAGCTGTTCGGCGGCGAGTACGACGCGCTCACCGTGCTCAAGATGAAGGAGGTCATCGACCAGCTGGAAGGGGCCGCCGACGCCTTCGAGCACGTGGCGAACACGATCGAGTCGATCGCGCTCAAGGACAGTTAAGTGGAGCTCGCACTCGTCATCGGCGTCATCGTCATAGCGCTGGTGTTCGACTACACCAACGGCTTCCACGACGCCGCCAACGCGATCGCGACCTCGGTCTCCACTCGAGCACTCACCCCACGCGCCGCCCTCCTCATGGCGGCGGCGATGAACTTCCTCGGCGCCCACCTCGGCACGAAGGTGGCGCAGACCGTGGGGAGCGGCATCATCGACGCCCCCAACGGCACCCATGGCCTGGTGATCGTCGGCGCCGGCCTGGTCGGTGCGATCACCTGGAACATGATCACCTGGTACTTCGGCCTGCCCTCGTCGAGCAGCCACGCCCTGATCGGCGGCCTGGTCGGCGCGGCGCTGGCCTCGGCGTCGGTCGTGCACTGGGACGGCGTGGTGGAGAAGGTCGTCGTCCCCATGATCGTCTCGCCGCTCATGGGGTTCCTGCTCGCCGGGGCCGTGATGATCGCGATCTTGTGGATCTTCCGGCGCGCGAACCCGGGGCGGGCCGCCCGCGGGTTTCGCTACGCCCAGACGTTCTCGGCCGCCGCGATGGCCCTCGGGCACGGCCTGCAGGACGCGCAGAAGACGATGGGCGTGATCTTCCTCGCGCTCGTCGTCGGCGGGTACACGGCCCCGACCGAACCGATCCCCCAGTGGGTGATCCTCGCCGCCGCGGCCGCGATCTCGCTGGGCACGTACGCCGGCGGCTGGCGCATCATGCGCACGCTCGGCCGCCGCATCATCGCCCTCACCCCGCCCCAGGGCTTCGCCGCCGAGACCGCGGCCTCGGCCATCCTCTACGTGGCGGCGATGGGCTTCGGCGCGCCCATCTCGACCACGCACACGATCACCAGCGCGATCATGGGCGTGGGCGCCACGAAGCGCCTCTCCGCGGTGCGGTGGGGCGTCGCCTGGAACATCGTCACCGCGTGGGTGCTCACCATCCCCGCGGCCGCCGCGGTCGCGGCCGTGACCTACCTCGTCCTCCACGGCATCCTTGAGTGACGCCCCGCGGTCAGCGCCGATACATCACGTCCGTGTCCCAGTGGGTGAAGCCGAGCGATTCGTACAGCCGGATCGCCGGGGTGTTGGCCTCGTCCACGTACAGCATCACCTGGGCGAGGCCACGGGCCCGCAGGTGACGCAGCCCGGTGAGGACGAGCGCCCGGCCGAGGCCGGTGCCCTGCTCGGCCGGGTCGACCCCCACCACGTAGACCTCGCCGATCGGGTCGTGAGCGTGCTCGCCGTCGCCGTGGACCTTGGTCCAGTGGAAGCCGGCGAGCCGCTCCCCGCGCCAGGCGAGGAAGAACCCCTCCGGGTCGAACCAGGACTCCTGCTCGCGGCGCTTGACGTCCTCCAGCGTCCACGCGCCCTGCTCGGGGTGGTCGGCGAACGCGCGGGCGTTCACCGCGAGCCACGCCTCCTCGTCCACGCCGGGCCGGAACGTGGCGATCCGGATGCCCTCGGGGACCACCGGATCCGGGAGCGCCGCGAACAGGCTGCGGCGCATCTGCCACAGCGAGCGCACCCGTTCGAAGCCCGCCGAGGCGGCGAGCCGCGCCGCGCCCGGGTGGCCGCCGTGCGCCCACAGCCGCAGCCGCCCCCCGGTCTCGGCGAGCACCGCCTCCAGCAGCCGCCGACCGAGGCCGCGCCGCCGGAACTCCGGATGGATCACGAGCTCGCCGCTGGGCCCCGCCACCGCGTCGGTGGGGTCCACGTGCGCGTACCCGGCGAGCCGGCCGTCTGCGTACACCAGGACGTTGCGGGCCTGCTCCTCCCCGCCGTACCTGAGGTGCAGCATCACGTGCTCGTTGAGCGGACGCACCCCGTCCGCCTCGGTGGCCGCGTCCACCACCGCCAGCACCGCGGCGACCTCGTCCGCGCCGAGCCGTCCCCGAATTTCCACGCGCGAGTCCATAACCGCACCCTATGCGGCCGCGCCCCGCCGGCCGCGACCGGGACCCGGCGCGTACGGCGCGGCACCGCCCGCGGCCCGCGCGCCCGGCACGGCCGTGCCGGCACGCGACCGCCCCGCCGGGGTGCGAGAGCGCGCCCCGGCCTTGCCACCGAGGCCCGCTACTGGCGCACCGGGGCGGGCCCGGTGTTCTCGTTCTGCTGCTCGCCCCCGCGGTCCGGCACGAAGCGGTAGCCGACGTTGCGCACCGTGCCGATGAGCGACTCGTGCTCGGCGCCGAGCTTCGCCCGCAGCCGCCGCACGTGCACGTCGACGGTCCGGGTGCCGCCGAAGTAGTCGTACCCCCAGACCTCCTGCAGGAGCTGGGCCCGGGTGAACACCCGGCCGGGGTGCTGCGCCAGGTACTTGAGCAGCTCGAACTCCTTGAACGTGAGGTCGAGCACCCGCCCGCGGAGCCGCGCGGTGTAGGTGGCCTCGTCGATGACGAGGTCGCCGCTGCGGATCTCGTCGGGCGTGTCCTGGTTCGCGGCCATCGAGAGCTTCCCGATCGCCAGCCGCAGCCGCGCCTCGACCTCGGCCGGCCCGGCGGTGTCGAGGATCACGTCGTCGATGCCCCATTCGGCGGTGACCGCGGCGAGGCCGCCCTCGGTCACGATCGCGATCAGCGGGCAGTCGATGCCGGTGGTGCGCAGCAGCCGGCACAGCCCCTTTGCCTGGACGAGCTCACGCCGTGCGTCGACGAGGACGGCGTCGGCGGGCGGCGCGTCGATGAGCGCCGACCCCTCCGCCGGGGCGACGCGGACCGAGTGGAGCAGCAGCCCCAGTGCCGGCAGCACCTCCGAGGACGGTTCGAGCGCGTTGGTGAGCAGGAGCAGGTTGCTCACAGAACCTCCTTCGTCGTCGGCTCGTCCCGTGGACGACCCGCCTTGCCGTGCACGTGGCGTCCGGCCGTAAAACACAGAAGGACCCGGGGGCCACGTCGCCCAGGTCCGTCCGTGCATGAGAATAACCGACGACATGCGCGCGGCCCTAGCGAGTGCCACGCTGTGATCGGTGGGGTACGCGGAAAACCCACGTATCCAGCCGTGTACCGAGTGTATATGTTGGGTATGGCCGGAATTCTTTGGGTACGGCGCTATTTCTGGACGGTGTAGGCAAAATGGCGGTTGGGACGGTCCGCTACTGGGCCGCGGCGCGGGCGGCCGCGGGGGTCGCGGAGGAGCCCTTCGAGGCCGCGACGCTGGGCGAGCTCGTGAAGAAGATCACACCACGGAACGAGGAGCTCGCGCGGGTGCTGCGCCGCTCGTCCTTCCTCGTCGACGGCGAACCGGCGGGCACGCGCGACCCGGACACGATCGTGCTGTCCGACGGCGTGACGGTCGAGGTGCTGCCGCCGTTCGCCGGCGGATAGCGTCCGGGCGGCCGCGCGGGCCGGGGCGCCGCACGCGCGCGGCGGCGCGGGGGGGCGCCCGGCCGGTGCCGGCCCGCGCCTGACCGAAACCGACCGTAAATCGACGGGATTTCGGTCGCGTACGGCCGGGCCGCGGCATCCCGTCTGGATACCCTGGGGCCGTGGTCGATCTCCTCGGCGTGCCCTGAAGGAGACGGGATGCGCAAGCTCGTGGTGTTCCTGGTCCTCCTCGCCGTCGCGCTCGCGGTCCTCGACCGGGTGGCGGTGTCCGGTGTGGAGCGGGAGATCGCCCGCCAGGTGGAGGCCCGCTACGACCTCGACGAGACGCCGACGGTGAAGGTGCACGGCACGCCGTTCCTCACCCAGGCGATCGCCGGCCGGTACGAGGAGATCGCGATCTCGATCGGGCCGTTCCGCCGGGACAGCGTGCGGGTCGCCCGCATCGACGCCCGGCTGCGCGGGGTGAACGCCGAGCTCAACGACCTGCTCGCGAGCGACGCCAAGATCACCGTGGACGAGGTGGTCGGCACCGTCGTGGTGGCGAAGCAGACCATCGACGAGCGCGCGCCCGAAGGGCTGAAGGTCGAGGGCACCGGGAAGGACACGCTGCGCGTCACCGGCGAGCTGCCGGTGCGCAACGTCCCGGTGCAGGTCTCCGCGACGATGCGGCTCGAGGTGGTCCCCGGCGGCATCCGGGTCCGGCCCACCCAGGTGGACGTGGGCGGCGGCCTCGCGCTGCCGAACGCCGAGCGGTTGATGTCCTTCACCGTGCCGGTGCGCCGCCTCCCGCTCGGCCTGAAGATCACCAAGGTGACCTCGACCGCCGAGGGCCTCGCCATCGAGGCGCGGGCGACGGACGTGGCGCTCAAGGGCTAGCCGGTTGAACCCGCCCGGCGCGCCGTACGTCATTTGAGTGTGAGTCACGCCGGAACCGCCGACGAGCGGCTCCTCAGGAGTCTCTTCGACGATCACGCGGGGCCGTTGTACGGCTACGCACTGCGACTGACCGGCGACCCAGGCAGGGCGGAGGACGTTGTGCAGGAGACGCTGTTGCGCGCCTGGCGCAACCCGGACGTGCTGGCCGACCGGCCGGTGCGGGCCTGGTTGTTCACGGTCGCGCGCAACCTCGTCGTCGACCAGCACCGCGCCCGCAAGTCACGACCGCAGGAGACCGGCGACGAGGCGCTGGCCGTACTCCCCGGTGACGACGAGGTGGAGCGCGCCGTCGAGTCGTGGGCCATCGCCGAGGCGATCGCGTCCCTGCGCCCGGAGCACCGCGAGGTGCTGCTGGAGACCTACTATCGCGGACGTTCGGTGAAGGAGGCGTCGGAGATCCTCGGGATCCCCCCGGGGACGGTGAAGTCGCGGACCTACTACGCCCTTCGCGCGCTCAGGCTGGCGCTCGAGGAACGGGGGTTGGCGCCATGAGCGTCGACTGCGACGAGGTGCGCATGGCGCTCGGGGCCTACGCCCTCGGGGCGCTCGACCCGCGCGAGGCGGCCGAGGTCTACGAGCACCTCGGCTGGTGCCCGTTCTGCCGGGTGGAGGCCGACGAGTTCCTCGGGCTGCCCGCGCTGCTCGGCCGGGTCACCGAGGCCGACATCGAGCAGGCGTCCCGCCCGCCGCGGGCCGTGCTCGAGCGCATGCTGAAGGTGCGGGCCCGCCGGCGCCGGATCACCCAGGCGGTGCTCGCCGTGGCCGCGTCGCTGGTCGTCGGGGCGGTGGGCGGCTCGATCTGGGTCTACGCGGTGCAGCCGGGCGGCGGCGAGGAGAGCGCGGTCCCCGCGCTCGCGCGGGAGACGGGCATGGCGGACTCCCCGGCGGCGGACGCGCACGCGGCCGAGCCCACCCGGACGGTCACGGCCGCGCCGAGCCGGCACACCTCCCGGGAGCTCACCGCGAGCCGGGGCGAGGTGCGCGCGGTGCTGCGGCTGCGCTCGGAGGAGGGCGGCACCCAGGTCGGGGTGTCGCTGGGCGGCGTGCCGCGCGGCACCCGGTGCAACGTGATCGTCGTGGCCAAGGACGGCACCCGCGAGCAGGCGGCGAGCTGGACGATCCGCGCCCCCAACGGGGAGATGGCGAGCTTCTCCGGCTCCACGGCGATCCCGATGGAGCAGATCAGCCGGATCGACCTGGAGACCCCCGACGGCGAGCTGCTGCTGCGGGTCCCCGCGACGACCTGACCGGGCCGGTACGGCCCGGCCGCGCCCGCCGTCCGGGCGGGCGGCGGCGTGTCCGCATGTGGACACCCGTCTCGCATCGTGGACACCGCGTTCCGGTGCCGTGCCGGCGCGACCGGCGTCCACCGCTCCGCCGGAGGGCCGGGGCGGACCCCGCGATCACGTCGTTCACCTGCGAGAACGGAAATGTGTCAGTTATCTGCCTCGGAGGGGTGATCTTGTCATATTTGACCTTTTTGACCCCTCTGTCTCAGTAGGCGGACAGGGATGTGACAGATGGCGGAACGGCGGGGTACTGTCATGGGCGTGACTCCGAGGACAGAGCTGCTCACCAAGCGACGCGCCGTCGACTTCTGCCGCGTCGCCACCGCGCTCTGTCGCGCTGCCTGAGGGCGATCGAAGCGGGCGCCGACCCCCGACCGATCACGGCCGTCCCCGGCAGGGCACTTGATGCGGAGTCTCGACGATGTCTCCTCTACGCCAGGTCGATCCCCTTGGCACGCGCTTCGCGGCAGGCCTCAGCACAACGGCTCTCGTGATCGTTCCGTCGGCCGGTTCGCTGTGGCCGCTCGCGGCGCCGGCCCCGGGCGCAGCGCCCGGTGCCGCCGGACGCCCGCCGTATGGCCTGCCGCCCGGCCCCGCCGTACCGGTTCGGCCGACGCCGTCGCGGGTGCCCCACACCGTCGCCCCGGCCCGGCCCGCCCGGCCGCCGGCGGCCCGCGTCCGCGCCGCCGCCGGAGTGGCCCGCACGGCCGTGGGTAGGGGTCGAGGGGCCTCGGGGACCGGTGCGCCCGCCCCTGTCGCCGCCTTCCTCGCCGCGGCCCGCGGCGTTCGCCCGGGCTGCGCACCACACATCATTCGCCGTCTACTGCCCGCCGCAACCCGATAGGGGAGGATCACATGAGCCGCTCCGCCGCACTGGTGGATGCCGACTGGGTCGAGGCGAACCTCGACACTCCCGGTGTCGTCATCGTCGAGGTCGACGAGGACACCAGCGCCTACGACAAGGGCCACATCCGCAACGCCATCAAGATCGACTGGAAGAAGGAGCTGCAGGACCCGGTCCGCCGTGACTTCATCGACAAGGCGGGCTTCGAGGCCCTGATGTCCGAGAAGGGCATCTCGAACGACGACACCGTCGTCCTCTACGGGGGCAACAACAACTGGTTCGCCGCCTACGCGTACTGGTACTTCAAGCTGTACGGGCACGAGAAGGTCAAGCTGCTCGACGGCGGCCGCAAGAAGTGGGAGCTCGACTCCCGCGAGCTCGTCACCGAGGTGCCGAACCGGCCGCGGACCAACTACGTCGCCAAGGACCAGGACCTGTCGATCCGCGCGTTCCGCGACGACGTGGTGAACGCGATCGGCAAGCTCAACATCGTCGACGTGCGCTCGCCCGACGAGTTCACCGGCAAGCTGCTCGCGCCCGCCCACCTGCCGCAGGAGCAGGCGCAGCGGCCCGGCCACGTGCCGACCGCGCGCAACATCCCGTGGTCGAAGGCGGCGAACGACGACGGCACCTTCAAGTCCGACGAGGAGCTGCGCAAGCTCTACGAAGAGGCGGGCGTGGACTTCAGCAAGGACACCATCGCCTACTGCCGCATCGGCGAGCGCTCCGCGCACACCTGGTTCGTGCTGCACGAGCTGCTCGACCAGCCGAACGTGAAGAACTACGACGGTTCGTGGACCGAGTACGGCTCGCTGGTGGGCGTGCCGATCGAGTTGGGGGAGGCCCGATGACGCAGGCTCAGGGGTGCGGCGCACCCGCGCAGACCATCACTCTTCCGGCGGGTATCGACCTGTCGTCCCAGGCCGTCATCCAGGGCGTGGTGACCGGCGGGGGCGGCCCGGCCTACGCGCGGCTGCTCGACGAGTCCGGTGAGTTCACCGGCGAGGTCGTCGTCTCCGACGAGGGCGTCTTCCGGTTCTTCGCCGCTCCGGGCTCGTGGACCGTCCGGATCATCGCGGGCGGCGGCGTCACCAAGGACGTCAAGGTCGAGGCGAAGCGCGGCGAGGTCGCCCAGCTCGAGGTCGCGGTCTGAGCCGGCTCGCCACGCGACGACCTTCCCGGACCGGCATCCCCAGCGGGGGTGCCGGTCCTTTCGTCTTTGTACGGCTTTCGCTCGGTACGGCCTCCGCCGGGGCGAGCCGCGTCCGGGCTTGCGTATCCGGGGGGCGGGGCCCGCGCACGGGGCCGCCCGGCGCGCCGGGGCGGTCCGGTCCGCCGTCGGCGAAGGGCGGTTCCTCCGGCGTCACCCGATGGTTACTTTTGGTGATGGAGATCGCCTTGACTCGCGGTTGGAGGGGGCCGTCATGGAAGGGCAGCGGAACGCGTGGCAGCTTCCCGGCTACACCCGGATCCGGGAGATCGGCGACGACGGCCGCGTCGTGCTCGCCCGCCGCGACGCCGACGGCGCCGAGGTGGTGCTCGAGCGTCTGGACGCGCGGCCCGGCGAGGAGGCGGCGGCGGGCTTCCGCGCCGACGCCGAGCGCCTCGCCTCGGCCGACGACCCGCACCTTATCCGGCCCCGCGAGTGCGTCACGGGCGAGGCGGGCGCGGCGATCGTCCGGGACGCCGCCGAGGGGGAGCCGCTGCGCCGGATCCTCGGCCGCGCCGGCCCGCTCGGCCCGGAGGCCGCCCTCGTCCTGCTGCACGACATCCTGCGCGGCCTCGCCGCCGCGCACCGGGCCGGCGTCGCCCACCGCGACCTGCGGCCCGAGCACGTCCTCGTCGCCGCCGACGGCACCGCCCGGCTCACCGGCTTCGGCGTCGCCCACCTCGCCCGCCCGGCCGCCGGGCCGTACCGGCCGCCCGGCGAGGAGGAACCGGCCGGGCCCGCGGCGGACCTGTACGCGGCGGCGGTGACGTTCGCCGAGAGCCTCAGTGGACGGCCACCCCGGAGCGGCGAGGACGCCGCGGCCGCCGAGCGCGTGCCCGGGCCGCTGCGCGACCTCGTCCGGTACGGCACGGCCACCCGGGCCGGTGACGGCCCCGAGTCGGCGGAGGCGTTCCTGGACCGGCTCGCCGAGGCGGCGGTGGCCGGGTACGGCCCGGACTGGCAGGAGCGCGGGCGCGCCGCGTTGCGGCCGTCGCCGGAACCGCCCGTCGGGCGGCGGCCCTTCGGCCTCGCGGCGCTGAGCCTGCTCACCCCCGCGGCGAAGCTCGCCGTCGTGGGCGCGGTCTCCGTGCTCACGGTGCTCGCGATCCTCGCGGTGTTCGCGATCCTCGGCGAACCGGCGGAGACCGGCTCCCGGGCCGTGCCCGAGGTGCCCGTCGCCGAAACCGGCCCGATGACCGAGTCGCCGTCCTCCGGTTCCGCCACGCCCGGGCACTCGCCGGACCGCGCCGGACGGTCCGAGACGACCCGGCCCCCGGAGCCCGCGCGGTCCCGCACCTCCGCCGCCGGCGGGGAGCGGGTGCGGCCGGGTGACCGGCCGCGCACGTCGCGCCCGGCTCCGAGCGGATCCCGCACGCCGGCCCCGACGCGGAGGCCGAGCCGGACGCCCACGTCCTCGGTTACCGGGTCCGCCACGCCCTCGGCGGCGCCCACGACGCGGCCCACGCCGCGGCCCACACTGCCGAGCGAGCCGCCCACCGAGGGGCCGGGCGGCGGCGGGACGCCCACGAGCGAGCCGGAGCGGCCCACACCGGCTCCCGAGGAGCCGGGCGGCGAGCCGTCCACGTCGTGACCGGCGGCCGCGGCCGGTTGCGCCGTCAGCGGGCGCCCGGGCCGGGGACGCGCCGGACCCGACGGGGTGGCCGTCACGGTAGGGGAACAGGCCCGCGTGCGGTGCGCAGGCAGGCGACGCGGGACTCCCCGTGGCCGCGCCGTACCTCGCCGGCGTGCAGGCCGATGTCCGGCCGGCGAGCCGCGGCCCCGGCGCGCGCCGCGCGCGTCCCGTCGGCGTCGGCCGGGAAACCCCGGGGACGCCGAACCCGGCGTCGCACCCCGAGCAGGGGAGCGCTCCGGCGGCGGCACGCGGGGCCGCGGCCGCGCCGGAGCGGGCCGGGCGGCTCCCGCACGCGCGTCCAGCCGCCGGGCCCGCCCACGGCGAGCCGCGCACGGTGGCGGGCGGGTGGACGCGTGGGGGGCAGTGATCGTTTCGTCGGGTTTCCGTGACCGCCTGCGCGGCGTGATGGCCCACCGTTACGATGCCTGAGATGTCGGGTTTGGAGCGGGCCCCGTCGATCTGGTCCCTGCCCTGGCGGACGGTGCGTCTCGCCGGGCGGTGCCTTCTGCCGCTGCTCATCTGGTTCTCCCTCGGCCGGCTCCTCCGGTTCGGGCTCCTCGTCGGCGGCACCGAGATGTCGCACGGCGACTGGCAGCAGGTCCGGTACGGGCTGACGATGCTGGTCTTCATCGTGATGGTGATGCTCAGCATGATCGTCACCATCGGCATGTTCCACGCGGTGCGCGGCGAGCTGACCGAGATGCGGCTGCGGCGGGCCGAGGGCGAGCGCGACGAGCCCTTCATCGGCAGCCTCAGCCGGAGCATCTTCCCGTACGCGGCGCTCTACCTCGCCTGGGGCTGGTATGAGGACGACGCGCGCGCCTTCCTGCTCACCGACATCGAGCGGCAGAGCGCCGAGAAGGGCATGCTCGGCGCCTGGTCCGACTTCTACACCGGGGAGGACCCGGGCACCGCGCAAGGGCTGATCGGCCTCAACGTCACCGCGGGGTTCGTCGTCATGGCCGCCGCGTTCGTGGCGCGGTTTTTCCTGGTGATGTGGTACGAGCGGCGGGGGAACCGCGGCGCGGCGATCGGCGCGGCCTTCTGCGAGCTGACCTTCTTCTACTACGGCATCGGCGTGGTCAAGGCGCAGGAGCAGTGGCTCGGCGAGCGCCAGATCACCCGGTGGTGGAACGACGCCTGGGAGTCGCTCGAGGTGAACCTGCCGGGCTGGCAGGTGACGATGGAGTTCCTCGGCCGGGTCTGGCCGTACGTGTGGCAGGCGATCGTCCTCCCCGCCGCCTGGCTCACGCTCGCGATCATGGTGTACGGCGCGTACGCCGAGGACGTCCGAACCGTCCTCCGGGGGACCCGCCTGGAGTCCGGGGCGGAGCGGGCCGAGCGGGCGCTCCACCGCCGCACACACGCGCTTACCCGCGTGGGCCTGATCCGGTTCTTCGGCCGGTGGGCGCATTGGGTGGCGCTCGCGCACACGTTCCGGCTCACCGTGCGCGGCGGCGCGCCCCTGTTCGGCATGTTCGCGGTGTGCTTCGTCGCCATCCGGGTCGCCGACGGGTACGTGTGGCGCGGCCTGCTCTACCTGCTCGACGGCCCCCACCCGCTGATGTGGTGGGAGGTCCTGTGGGTGCCGATCGGCCTCGTCCGCGACATGGTCGTCACGCTGCTCACCACCTGCCTGCTCGCCGCCACGTTCGATCTGGCGGCGATCCGCGGACGGGTCCGCGCCGGCGGGGGCTCCGACGCATCCGCCACGACCCCACCGGACGCGGCCGCCCCGGTCGCCTCGGCCGCGGC
>QGUZ01000425.1 GCA_003242605.1 Actinomycetota bacterium
CGGTGCTCGAGCGGCACGCCCAGGGCTTCGACCCGCGCGACCTGTCCGCGCTCAAGCCGGTGGCGACCGCCGCCGACCTGGCCGCCGGCCGCGCGGCGGTGCGGCAGGTGCACGTCGCGCCCGAGGTGCTCGGCTACGTGGTGGACGTGGCCCGCGCCACCCGCGAGTCGCCGTCGCTGCAGCTCGGGGTGTCGCCGCGGGGCGCGACCGCGCTGCTCGCCGCCGCCCGGGCGTGGGCCTGGCTGTCCGGCCGCTCCTACGTCACCCCCGACGACGTGAAGGCGCTCGCCCGGCCGACGCTGCGGCACCGCGTCCGGCTGCGTCCCGAGGCCGAGCTGGAGGGGGCGACGCCGGACGGCGTGCTCGACGGCATCCTCGCGTCCGTCCCGGTGCCCCGCTGATGGCGCTCACCGGTCGAACCGCCCTGGTGGCGGCCCTCTGCTCGCTCGTGGTGCTGGTCGCGCCACGGCCCGGCGTCGCGGTGCTCGCGGCCGCCCTGCTGCTCGCCGTGCTGATCGCGGCCGACCTCGCCGCCGCGGGCGCGGTGCGGACGCTGCGGTTCCGCCGCGACGGCGACCACGTGGTACGGCTCGGCCGCACGGCGACCGTCGGGCTGGTGGTGGAGAACCCGGGGCGGCGCCGGGTGCGCGCGGTGATCCGCGACGCCTGGCCGCCGTCGGCGCGGCCGTCCCCGCGTACCCACCAGGTGACGGTGCCGCCGGGCGGGCGGCGGCGGCTGGTCACCACCCTCGCCCCGGTGCGCCGCGGCGACCGGGAGGCGGTCGCGGTCACGGTGCGCTCGTTCGGCCCGCTCGGCCTCGCGGCCCGGCAGGGCACCCACCAGGTGCCGTGGACGGTGCGCGTGGTGCCGCCGTTCCACAGCCGCCGCCATCTGCCCTCCCGGCTCGCCCGGCTGCGCGAGCTGGAGGGCGGCAACCCGGTGCTGGTGCGCGGCCAGGGCACCGAGTTCGACTCGCTGCGGGAGTACGTGGTCGGCGACGACGTGCGGTCGATCGACTGGCGGGCCACCGCCCGGCGCGGCGACGTGATGGTGCGCACCTGGCGCCCGGAGCGGGACCGCCGGGTGGTGATCGTGCTCGACACCGGCCGGACCTCGGCGGGCCGGCTCGGCGTGAACCCCGGCGGGGCCGGACCGTCCGGCTGGCCCCGCCTCGACTGGTCGATGGACGCCGCGCTGCTGCTCGCCGCGCTCGCGGCCCGCGCCGGGGACCGGGTGGACGTGCTCGCCTACGACCGGGCGGTGCGCGCGTGGCTGAGCGGGGTCGCCCGCACCGAGCTGCTGTCGGCGATGGTGAACGCGTTTGCCCCGCTCGAGCCGGAGCTGGTCGAGACCGACTTCGCGGGCATGGCCGCCACCGTGCTCGCCCGCGCCAAGCGGCGCTGCCTCGTGGTGCTCCTCACCGACCTCAACGCCGCCGCCCTGGAGGAGGGGCTGTTCCCGGTGCTCCCCTCGCTGTCGGCGCGGCACCTGGTGCTCGTCGCGGCGGCCCGGGACTCCCGGGTGGCGGACCTCGCCGCGCTGCGGGTGGACGCCGAGTCGGTGTACGACGCGGCCGCGGCCGAGCGGCACATCGGGGAGCGCCGCGCCGTCACCGCCCGGCTGCGCCGGCTCGGCGTGGAGGTGGTGGACGCGCTGCCCGAGGACCTCGCACCCGCCCTCGCCGACGCCTACCTCGCGCTCAAGGCCGCGGGACGGCTCTGACCGGCCCTGCCCGGAGGTTTCTCCGGCGGCCCCGGGCGGGTCAGCCGGAGGCCGGGGCGACGTCCGGGGCGCGCTCGATGTCCCCGGTCTCGCCCTCCGCCGCGGCCCGGCGGCCGAAGTGGACGACGTACCCGAGGAACGCGGCCTCGGCGAGCACGCCGACCCCGATCCGGGCCCAGGTGGGCAGCGGGGACGGGGTGACGAGGGCCTCGATGAGGCCGGAGACGAGCAGCACGACGACGAGGCCGACGGCGACCGACGCGACCGCCCGGCCCTGCTCGGCGAGCACCTCGGTGCGGCGCCGGGGGCCCGGGGCGATCACCGTCCAGCCGAGCCGCATCCCGGCGGCGGCGGCGAGGAAGAACGCGGTGAGCTCGGGCAGCCCGTGCGGGGTGATCAGGCCGAAGAACAGGTCGCCCCTGCCGTGGGCGACCATCAGGCCGCCGGCGACGCCCACGTTCGCCGCGTTGAGCAGCAGGATGTAGGGGATGGGGGCGCCGAGCAGCACCGCGCTCGCGACCACCTGGGCCGACAGCCAGGAGTTGTGCAGCCACACCTGAGAGGCGAACGAGGCGGCCGGGTGCTCGGAGTAGTAGCTCTCGAAGTCGTGCTCGACGAACTCCTTGATCATCTCCGGCGTGCCGAGCGCGGCCCGCACGTCGGGATCGTCCACCACCCACGCGCCGACCAGGGTGGCGACGAAGAGGAACGCGGCGGCCGTGCCCGCCCACCACCAGCGCGCCCGGTACGCCACGACGGGGAACACGACGGTGACGAACCGCGCCACCTCCCGCCAGGCGGGGGTGTGCGTGCCGGTGACCGCGGAGCGGGCCCGGGCGACGAGGGCGGAGAGGCGGCCGACGAGCGGCGAGTGCGGCGCGTGCGAGCGCACGATCGACAGGTGGGTCGCCACCCGCTGGTAGAGGTCGACGAGCTCGTCCACCTCGACGCCGTCGAGCGATCGGCGCCGCCGTACCAGGTCCTCGAGCCGGGTCCACTGGGCCCGGTGCGCGGCCACGAAGGCGTCGATGTCCACGCGACGAGCCTACCGAGGCGGCCTGGGGCGCGCGGCGGGCCGTGCCCCCGGCCTCGCGACGCGCGGCAGATTCGTCCGGTTGGTGTGCTTGGCTAGGTATGTGCGTGGTCACCGAGCGCGGCCGGTCCCGGCGGCGGGGAGAATTGACCCATGTCCGATGTCGTCACCGGCGAGGCCGTCGTCGTCGAGGTGCGGGTCGCCCAGCTCCCGACGCGGGCGCTCGCCCTGCTCATCGACGTGGTGGTCCAGCTCGTCCTCGTCTTCGGGGCGAACTTCCTGCTGCTGAACGCCGTCCAGGCCGTCGACCTGGCGTTCGCCGGGGCGCTAGCCGTCGCGACGACGGCGCTCATCCTGCTCGGCTACCCGGTGGCGTTCGAGACGCTGTCGCGGGGCCGCAGCCTGGGGAAGATGGCGCTGGGGCTGCGGGTGGTCGGTGACGACGGCGGACCCGAGCAATTCCGGCAGGCGCTGTTCCGCGGGCTCGCCGGGATCGTGGAGATCTGGATGTTCACCGGCGCGCCCGCCCTGCTCGCGTCGCTCCTGTCGGACCGCGGCAAGCGCCTCGGCGACCTGTTCGCGGGCACGATCGTGATCTCGGAGCGGGCGCCGCGCACCGCGCCGCCGCCGCCGATGCCGCCGGAGCTCGCCGGGTGGGCGGCGACGCTCGAGCTGTCCCTGCTGCCCGACGAGGTGGCGAACGCCGCCCGGAGCTACCTGACCCGGGCGCCGCAGCTCTCCCCCGCGATCCGGCACGAGCTCGGCGAGCGGATCGCGGGCCAGGTGGCCGCCTACGTCAGCCCGCCCCCGCCGCCGGGGGTGCCGCCCCCGGCCTACCTCGCCGCCGTGCTGGCGGAGCGCCGCCGCCGCGCCGAGGAGCGGCTGGCGGCCCGCACCCCGCCCGCCGGCCCGCCGCCGGGCACGCCGGGGCAGGCCGGACCGGCCGGGGCGCCGGGGGCGGGGGGGGCCCCGGCGCAGCCCCCGCAGGCCGGGC
>QGUZ01000426.1 GCA_003242605.1 Actinomycetota bacterium
GTGCTGCTGTACCTGCCCAAGGCGGCGCTCGACGCCCTGGCCGATCTGGCCGAGGAGCATCGGGAGGCGATCGAGACGACCATCGGGCAGAAGAAGCCGAAGCCGGTGCTGCCGGTGGACAGGGTCGGTGAGCTGCTGTCGGAACGCAACGGCGTCATCAACCTGTTCGGGCGGATGCTGGCCGAGCTGCCCGGGGCGGGGGTGGACGGTGCGGTACAGGTCGCGCACGCGTTCACCACGCACGAGGTGGCGCCGGAGATCGACTTCTTCACCGCGGTGGATGACTGCCTGCCCGAGGACGCTGTCGGCAGCGGCCACATGAACAGCGCGGAGTTCAGCGCCGGCGTGTTCTATCGGTACGCCAGCGTGGACCTTGCGGGGCTGCTGGCCAACCTGGGCGGGGACGCTTGCATGGCCAAGGAGCTGTCCTCCGAGTTCTTGCGTGCGTTCATCTCCTCGCTGCCGACCGGCAAGCAGACGGCCACGGCCGCCAACACACTGCCCGATCTGGTGCACGTGGTGGTGCGTACGGACCGGCCGATCTCGTACGCGGCCGCGTTCGAAGCGCCGGTCCGCCCGGAGAACGGCATCGCCGAGCCGTCCCGGGCCCAGCTCGCCCGGCATGCCGCGCGGCTGGAGCGGCTGTGGGGCACGAAGGGCGTCGTGTATCGCGGCTACGCGTGCATCGACGAGAAGCCGCTGAGCGGGCTGGGGGACCCGGTGGAGTCCTTCGACGAGCTGGTCGAGGGGGCCGTGACGGCCGCGTACGGAGGTTCCGCGCAGTGAGCGGCCTGGTGCTGCGGCTGGCCGGGCCGCTGCAGTCCTGGGGCGAACACAGCGTGTTCGCCCAGCGCGACAGCCTGCGCTTCCCGACCCGATCGGGGCTCATCGGCCTGCTGGCCTGCGCCGAAGGGCTGCCGCGTGGCGCGCCTCTGGCCCGTTACGATGCGCTGCGGTTCACCGTGCGGATCGACCGTCCCGGCGTGCGGATGGTGGACTTCCACACCATCGGAGGCGGCATGCCGAAGGGCGTACCCCGGCCCGACGGCACCCAGCGCCCGGGTGGGCCCAACGCTATGGTGACTCGGCGTCAGTATCTGGCGGACGCCGTGTTCACCGTGGCCGTGGAGGGCCCGACGGATCGGCTGGCCGAGATCGCCGAGGCGCTGCGCAACCCCCGCTGGCACCCGTACCTGGGGCGACGCTCCTGCCCGCCGGACCAACCGCTGCTGCTGCGGGCGGACGTGGCCGATCCCGTGGGCGAGCTGCACACCCGGGTGCCGGTTGCGCGGCGACTGCGTGAGCAGGAACCGCCTGAGGCGGAGTTCGTGGTCGAGGATCACCCGGACGCCGCCGGCGCGGTCACCGAAGTTGCCGACGTCCCGCTGAGCTTCAACCGGTACGACCGGCGGTATCGCACGCGGACGGTGAGCATCGTCAGCCGATCGCTGCCGAAGGAGCTGTTCGTGACCGGCGAGCGGTTCTGGGAGCGGCTCGTTGCCTACATGGAGGAGGAGCGGTGACGGCCTGGCTGATGCGCATCCTGCCCGACCTGCGCCGCCGGGACGTCAACGACGACCTGGCCGACCTCGACCGGCTGCACAAGCGGTTGATGTCGCTCGTCCCCGACGGCCTGGGGGAGAACGCCAGGGCCAAGGCCGGGGTGCTGTTCCGCCTCGAGGAGACCCGGCAAGGCATGCAGCTGCTGGTGCAAAGCACGGTGAAGCCCGACATCGGGCGGCTGCCGGACGGTTATGGGGAGATCGCGGTACGCGAACTGGGAGCGCTGCTGGATCGGCTGCGGCCCGGTGCGCGGGTGCATTACCGCATCGCCGCCAATCCCTCCAAGCGGCTCGGCAAGAGCGCGGGCAAGGACGCCGGCAAGGTGAAGCCGCTGCGGGGCGCCGCGGCCGAGGAGTGGTGGGTGACCAAGGCGGCATCGCACGGCCTGGCCGTCGCTACGGTGACCTCGCAGCCACGCCCGGACATCCGCGCCAAGGGCACCGCCGTGCGACACGCCGTGGTCCGGTTCGACGGAATCGGCGTGGTCACCGACCCCGACGCGCTGCGCGCAGCCGTACTGACCGGGATCGGCCGTGGCAAGTCCTACGGCTGCGGGCTGCTGAGCCTGGCCTGGGCGCGATGACCGGAACCGCGCGGCGTAGACTCGCCGCCCCCACCCTGGCCATGCTGCCCAGGATCGCCGATTCGCTGTCGTTCCTGTACGCCGAGGCCGTGCGCATCGTGCAGGACGACACGGGAGTCTGCGCCCAGGTCGAGTCGCCCAAGGGGGTGGACCGGGTGAACCTGCCGACCGCCGCACTGGCCTGCATCCTGCTCGGCCCCGGCACCTCGATCACCCAGCCCGCGATGGCCACGATCGCCCGGCACGGCACCTCGCTGGTATGCGTCGGCGCCGGTGGGGTGCGCAGCTACGCGGGGATCATGCCGGCGTCGCTCACCACGCACTGGCTGGAAAAGCAGGTGCGCGCCTGGGCCGACGACCAAACCCGCCTCCAGGTGGCGATCCGCATGTACGAGATGCGGTTCGGCGTCGGCGCCGCACCCGCGGGCGCCACCCTCGCCAAGCTTCGCGGCCTGGAGGGCCAACGGATCAAGGCCCTCTACCGGATGCTGGCGACCAAGCACGGCATCAAACGTTTCAAACGCAACTACGACCCGGACTCGTGGGACAGCCAGGACTCGATCAACAAGGCCATGTCGGGTGCCAACTCCTGCATGTACGGCGTCGTTCACGCTGCCGTGCTGGCGCTGGGCTGCTCCCCTGCACTGGGCTTCATCCACAACGGCACACAGATGTCCTTCGTCTACGACGTCGCCGACCTGTACAAGGCCCGGGTCACCATCCCACTCGCGTTCTCGTTGCACGCATCCGCCGATCCGGAGCGTGAGGCTCGGCGGCGGCTCCGGGAGGAGTTCCGCGCGCTGAAGTTACTGCCGCAGATCGTGGCCGACATCCAGACGCTGCTCGACCCCGAGAGTACTCCCGCAACGGCGGGCGACCGCAGCGTCGATGTGGTCCACCTCTGGGATCCGCATCTCGGCCCGCTTCCCGCCGGTGTGAACTATGGCGTTGATTCCTTTGACGCATACGACTCGTTCGACCTGCAGGTGGAGTGAGCGATGGCATCGATGGTCGTGATCTCCACTACGGCGGTCCCAGATCACGTAAACGGAGCGTTATCACGCTGGCTAATCGAGCCGTGTCCCGGGCTTTTCGTGGGCACGGTATCCGCCCGTGTGCGCGACGAACTCTGGTCGGCGGTCAGTGCGAGCGTGGGCGACGGCATGGCCGTCCTCATCCACCCGGCCGACAACGAGCAGGGTTTCGCGCTACGCACGTCGGGTCAACGTCGTCGACACGTAGTCGACTTCGACGGCCTCCAGTTGATCAAGTTCGCCGCCGAGACAACTGACACCTCATCTGATCAAGAAAAACCTCAAGTGAAAATGTGAAACCGCAGTTCAGGAAGTGTCCTCCCCACGCACGTGGGGGTGAGCCGCTGGAAGACGTTCTGACGGAAATCGGTATCGAGTCCTCCCCACGCACGTGGGGGTGAGCCGGACCCACAGCTCGTCCGCGGCGCGGAACATGAGTCCTCCCCACGCACGTGGGGGTGAGCCTGAGCAGATCAGCTGCAGCCATTGCGAGTGCCCGTCCTCCCCACGCACGTGGGGGTGAGCCGGCCCGGCTCCATCCAGACAGCCCGTCCAGAGTGTCCTCCCC
>QGUZ01000427.1 GCA_003242605.1 Actinomycetota bacterium
GGCGGCGCCGGGCCGGGCCGGGTCGCCGCCGGGGCCGCCCGCCCCGGATGCCCCCGCCGATCCGGGCCGGGCGGCCGGCGTGCCCGCCAGGTGGCAGGCCGCCGCGGCGAGGGCGGCGGCGACGAGGCCGGCCGTGGCGAGCCGGCCCCGGAGGAACCGCGCCAGGTCCCCGGGGCCGGTGATCGCCCCGGCGTGCACCGCCTCCTCGGCACCCCCCGAGTGGGCGTGCCCGCCCGCGGGGAGCCGGGAGTCGGCGATGAGGAGCAGCGCGGCCGAGGCGCCCGTCGCGCCCGTCCCCGTGAGCGCCCCGGCCGCTGATCGCAACGCACCCATCGGCGGCCCGTCAGAACAGGAAGTACCGCTGGGCCATGGGCAGCCGCTCCACGGGGGCGGGCTCCACGGGCTCGCCGTCGATGCGCACCTCGAACGTGTCCGGATCCACGGTGATCTCGGGCAGCGCGTCGTTGTGCGGCATCGACTCCTTGCTCAGGCCCCGCACGTCCGCCACCGGCACCAGGCGCCGCCGTACCGCGATCCGGTCGGCGAGGTTCGCCTCGATCGCCTGCGGCGCGACGAAGTGCACCGAGGTCGCGGCGGCGGCCGCGGGCGCGGCGCCGAACATCGGCCGGGGGAACACCGGCTGCGGGCTCGGGATGGAGGCGTTCGCGTCGCCCATCTGGGCGTAGGCGATCATCCCGCCCTTGAGCACCAGGTGCGGCCGCACGCCGAAGAACGCGAAGTCCCACAGCACCAGGTCGGCGAGCTTGCCCACCTCGACCGAGCCGACGTGCGCGTCGAGCCCGTGCGCGATCGCCGGGCAGATCGTGTACTTGGCGACGTACCGCTGGGCGCGCAGGTTGTCGGCCGGGTCGGCGCCCGAGCAGCCGAGCGGGCCGCGCCGGTGCTTCATCACGTGCGCGGTCTGCCAGGTGCGGATGATCGTCTCCCCGACCCGGCCCATCGCCTGCGAGTCCGAGCCGATCATCGAGATCGCGCCGATGTCGTGCAGCACGTCCTCGGCCGCCATCGTCGTCGGCCGGATGCGCGACTCGGCGAACGCGAGGTCCTCGGGCACCGCCGGGTTGAGGTGGTGGCACACCATGAGCATGTCGAGGTGCTCGTGGAGGGTGTTCACCGTGTACGGCCGGGTCGGGTTGGTGGACGACGGCAGCACGTTGGCGTACCCGGCCATGGTGATGATGTCGGGCGCGTGGCCGCCGCCGGCCCCCTCGGTGTGGTAGGCGTGGATCACCCGGTCGCCGATCGCGGCGAGCGTGGACTCCACGAACCCGGCCTCGTTGAGCGTGTCGGTGTGGATCGCCACCTGCACCCCGGCCGCCTCCGCGACCCGCAGGCAGGTGTCGATCGCGGCGGGCGTGGTGCCCCAGTCCTCGTGCAGCTTGAACCCGCTCGCGCCGAGCCGGAGCTGCTCGAACAGGGCCTCCTCGTTCACTGTGTTGCCCTTGCCGAGCAGCGCGACGTTGACCGGCATGCCGTCCATCGCCTCGAGCATGCGCGGCAGGTACCAGCCGCCGGTCACCGTGGTCGCCTTGGTGCCCTCGGCCGGGCCGGTGCCGCCGCCGATCAGCGTGGTGACCCCGGCGGCGAGCGCCTCGTCCACGATCTGCGGGCAGATGAGGTGCACGTGCGAGTCGATCGCCCCGGCGGTGACGATCTTCCCGTTCCCGGAGATCACCTCGGTGGACGGGCCGATCACCAGGTCCGGGTGCACCCCGTCCATGGTGTCCGGGTTGCCCGCCTTGCCGATCGCGACGATCCGGCCGTCGCGCACCCCGATGTCGGCCTTCACCACGCCCCAGTAGTCGAGGATCACCGCGCCCGTGATCACCAGGTCCGGCGCGCCCTCGGCCCGGGTGGCGCGCGCCTGGCCCATCGACTCCCGGATCACCTTGCCGCCGCCGAACACCACCTCGTCCCCGGCCCCGGCCGGGCCCATGCTGAGGTCCTCGGTGATCTCGACGTACAGGTCGGTGTCGGCGAGCCGGATCCGGTCGCCCCGCGTCGGGCCGTACAGGGCCGCGTAGCGGGCGCGGTCGATCATGGGCGGCTCGGTCCGCTCAGTCATCGGACCCCCTGTCGAGCGGCCCGGCCCACTCCGGGCGCAGGCCCGGAACGACCCGCCGGCCGCTGATCGGTACGAGCGTGACGTCGCGCGCCACCCCGGGCTCGAACCGGACCGCGGTGCCCGCGGGCACGTCGAGCCGCATGCCCCAGGCGGCCTCGCGGTCGAACTCCAGGCCGGGGTTGGCGGCGGCGAAGTGGTAGTGCGAGCCGACCTGGATCGGCCGGTCCGCGGTGTTCACCACCCGGACGGTGCGGCGTTCGCGGCCCGGGTTGAGCGGGATGTCGCCGCGCCCGAAGACGATCTCCCCGGGCGCGCCGCTGATGCCGGTTGCGCTCATGGGATCGGGTTGTGGACGGTGACCAGCTTCGTGCCGTCGGGGAAGGTCGCCTCGACCTGCACCGACTCGAGCATCTCGGGCACGCCCTCCATGACGTCCTCGCGGCGCAGCACCTTGCGCCCGCCCTCCATCAGGTCGGCCACGCTCTGCCCGTCCCGGGCGCCCTCCAGCAGGTAGTCGGCGATGATCGCGGTCGCCTCGGGGTGGTTGAGGCGCAGCCCGCGGGCCCGGCGCTCCCGTGCCAGGCTCGCGGCGACGTGAATGAGCAGTCGCTCCTGTTCGTGTGGAGTGAGCCGCATGGCGGGACAGTAGGGAACGGCGGTTTCCGCCGCGTTACTCCGCCATTTCGGCGATGTGTCTCCTCTCGTGGCCGGGCTGTCGGTGAATAAACGTCACCGGTGAAATTCCCGCAAAGAGCAATTAACACGTCAGAACAAGTCGGGAAATGTCGCAACGTCACCTTTGCGGCAGACACCCAACCGCGGGGCCAAGCCGCAGGGAGGACAGTTGCGGAGAACAACCTGGCCGGTCGTGGCACGAATCGGCGCACTCGTCGCCGCCTCGATCATCGGTCTCGCCGCGTGCGGAAGCGGTGGTGGAACGGGCCAGAGCGAGGCCGGGGCGGCCGCCGGTGGCGGCGCCGGGGACACGATCAAGGTCGGCATCCTGCACTCGCTCAGCGGGACGATGGCGATCAGCGAGGTGAGCGTCAAGGACGCGGAGCTGCTCGCCATCGAGGAGATCAACGCGGCCGGCGGCGTGCTCGGCAAGAAGCTCGAGCCGATCGTCGAGGACGGCGCGTCCGACTGGCCGACGTTCGCGGAGAAGGCCGACAAGCTCATCACCCAGGACAAGGTCGCCACCGTGTTCGGCGGCTGGACCTCGGCGAGCCGCAAGGCGATGCTGCCGGTCTTCGAACGCCGTAAGGCGCTGCTGTGGTACCCCGTCCAGTACGAGGGCCTGGAGAGCTCGCCGTACATCTTCTACACCGGCGCCACCACCAACCAGCAGATCGTGCCGGCGCTCGACTACCTGAAGGAGGAGGGCAAGCGGCGGCTGTTCCTCGTCGGCAGCGACTACGTCTTCCCGCGCACCGCCAACAAGATCATCAAGGCGTACGCGGCGGCGAACGGCATGGAGATCCTCGGTGAGGAGTACACGCCGCTCGGCCACACCGAGTACAGCACCCTGGTGAACAAGATCGTCGACGCCAAGCCGGACGCGGTGTTCAACACCCTCAACGGCGACAGCAACGTGGCGTTCTTCAAGCAGCTCAAGAGCGCCGGGGTGACCGCCGAGGACACGCCGGTGATGTCGGTGAGC
>QGUZ01000099.1 GCA_003242605.1 Actinomycetota bacterium
GGGGGGGGCCCGGGCGGGCGGGCCCGGCGGGGGCGCCGGGGCCCCCCCGGGGGTTCCCCCCCCGCCTGGTCTCGATCGGCCGCCACCACCGCTAGGCTGGCCGATCCGCGCGGCGGGCGCCCGCTACGGCCGGGCGCCCACGCCCGGGCGCACGCCCGGCCGCTTGACCGCCTCGAGCGGCGGGGTGGCGCCGCCGGAACCCCGGGTCGCGCCCTCGATCAGCTCCTGCAGCGCCTCGATGCCGCTGCGCCGCGGGGTCCAGCCGAGCTCGGTACGGGCCCGGGTGGTGTCGAGCAGCGGCAGGTGCAGCGCCATGTCGAGCATGTGGTGCGACGCGGGCACGAGGCGGGCGCCCCACGCGGCGGCGAGCACGCCCCGGGCGACCGGGCGCGGCACCGTCACCGGCCGCGCGCCGAGCAGCCGGGCGAGATCGCCCGGCCGGATCACCGGGTCGGCGGCGAGGTTGAACGCCCCGGCCACGTCGCGGGTGACGGCGAGCCGGTAGGCCTCCCCGGCGTCGTCGGAGTGCAGCGCCTGGAACCGCAGGCCCGGGATGTCGGGCACGATCGGGACCTTGCCGGGCCGTACCAGGCGGCGCGGCACCAGCGGGCCGCCGAACAGCCGCATCTGCTCGGCCGCGGACTCCCGCTTGAACATGAAGCCGGGGCGCATGCGCACCACGCGCACCCCGCCGTGGTCCCGCTCGAAGATGTCGAGCAGGCGCTCCACGTAGGCCTTCTCCACCGCGTACGAGGCGGTCGGCCAGCCGTGGGTGGGCCAGTCCTCGGTCACCGGGCGGTCGTCCTCCGGCCGGGGCGAGTAGGCGCCCACCGACGAGGCGTACACCAGCGCCGGCACCTTCGCCCGGGCGACCGCGTCGAGCACCCGCGAGGTGCCGATGACGTTCGTCCGCCAGGTGATGCGCGGGTTGTGGGTGGGCTGGAACAGCCAGGCGAGGTGGACGACCGCGTCCGCGCCGGAGAAGAGCGGGGCGAGGTCGCTCGTGGCCACGTCCGCGGTGGCCCACTCGGTCTTGTCCGGATGCCAGTCGGGCCGGCGGCGGGCGACGCCGAGGATCGACGTCACCGCCGGGTCGGCGGCGAGCGCGGTGATCACGCTCGTGCCGATGTTGCCCGTGCCTCCAACAACGACTACACGCATACGCGCACGCTGCCCATGGCCTGTGCGCTCCAAACTCGCCGCGGCGCCGGTCAGCGGCCCGCCTCGCCCCGCCGCGCCGGGGCCGGGGAGAGGTAGGCGGTGCCGCCGTCGCGCCGGGCCTCGAACGCCGCGCGCAGCCGGTGCACGAGGTAGGGCGGCATCATCCGGTCGGCCTCCTCCGGGGTGAAGAACCCGAAGCCGTCGAGCTCCTCCTCCTGCAGCACGATGCTCCCGGCGTCGTGCACCACCCCGCAGTCGAACAGGAAGTGCACGAGCGGGTACGGCCGGCGCGGCAGCACCGGGACCCAGTGCACGACGAGCAGGCGCCCGATCGGCGGGGTGATGCCGAGCTCCTCCCGGATCTCGCGGGCGCAGGCCTGTTCCGGGGTCTCCCCCGCGTCGACGTGACCGCCGGGCCAGCCCCAGTGGTCGACGTAGTTCGGTTTCACCAGCAGCACGCGATCGGACGGGTCGGTGAGAAACGCGCCGGTGCCCGCGAGGACCTTGTCGAGCCCCGCATAGTACGCGTCCGTATCCGAAAAGCGGCCGTGCCGCGCATCATTCCCCCGTGGATCAACCGCCATAGGGCAGACGCTAACCCACGGCGAACGCCCGGTGCGGCGATGTCCGGATGCGGCACGGCTGAGACACCGCGGTGAACACGCCCTCGACCGGCACCGCGCCGGCGGCGGCCGCGGGTACGCCCGAAAGCGGATTCCCCCTGCCGGTCGGCCGATACGTGCCCGCGAATCCGCCGACCCGGGAAGGACGCGCCGAACGGCATTTCCGGTCGGCTTTCCGCGGCATTCCGCATTTGCCGAAACGGCGAAACGCGGCGGCGGGCGGAATGCGGCACCCGCCCCGCCGGAGCGAAGGTGCCG
This sequence comes from Actinomycetota bacterium, assembly GCA_003242605.1. Taxonomy (GTDB): domain Bacteria; phylum Actinomycetota; class Actinomycetes; order Streptosporangiales; family Streptosporangiaceae; genus Thermopolyspora. The sequence goes on from QGUZ01000099.1 coordinate 2,043, forward strand.
CAGGGGCGACCGCCCGCGCCGGGCGGCGCCCGGACGCTCCGGCCGGACCGCGCCCGGGGGCGGTCCGGGCCACGCCGTACCCGGCGGGAAGATGGGGGTGTGCTCCAGGACGTGATCGACCACCTCGCCTGCCCGGTCTGCCGCTTTGGGCTCGCCCTCGCCGAGCGGACCGTGCGCTGCCCGAACGGGCACTCCTTCGACGTGGCCCGGCAGGGGTACGTGAGCCTGCTGTCCGGGCCGGGCGCCGCGGGCACGGCCGACACACCGGAGATGGTCGCCGCCCGGGAGCGGTTCCTCGCCGCCGGGCACTACGCCCCGCTCGCCGACCGCGTCGCCCGCCTCGCCGCCGAGCTCACCGGGGACGCGCGCGGGCTCGTCGTCGACGCCGGGGCGGGCACCGGGTACCTGCTCGCCCGGGTGCTCGACGCGGCGGGGCCGGCGGCCACGGGGCTCGCGCTCGACATCTCCAAGCACGCGATCAAGCGGGCGGCCCGGGCGCACCCCCGGATCGGCGCGGTGGTCGCCGACGTGTGGCGGCCGCTGCCGGTGCGGGACGGCCGCGCCGCGCTGGTGACGAACGCGTTCGCGCCGCGGAACGGGCCGGAGTTCGCCCGCGTCCTCGCGCCCGGCGGCGCGCTGGTCGTCGTCACCCCCGGTCCCGGTCACCTCGGCGGGCTCGTCGAGGCGCTCGGGCTGCTCTCGGTCGACCAGGAAAAGGACCGAAGGCTCGCCGCATCACTTTCCCGGCATTTCACTCGGATTTCGGAGACGGCGGAGGAGATCACGCTCACCCTCGACCACGCCGCGGTCGAGGCGGTGGTGCGCATGGGGCCGAGCGCCCACCACATCGACCCCGCCACGCTCCGGCGCCGGATCGCCGATCTGCCGGAGCCGTACGTCGCGCCCGGGTCGTTCCGGATCACGGTTTGGCGACCGGCCCGGTGAATTCCGGGCCGCACCCTTTCCGGAAATCGGACACGACCCATCGGATACCCCCATCGGATACGGCCTATCCGATACGGCACAGTGTCCGGAACCCCGATATGGCGGGAAATCCCGTTGATTTGCCGAACGGCATCTCCTCCGGACGGGATACTTGGCGATGGTCCGGCGTGTCGAGGAGGGGTGCGGGCGCTGATGAAGGCCGAGGAACGCTGGCAGGCCAGGTTCCGGGCACCGCGCATGACCCTGCCCCGGTGGGCGCGGCAGGCCCCGAGCCGGGCGGTCTACCGCTGCAACACCTCCGGCACCTGGGAGATCTACGCCTGGGACCGGATGATGGGCACCACCCGGCAGATCACCGACCGGCCCGCGGGCACCGCCCACGGCGTCCTCGACCCCACCGGCGAGTGGATCTGGTGGTTCGCCGACAACGACGGCGACGAGTACGGCGTGTGGATGCGCCGGCCGTGGGCGGGCGGCCCCGACGAGGTCGCGCACCCGGGCGTCCCGCCCGGCCACCCGGCCGGCATCGCGCTCTCCGCGGCGGGCACGGCGGCGATCGGCCGCAGCTCCCGCGAGGACGGCTTCCAGGCGCTGCTCGTCCGCCCCGGCACGGACGAGCCGCCGGTCGAGCTGTACCGGCACACCGAGGCGATGCACGTCGCCGACATCTCCCTCGACGGCTCGCTCATCGCGATCAACCACAGCGAGGGCCGCGACGCCCGGCACCCGTCGCTGCGGGTGCTCAGCAGCACCGGCCGCCACATCGCCGAGCTGTGCGACGGGCCCGGCAGGGGCGTCACCGGGCTGCGGTTCGCCCCGGTGCCCGGCGACCGGCGGCTGCTCTGCCTGCACGAGCGGCGCGGCCGCCGCGAGCCGATGGTGTGGGACCCGGTCACCGACGAGCAGCGGGAGCTGTGGCTGCGCACCCCCGGCGACTTCACCGCCGACTGGTTCCCCGACGGGCGCGCCCTGCTCATCATCGGCAACCACCGCGGCCGCACCGAGCTGTTCCGCTACGACCTCACCGGCGGCGTCCTGACGCCGATCCCCACCCCGCACGGCGTGGTCGAGGAGGCCGCCGCCCGGCTCGACGGCACGGTCGAGTACCTCTGGTCGAGCGCCGCCCACCCGCCGCTCATCCGCTCCAGCCTCGACCAGGTCGTGATCAACCCGGCCGGGCCCACCGCGCCGCCGTCGGTGCCGGCCGAGGACATCGACGTGGACGGGCCGGGCGGCCCGGTGCACGCCTTCGTGTCCCGGCCGGCCGCCGGGCAGCCGCCGTACCCCACCGTGTTCCTGCTCCACTGCGGCCCCGACCTGCAGGACGTCGACGCCTTCTCCCCCGAGGTGGCCGCCTGGGTGGATCACGGATTCGCAGTGATCCGGGTCAACCACCGCGGCTCCACCGGGTACGGCACGGCCTGGCGCGACGCCCTGCACGGGGAGGTCGGCCACATCGAGCTCGCCGACGTGACCGCGGTGCGCGAGTGGGCGGTGGCGCACCGGCTCGCCGACCCCGGCCGGCTGCTGCTCGCCGGGACCTGGTGGGGCGGCTTCCTCACCCTGCTCGGCCTCGGCGTCCAGCCGGAGGTGTGGGCGGCCGGGATCGCGGCGATGCCGATCGCCGACCACGCGGCCGCGTACGCGCAGGAGGCCGAGGGGCTGCGGGCCTACCACCGGGCGCTGCTCGGCGGCTCCCCCGACGAGGTGCCGGAGCGCTACCGGGCCTGCTCGCCGATCACGTACGTGGACGCGGTGCGGGCCCCGCTGCTCGTGCTCGCCGGGGAGAACGACCCGCGCTGCCCGGTCGGCCAGATCGACGCCTACGTCGCGGCGCTCGAGGCCCGGTCGCACCCGGTCGAGGTGTACCGCTACGACGCGGGGCACCGCACGCTCGTGGTGGAGGAGCGCATCCGGCAGATGACGGCGCGGCTCGCGTTCGCCCGCCGGCGCCTGGGCCGCTGACCGCCACGCGGGCTAGGCGGCCTTCTCCTCGGGGTGCTCGGGGGCGCGCAGCACGAGGATCGCCAGGTCGTCCATGCTCGGCTCGGGGGCGAAGTCCTGCACGGCCCGGCGGATGCGCTCGGCGACCGCGCGGGCGGACAGGCCGGTGCACTCGGCGAGCAGCCGCCCCAGCCCGCCGTCGTCGTCGAGCAGCCGGTCGCCGCTGCGCCGCTCGGTCACCCCGTCGGTGACCCCGAGCAGCACCTCGCCGGGCGCGAGCCGTACCTGCTCGGCCTCGAAGGCGGCGTCCTCGAACACGCCGAGCAGCGACTGCGGGGAGGCGACCACGTCGACCTCGCCGCCGGGCCGCAGCCGCAGCGCCTCCGGATGCCCGGCCGACACCACGCGCAGGTCGAGCCCGTCCGGGCCGACGGTGATCTCGCCGTGCAGCAGGGTGAGGAACCGGGCCCGCTCGCCCTCCTCGAGGATCGCCTGGTTGAGGCGGCCGACCACGGCGGCCACGCCGTACCCCTCGCGGGCGAGCAGCCGCAGCGTGTGCCGGGCGAGGCCGGTCACCGCGGCGGCCTCCGGGCCGGTGCCGCACACGTCGCCGATCGCGAACCGCCAGGTGTTCTCCCCGGGGCCGGGGAACAGGTCGTAGAAGTCGCCGCCGACCGCGTTGTTCTCCCCCGCGGGCTCGTAGATCACGTGGTAGTCGAGCCCCGGCACCTCGGGCAGGTCCGGCGGCAGCAGGCTGCGCTGCAGCGCCCGGTTCGCCACCGCCTGCTGGTGGTAGAGGCGCGCGTTGTCCACCGCGAGCGCGGCCCGCCGGGCGATGTCCTCGGCGAGCAGCATGAGGTCCTCGGGGAAGCGGTCGCGGCGGCCGAGGCACATCACGCCGAGGTTGCGGCCGCGGGCGAACAGCGGCAGGGCGAGCGCCTGCCAGTCCACCAGCGGCAGCACCGACGCGGCCGGGCCGTCGCCGACCGGGACCTCCACCTCGGCGAGGCTCGCCCGCAGCACGTCGAGCTCGCCCTCGTCGGCGTGCCACAGGTAGGCGAGGCGCAGCGGGCCGCCCTCCTGGTCCGGCGTGTACACCGCGCACCAGGTGGCGATCCGGGGCACCACGATCTGGGCGATGATCGCGGGCACCATGTCCGGGTCGAGGGTGCCGGCGAGCAGGTCGCTCGCGTCGGCGAGGAAGCCGAGCCAGTCCGGGCTGCGGGAGTACCCGGCCTCGTCCTCCTCCTCGGGGTGGGCGGCCCCGCCCGGCAGCTCGATGCGGGTCCAGTGGGTGCGCCGCGCCCCGTCGGACCGCACGCCCCACTCGCGCACCCCGGGGACCGGCTCCCGCCACGGCCCGTCCGGCGCGCCGCCGCCGGCGACCTCCTGGGCCACCTCGGCGCGCACCGTGCCGCCCTCGTGGATCCACTTCACCTGGAACGGCCCGTCCGCCACCTGCGCGACCAGCCCGGCGATCACGCGCTCGGCGTCGCCGGAAATGGACATGGCGGCCCACGCGGTCATCACCTCGCGGGTGAACCGCGTCGCGGCGGGAACGGCGTCCTCACCCGGAGGGAACGACGCGGCGAGGACGGCCTGGGTCGTAACGGTCACTGATTCGTGCTTACCACACTTTGTGGTCGTTCGCTGTCAACCAACCGGCGACCGCACGGCACTCATCGTGACAGACTGGCAGTTGGCCAGCAGTGCCGCCCGGATGGGTACCGTGAGGGTAAAGGGAGGCCCCCGATGACGGCTGTCACGGCCGAAGGCGAACGGACCGAGCGGGTCTACACCGAGGCCGAGCTGCGCCCGCTGCTGGACACGCTCATGGCCTGGCGTGACGGCGACTTCCGGCGCCGGGTGCCGTCCGCGCCGCCCGGAGTCCTCAGCGAGATCCGGCTGCTGCTCAACGAGGTCGCCGACCGCCGGGAACACCTCGCCCGGGAGCTTAAACGGGTCCGCAACGAGGTGGTGAAGGAGGGCCGGTTCAGCGCGCGGCTCACCCCCAGCCCGGGCGGCGGGGCCTGGTCGGAGAGCGTCGAGGCGGTGAACGCGCTCATCGACGGCCTGGTGAGCCCGATGACCGCCGCCGCGGACGTGATCGACGCGGTGGCCAAGGGCGACCTGTCGCGGCGCATCGACGTCGACCGGCGCTCCCGCGGCGAGGTACGGCGGCTCGCCAAGACCGTGAACGGCATGGTCGACCAGCTCGCCCTGTTCACCACCGAGGTGACCCGGGTGGCGCGCGAGGTCGGCTCGGAGGGGCAGCTCGGCGGCCGGGCGAACGTGCGCGGCCTGTCCGGGAGCTGGCGCGACCTCACCGAGGCGGTGAACACGATGTCGAGCCGGGTCTCGGCCCAGGTCCGGGACATCGCGCTCGTCACCACCGCGGTGGCCAAGGGCGACCTGTCGCGCAAGGTGCAGGTCGACGCGGTCGGCGAGATGTTCGAGCTGAAGAACACCGTCAACCAGATGGTGGACACGCTCTCCCAGTTCGCCGAGGAGGTCACCCGGGTGGCCCGGGAGGTCGGCACCGAGGGGCGGCTCGGCGGCCAGGCCCGCATCCGCGGGGTCTCCGGGGTGTGGAAGGACCTCACCGAGAGCGTCAACGTGATGGCCGGCAACCTCACCACCCAGGTGCGGGCGATCGCGGAGGTGGCGACCGCGGTGGCGCAGGGCGACCTGTCGAAGAAGATCACCGCGGAGGCGCAGGGCGAGGTGCTCGAGCTGAAGGAGACCCTCAACACGATGGTCGACCGGCTCTCGCTCTTCGCCGACGAGGTGACCCGGGTCGCCCGCGAGGTGGGCACCGAGGGGCGGCTCGGCGGCCGGGCCGAGGTGAAGGGCGTGTCGGGGGTCTGGAAGGACCTCACCGACAACGTCAACTCGATGGCCACCAACCTGACGTACCAGGTGCGGAACATCGCCCAGGTGACGAAGGCGGTGGCGAGCGGCGACCTCACGAAGAAGATCGACGTCGACGCCCAGGGTGAGGTGCTCGAGCTGAAGAGCACCATGAACACGATGGTCGACCAGCTCGCCAGCTTCGCCTCGGAGGTGTCCCGGGTCGCCCGGGAGGTCGGCACCGAGGGCCGGCTCGGCGGCCAGGCCCAGGTGCACGGCGTGAGCGGCGTGTGGAAGGACCTCACCGACAACGTCAACTACATGGCGAACAACCTCACCGCCCAGGTGAGGCAGATCTCCGCCGTCGCCCACGCGGTGGTGCAGGGCAACCTGTCGAAGAAGATCACCGTCGACGCGCAGGGCGAGATCCTCCAGCTCAAGGACACCGTCAACACGATGGTGGACCAGCTGTCGATGTTCGCCGACGAGGTGACCCGGGTCGCCCGCGAGGTCGGCACCGAGGGCCGGCTCGGCGGCCAGGCGCGGGTGACCGGCGTGTCCGGCATCTGGAAGGACCTCACCGACGCGGTGAACTCGATGGCCACCAACCTCACCTACCAGGTGCGGAACATCGGCGAGGTGACCACCGCGGTCGCGAACGGCGACCTCACCAAGAAGATCGACGTCGACGCCCAGGGCGAGATGCTCGTGGTGAAGACGACGATCAACCGGATGGTCGACCAGCTGCAGATGTTCGCCGACGAGGTGACCCGGGTCGCCCGCGAGGTGGGCTCGGAGGGCAAGCTCGGCGGCCAGGCCCGGGTCGAGGGAGTCGAGGGCACCTGGAAGCGGCTCACCGAGAGCGTGAACGAGCTCGCCCGCAACCTCACCACCCAGGTGCGCGCGATCGCCGCGGTGACCAGCGCGGTCGCCCGCGGCGACCTCACCCAGTCGATCACCGTGGACGCGCCGGGCGAGCTCGCCGAGCTCAAGCTCAACATCAACACGATGGTCGCGAACCTGCGCGAGACCACCCGGGCGAACCAGGAGCAGGACTGGCTCAAGACCAACCTCGCCCGCATCTCCCGGCTCATGCAGGGCCATCGCGACCTCGTCGAGGTGAGCCGCCTGATCATGAGCGAGCTCACCCCGCTCGTCTCGGCGAGCTACGGCGCCTGCTACCTCATCCACCCCGAGGACCCCGACCACCTCAAGCTCATCGCCGGGTACGGCGTGCAGCCGGGCACCCCCGGGGTGCGGGAGCGGTTCGCGATCGGCGAGGGCGTGGTCGGCCAGGCGGCGCTCGAGGGCAAGCAGATCCTGCTGGAGAACGTGCCCGCCGACCGCCTCACCATCCGCACCGGGCTGAGCGAGGCCGGGCCCGCGCAGATCGTGGTGCTGCCGATCCAGTTCGAGAACCGGGTGCTCGGCGTGCTCGAGCTCGCCACCCTGGAGAGGTTCAGCGAGATCCAGCTCGACTTCCTCACCCAGCTCGGCGAGACGATCGGCGTCACGATCAACACGATCATCGCGAACTCGCGCACCGAGGAGCTGCTCAAGGAGTCGCAGCGGCTCGCCACCGAGCTGCAGGAGCGCTCCGACGAGCTGCAGCGCCAGCAGGAGGAGCTGCGGCGGTCGAACGCCGAGCTGGAGATCAAGGCCGCGCAGCTCGCCAAGCAGAACCGGGCGATCGAGATTCAGAACTTCCAGATCGAGCAGGCCCGGCGCACCCTGGAGGAGCGGGCCGAGCAGCTCGCGGTCTCCTCGCGGTACAAGTCCGAGTTCCTCGCGAACATGTCGCACGAGCTGCGCACCCCGCTCAACAGCCTGCTCGTGCTCGCCAAGCTGCTCAGCGAGAACCCGGAGGGCAACCTCACCCCGCAGCAGGTGGAGTTCGCCAAGACCATCCACGGCGCGGGCTCGGCGCTGCTCCAGCTGATCAACGACATCCTCGACGTCTCGAAGGTCGAGGCCGGGCGGATGGACATCCACCCGCAGCAGCTCGAGCTGGCGAAGCTCGTCGAGTACGTGGACGCCACGTTCGCCCCGCTCGCCCAGGACAAGGGCCTGGACTTCAGCGTCGAGGTCGACGACGACGTGCCGCGCGAGCTGTACACCGACGAGCAGCGGCTGCAGCAGGTGCTGCGCAACCTGCTGTCGAACGCGGTGAAGTTCACCCCCTCGGGCTCGGTACGGTTGCGCATCGGCCGCGCCCCGGCGGACGGCCCGTTCGTCTACGAGTCGCTGCGCCGCGCCGAGGACGTGCTCGCGTTCGCCGTGATCGACACCGGCATCGGCATCGCCGCCGACAAGCTCGACGTGATCTTCGAGGCGTTCCGGCAGGCGGACGGCACCACGAGCCGCAAGTACGGCGGCACCGGGCTCGGCCTGTCCATCTGCCGGGAGATCGCCCGGCTGCTCGGCGGCGAGATCCACGTGGAGAGCGAGCCCGGCGCGGGCAGCACGTTCACCCTCTACATGCCGGCCCGGTACAGCGGCCCGCTCACCGCCGAGGACGGCGGGGCCGCCACGGTCGCGGCGCGGGGGGCGGTGCGGGACCGCACGCGCGAGGTGAAGCCGGCCGGCGCCGAGGCCGCGCCGCCGGAGATCCCGCTGCCCGCGGACCTGCCGGTGCCGCGCGAGGCCGAGGACCTGCCCGACGGCCGCGACTGGAGCGGGGAGGATCCGCTCAACGGGGCGAAGATCCTCATCGTGGACGACGACATCCGGAACGTGTTCGCGCTCACCAGCGTGCTCGAGCGGCACGGCGCCACCGTCGTCTACGCCGAGAACGGGCGGGAGGGCATCGAGCAGCTCAACCGCCACGACGACGTGGCCCTGGTGCTGATGGACATCATGATGCCGGAGATGGACGGGTGGGCGACCACCTCGGCCATCCGCCGCATGCCGCAGTACGCCGACCTCCCCATCATCGCCCTCACCGCGAAGGTGATGCGCGGCGACCGGGAGAAGAGCATCGCGTCCGGGGCCTCCGACTACGTGCCCAAGCCCGTCGACGTCGACCGTCTCCTCGAACGGCTCCGCGGCTGGCTGCTGCGGAGGCGGGGCGAGGGATCGTCCGGCTCCCTGGAAGGTTCGTGACCGATGCCCGACCGCGCCAAGATCCTGCTCGTCGACGACCGTGAGGAGAACCTGATCGCGCTGGAGGCGATCCTCAGCTCGCTCGACATCATCCCGGTGCGGGCGAGATCCGGCGAGGAGGCGCTCAAGGCGCTGCTCAACACCGACTTCGCGCTGATCCTGCTCGATGTGCGCATGCCGGGCATGGACGGCTTCGAGACCGCGGCGCACATCAAGCGGCGGGAGCGCACCCGCAACATCCCGATCATCTTCCTCACCGTGGTGGACAGCGCCCCCGACTTCGCCTTCCGCGGGTACGCCGCGGGCGCGGTCGACTACCTCACCAAGCCGTTCGACCCGTGGGTGCTGCGCGCCAAGGTGTCGGTCTTCGTCGAGCTGTACTACATGAACCGGCGGCTCGCCGAGCAGGCCGCGCTGCTGCGGGAGCGGCTCACCGGCGAGCTGCCCGCCGAGGCCCGCGACCAGGGCGCGGTGCTCGGCGAGCTGTCCCGCAGGCTGTCCTCGGTGGAGGAGGAGCTGGCCCGGGTGCGCGAGGTCGCCGGCCCGAGCCCGGACCCGGCCCTCGCCACCGCGCTCAACGACCTGAGCAAGCGGGTCGGCGACCTGCGCGCCGGTTTCGACGCGTTCAGCGGCTGACCCGCCCGGCCCAGGTACGGCGGGCGGCCGGCCCGTCACCCGGTCCGGCGTGCGGCGCGGGCACCGGGTGGGTGCCGCGGCGCGGGCCGTGCGGGGACGCGCGGGCGCGGGGCGCGTTCCCGGCGCCCGGGGCGACGGCTAGCGGCGGGCGCGTTCCAGCGCGTCCCAGAAGCCGCGGCGCAGCGACTGCCGGACCTCGTCGTGGAGGAGGAAGTCGATCGGCAGCGACGACCCCTGCAGCAGCCGGGCCTCCAGATCCGAGGGCATGCGCGGCTTACGGGCGAGCACGGCCTCCAGCCACAGGGCGGGGGCGTCCTTCGCGACCGACTCGCCGAAGTCGTGCCCCTCCTTGTGCGCCGCCTGCACCGCCTCGGCGAGCGTGGTGATCCCGCCCTGCTGCCCGGAGCCGGTCGCGGGGGCCGGGGCGCCGTGCGGCGAGGTGTTCGTCCCGTGGATCGGCGTCGGCTGCGGGGCGGCGTGGGCGCCGGTGTAGCCGCCCGAGGTCGCGGCGTGCGACCCGGACGCGGCCGAGGCCGCGTGCGCGCCGCCCCCCGACGGCGTGAGCGGATCGTACGAGCGCGACGGGGTGACCGTGGCCGAGGTGGGCACCGGCGCGGGCAGCGCGGGGATCGGGGTCGAGGTGGTGGCCGACGGGGCCGCGTGCGCGCCGCCGTACCCGGAGTAGGAGCCGGACCCGGCGGGCACCGTGGTCGAGGTGCTCGGCGGGGTCGGCGGCAGGGCGCCACCGGTCGTGGTGGTCCCGCCGGTGGATGCGCCGGTCGAGGGCGCGCTCGGCTGCCCCTGCTGCGGAATGCCCGTGGCCGGTGTCGTCGTCGCGGCGGTTCCACCCGCGTGGGCGCCGCCCGGCTGGGCGCCGCTGGACGGCGTGCCGCTCGGCTGGGCGCCGGACGACGCCGCGGAACCGGATGCGGGCTCCGCGGACGACGACCCGCCGGACGGCGAGCCGGACGCGTCCGAGGCTGAGCCGCCCGATTCGCCGGTCGCCGGGGACGCGGACGCGTCGGCGCCGGCCTGGCCGGACTGGGCGGCGTCGCCGCCCGCCTGCTGGCCGGTGCTCGCGTGGCCACCGGAGGGGATGGCCTGCATCGCTCCAGTGGCCGGGAGGCCGCCGGAGGCGGTGCCCGCGTGCGCCCCGCGGCTCGACGGGAGGCCGCCCATCGTGGGGAGGCTCCCCACCGAGGGCAGGTTCAGCCCGGGGATGGCGCTCCCGGAGCCCGCGTCGCCGCCGGTGGTACGGGCCGCCGCGGCGCCGTTGCTCAGGTAGCCGCCGGAGCCCTGGCCGGACGCGGCGTGGCCGCCGGTGCCGGAGTCGGCGGAGGAGTCCTGGCCGCCGAGCGCACGGATGGCCGCGGTGGAGGTACCGCCGGGGACGGCGTGGCCGCCGTAGGCGCCGTTCTGGCCCGCGGCGTGGGCGCCGCCGGTCCCGGCGCCGGTCGACCCGGCACCGGTCGACACCGCACTGGCCGGCTCGGAACCGGTCGACGCAGAACCGGTCGACGCAGAACCAGTCGACACGGAACCGGTCGACACTGCACCGGTCGACCCCGCACCCGCCAGGGAGCCCGTCGACCCGGCGCCGCTCGACGGGGTGCCGTTCGCCGCGGACGAGCCGGAGCCGGTGCCGCCGCCGAGCGCGTGCGTCCCGCCGCCCTGCTGCGCGTCCCCGCCGCCGAGCGCGTACCGGTCGGCGGTCACCGAGCCGCTGGACAGGGTGCCGGTGGCGGTGCCGGGAAGGGCGTGCTGGCCGGCCTGGGTGTTGCCGAGCGCACGCCGCGGGTCGTCGGCGCCGGCCACCAGGTTCACGAACGGGCGCAGGTGGGCGCTGGAGACCTCGATGAGGTCGTCGCACTCCTGGCGCAGCGCGCGGGAGGCGGACTCGGCGCCGTCGAGGGCGCCGCCCACGACGTTCACCACGCTCACCCGGATGCCGAGGTCCTGGGCGTCGCAGACCACCTGGGTGAGGTCCTCGTCCCCGCTCACCACGACCGCGTCGCAGATCGCGGAGTTGCGGGCGAGGGTCATCAGGTCCCGGTGGACCTGCGCGTCCACGCCCTCGCGGCGGCCGGGGCGCTTGCGGGAGAGGCGAAGCTTGAGCCCCGGGATCTCGGCGAGCGCCTCATGCTCGGGGGTGCGCCGGCCCTCGACCGTCGCCTCGTACCAGTAGCAGCGCAGGATCGGCAGCCCGGTGCGCTCCCGCGCGAAGTTGCTGAGCAGCTGCAGCAGGCCGGTGTAGTCCCAGGTGACCGCTTCTCGATGCCGGGTACCGTGGACGGCCATCGCGCCATCTGCCAGCAGATAGCCAGCATCCACGAACAGCGCGCAGCGATCCACGCGACACCGCCCTCCCCTCGTGGCCTGGCTTCCCCAGGGTAATCAAGGACATGATCGTGCGAGGGTGAATCCGGCGATTCAGCCCTCTCGCTCGCGAGCGTCACGCAGACCGTACCAGTGTGTCCCGGTTTCTCCCTGCTATGGGGAGGCCGGTGGCGATGTGCCGACCACCGGCGCCACGCCCGCGCCGCCGCCGGGTCGATGCGGGAAAGGATGCGCGGCCTTCCCCGCCCTCCGGAACCTACCGTTCCGCCATACCGACATACCGGGAGATCACCCGAAATACTCAGTTAGTCACCTGATTCAGCTATCCGCCTGACACGCCGTTCTCCGCCCACCGCCCATGGTGCGCCATCCCCGCCCCGGGATCCGCCCTCGGCCGGTACGGCGCCGCGGCCCGGCTTACCGGTGCGGACGCGGCTGCGTCTAGCCTTGGGCACCATGAGCGATCGGGACAGGCTGCTGGCGGAGATCAAGAGCAAGGGCGTGGTGCACGGCAGGGTCGTGCTCAGCTCCGGCCAGGAGGCCGACTACTACATCGACCTGCGCCGCATCACGCTCGACGGTACGGCGGCGCCGCTCGTCGGCCGGGTGATGCTCGACCTCACCGCGGATCTCGAGTACGAGGCGGTGGGCGGCCTGACCCTCGGGGCCGACCCGGTCGCCACGGCGATGCTGCACGCCGCCGCGGCCCGCGGGCGGTCGCTCGACGCGTTCGTGGTGCGCAAGGCGGGCAAGACGCACGGGCTGCAGCGCCGCATCGAGGGGCCGGACGTGGCCGGGCGGCGGGTGCTCGCGGTCGAGGACACCTCCACCACCGGGACCTCGGTGCTCACCGCGGTCGAGGCGCTGCGCGAGGCCGGGGCCGAGGTGGTCGGGGTGGCGACGATCGTGGACCGGGGCGCGGGCCCGCGCATCCGCGAGACCGGCCTGCCGTACCGCACCGCGTTCACGCTCACCGACCTCGGCCTGGCGTGACCGATCGCCCCGCCGCTCATCGCGGCCGGACGGCCGCGCGCCCGCGGGCGCGACGCCGGCCCACGGGCCCGGCGCGGGCGTGGGGTGCCCCCGGGGAAAAAGGTCTGACCCCTCCCCGGGCCGCCCGCCGTCGACCGCGACGCGCACGCCGTCCGCGACGTGGCGCACACCTCGATGCGCGGCTCGCAGGGGGCGGCGGTCTCGCCCTCGCGCGGCTCGGCGTCGAGGAGCACGTCGCCCCGGGGGACGCGGAGGAGGATCAGGCGGGCCGCTCTCCGGGTACTCGGTGACCACGGTGGGCACCGCGTTCGGCCGGCCCGGCGTCCGCGTCCGGCCGGACGGCCTCGCGCCCTGCGGGCGTCTGCGCGCCCGGGGTGGTGGACGGCTCGCCGTGCGCCCGGCGTCCCGGTCGCCGGAGTCGAGCGCGGCGGTCACCCCGGCGCCGACGGCGGCGATCCCGCGCGGGGCGCAGACTACCGCGCCCGCGACGAGTGTCCGGGCGACGCCGGTAGGGTCCGCCCTCTGTTGTCCCGCATGTTGAGACGCGCCGTTGCGCGAGAAATAGGCGGATTAATAGGTGAATTCGATTGATCGCCGCCTAAGTGTGGGTTGTCGCCCGCCCAGGGTGACGAAGACCACACTTTCCGGCGAATTCCACGAGAAATCGCAAGGGCACCCGGCGTGAACGGGCTCCCCCATACCCGACGCCCCAGGGCCACCGGAACCGGCGATTCCGGAATGCCGGTTCCGGAGTGATTTGCACCGGCCGGGAAACGCAGCGTACGGCGATCGCCGCCCGCGCCATCGGGCGCCCCGCCGCCGGTGCCCGCGTCACCGTTCCCTCGTCGCCGTGCCCTCGTGCCCGCGTTCCGCGACCGCGGGAGCACGGAGACCATGGGCCGGTATGGGCGGGGTCAGCGGTCGTGCCCGAGGTCCTGCGAGGGCCGCCACGCCTGCCAGTCCGGCTCGGCGGGCCGCTGCCGGCCGGGCGCGCCACCGGCGTACGGGCCGCCGCCGTACGCGGAGTCCTGCTGCGGGGCGCCGTTTCGGTAGCCGTCCGCGGGGTAGTCGGGTCGCGCGCCGTTCGGGTGCCCCGAACCGCCCGAATAGGCGCCGCCGCCGAACGGGTCGCCCTGGTGACCGCCACCGCGGTGCACGCCGCCCGGCTGCCATCCGTCCGTGCGCCGGCCGTCCGGCTGCGGACCGCCCGCGTACGGATCGCCCTGGGGGGCACCGCTCCCGTACGTCCCCCCCGGCCGGGCGTCGCCCGCGCGCGGGTCGCCCGGTTGCGCGCCGCCGTACGGCCCGCCTAGGGTGAACACCTCGGTCGGCTGCGACGGGTCCGCCGCGGGGGGCGGCGCGGCGGAGCGCTGCCCGCGGATCTGCGCGTTGATGGCCTGCTGGAA
>QGUZ01000100.1 GCA_003242605.1 Actinomycetota bacterium
CGCCGCCGGCAGCGGCTCCGGGGGGGCGGGTGCGGCCGCCCCCCGGGCGTCGCCGTCCGCGAGGGGGACGCGGGCGCCCGGGGCGGCCGCGGCCGTGCCCCGCCCGGCCGCCCGCGCCGCGGCGCCCAGCGTGCCCGCGCCGTACCGGCCGTGCTCGCCGCGCAGCCGGGCGAAGCCGGGCACCACCGCGCCCGCGCCCGCCGCCTCCGGCTCCGGCGGCCCGGCGCAGGGGCCGCCGGTCGACGTGCGCACGCCCGCCGACACCGTGAGCCAGCCGTCGTACGGGCAGGTGGCGGTGGCGACCGCGCGCGGCGAGAGCGTGCCGAGGGCGCTGTCGCGGGCGAGCCGCCACAGGTGCGGGGTGCGCCGCGGCCCGATGTCGTTCCAGTGCAGCCCGGGCACGCCGATCAGAGCGACCCGCCGCGGATCGGGGGCGCCCGGCGGAGCGCCGTCCACCCCGTCGGCCCGGGCCGCGGCCGCCCAGGCGACGACGACGGCCAGCACGATCACGGCCGGCAGCGCCAGCACGCGCCTCACGATCGCCTCCCTCCCGCCCACGGCGGGTCCCAGCACCATGGGCGGAACCGCCCCTCGGCCCGGGGCGGACGGCGGCCCGCCGCGCCCCGCGGGCACGGCGGCGAGCGGCGCGGCCGCGCCCGTGGCCGTGTCACCTGACACCCTGGCACAGATGATCAGCCGAGCCGAGGGGTTTGCGGACGCTCGTCCGCAACGATTCGATCAGCGGCCCGCCGGCCGGATCCGGGCGCGGTACGGCGGGGCCGGGGCGGCGCCCGCCGCGCGGATCAGCCGGCGACGGTGATCCGGGCCGCCGCGCTCTCGTGGGTCAGCCGGTCGAGCGCGGTCACGTAGTAGGTGCCGCCGGAGCGGATCGGGTAGGACTGCCGCGCCCCGGCGGCCGCGGGCACCACCGCGACGAGGTTGCGCGCGGACGCGGTCGCGCACTCGTCGCCCTTGCCGTCCACCCGGTAGATTGCGTACGCGCGGGCGCCGGGCGAGGAGGCCCAGCTGAGCGTGCCGCCCTCGGCCTTGAGGTCCGTCACCTTCGCGGGCGCCTTGCCGTCCAGGCCCTTGATCAGCGGCAGCAGCGCCGGGCGGCGGTAGTAGTCGGCGACGATGCGGTCGAACACGCCGAGCGGGTTGCTCAGCAGCTGCTTGGCGCTGAAGTAGACGTCGCCCTTCACCTCCGGCTGCTTGCGGTCGAGCCCGATGTGCGCGGGCAGCTCGCCCGCCTTGGCCCAGGCCGGCTCGTCCTTGGTGCCCACCCGGTACAGCGCCTGGCCGATGTACAGGTGCACGTCGGTGCCGCGCACCTCCTTGGCCCACCACGGCAGCAGCACCGAGTAGCTCGCCGCCTTGTTCGACCGCGACCAGTAGAGCTGGGGCAGGATGTAGTCCACCGTGCCGTTCTTGATCCAGTGCCGGGCGTCGGCGTGGATCGCGTCGTAGGCGGACATGCCGTTGGTCGCCGACCCGGTCGGGTCCTGCGCCTTGTTCCGCCAGATGCCGAACGGGCTGATGCCGAACTTCACCCAGCCCTTGGTGCGGTGCACGGCGGCCGAGACCTCGGCGACCAGCCGGTTGACGTTGTCCCGGCGCCACTCCGCCAGCGGCTTGCCCTTGCCGTACTTCCGGTAGGCGGCCGAGTCGTCGAACTTCGCCCCCTGGACGGGATAGGGGTAGAAGTAGTCGTCGAAGTGCACCCCGTCCACGTCGTAGCGGCGCACCACGTCGGTGACGACCTTGACGACGTGCTCGCGCACCTGCGGCAGGCCCGGGTTGTAGTAGGCGCGCCCGCCGTACTTCACCACCCAGCCGGGGTTGCGCCGGGCCGGGTGGTTCGCGGGCAGGGCGGAGAGGTTGGCGTCGTCCGCGGCCCGGTACGGGTTGAACCAGGCGTGGAACTCCAGGCCGCGCTTGTGCGCCTCGTCGATGAGGAACGGCAGCGGGTCCCAGCCGGGGTCGCCGCCGGCCTTGCCGGTGAGGAACTGCGACCACGGCTCGAGCGAGGACCGGTAGAGGGCGTCCCCGGCCGGCCGTACCTGGACGAAGACGGCGTTGAGGCGGCGCTGCACCGCGGTGTCGAGGATGCGCCGGTACTCGGCCTGCTGCCGCTCCACGGACAGGCCGGGCTTCGACGGCCAGTCGATGTTGCGCACCGTCGCGATCCACACGCCGCGCAGCTCGCGCTTGGGGAAGGCGGCGTCGGCCGGGCACTTCTTCCGCGCGGACTCGGCGGAGGCGACGCTGGAGGTGGCCACGGCGGCCGGCTTCCGCTTCTCCTTCTCCTGCTCGGCCTGCGCCCGCGGCCCGAACGCGTACGCGGCCCCGGTCGTGGCGACGGCGATGAGGGTGGCGACAAGCAGCGGACGGTGGTGCATGGTCCCCAAGTCTGGCACCGCGCCCGCCATGGCACGGTCGGAAAACCGTTTTGATTCACGAAGACAAACCGGATCGTTGCCCAAATTAGGGACAGGTCGGGGCGACCGCGCGCGGGCACGGCCGCCCCGGCCCGCCGTGATCCGGCCGGAACCGTCCGGCCCGGGGGCGTCAGCTCGCCGCCTTCATCTCACCCGTCACCTTCTCGGCCAGGTGCTGCGGCAGCGGCTCATAGCGCAGGAAGGACCGGGTGAAGGTGCCGGTCCCGTGCGACATCGAGCGCAGGTCGATCGCGTAGCGGATGATCTCCAGCTCGGGGACCTCGGCCTTGATCAGCGTGCGGCCGGTGCCGCCGACCGGCTCGGTGCCGAGCACCCGGCCGCGCCGCGCGGACAGGTCCGACATGATCGTGCCGACGTAGTCGTCGGGCACGAGCACGGAGACCTCGTCCACCGGCTCCAGCAGCAGCATCGGCGCCTTCGCCGCGGCCTCCTTCAGCGCGAGCTGCCCGGCGATCTGGAAGGCCATGTCCGAGGAGTCCACCGAGTGCGCCTTGCCGTCGTAGAGCGTCACCCGGATGTCCACCACCGGGTACCCGGCGACGAGCCCGCGCTCCATCTGGGTGCGGATGCCCTTCTCCACCGACGGGATGAACTGGCGCGGGATCACACCGCCGACGATCTGGTCGACGAACTCGAAGCCGCCGCCGGACGGCAACGGCTCCACCCGGATGTGGCAGATCGCGTACTGGCCGTGGCCGCCGGTCTGCTTGACGTTGCGGCCCATCGCCTCGGCCGGGCCGCCGAAGGTCTCCCGCAGCGGCACCCGCAGGTCGACCTTCTCCACGCCCACGCCGTGCCGCTTCTCCAGCCGCTCCAGCAGCACGTCGGCGTGCGCCTCGCCCATGCACCACAGCACGAGCTGGCGGGTCTCGGAGTTGTTCTCCAGCCGCAGCGTCGGGTCCTCGGCGACCAGCCGGTTCAGTGCCTGGGACAGCTTGTCCTCGTCCGCCTTCGACCTGGCGCGGACCGCCACCGGCAGCAGCGGCTCGGGCATCGTCCAGGCGGTCATCAGCAGCGGCCGGTCCTTGTCGGACAGCGTGTCGCCGGTCTCCGCCCGGGACAGCTTCGCGATCGCCACCACGTCACCGGCGATCGCCTTGCCGATCGGCCGCTGGTGCTTGCCGAGCGGGCAGGAGAGCGCGCCGATCCGCTCGTCGACGTCGTGGTCCTCGTGCCCGCGGTCGGCGAGGCCGTGCCCGGAGACGTGCACCACGGTGTCCGGGCGCAGCGTGCCGGAGAACACCCGCACCAGGCTGATCCGGCCCACGTACGGGTCGCTCGTCGTCTTGACCACCTCGGCGACGAGCGGGCCGTCCGGGTCGCAGGTGATGTCGGTCACCGGGGTGCCGTCGATCGTGGTGATCTCGGGCAGCGGGTGCTCCAGCGGCGAGGGGAAGCCCTGCGTGATGCCGTCGAGCAGCTCGACCAGGCCCACCGCCGGGCCGGTGCCGGGGGCCGCGCAGACCGGCAGCACCGGGTAGAAGCCGCCGCGGGCGACCGCCTTCTCCAGGTCCTGGATGAGCATCTTGGGGTCGAGCTCCTCGCCCGCGAGGTAGCGGTCCATGAGGGACTCGTCCTCGCTCTCCTGGATGATCCCCTCGATGAGCTCGCCCCGGTAGGTCTCGATCGCGTCGGCGTACGCCGGGTCCGGCTCGCGCTCGGTGCGCTTGCCGCTCGAGTAGTCGTAGAAGGTCTGGGTGAGCAGGCCGATCAGCCCCTGGACCCGCTGGTCGCTCACCACCGGGAGGTAGAGCGGGGCGACCCCGTCGCCGAAGGCGTCCTGGCAGCTCGCGAGGACCTCGTCGAAGTCGGCCCGCTGGTGGTCGAGCTTGGTGATCACGACGGCGCGCGGCATGCCGACGGCCGCGCACTCCTCCCAGAGCATCTTGGTGAGGCCGTCCACGCCCTCCGCCGCCGAGACGACGAAGAGCGCCGCGTCGGCCGCCCGCAGCCCGGCCCGCAGATCGCCGACGAAGTCGGCGTAGCCGGGGGTGTCGAGAAGGTTGATCTTGATGCCGTTGTGCACGACCGGCGCGAGCGAGAGGTTCACCGAGCGCTGCTGGCGGACCTCGACCTCGTCGTAGTCGCTGACCGTGGTGCCGTCCTCGACCCGGCCGGCGCGCGTGATGGTGCCGGTCGCGGCGAGCAGCGCCTCGACCAGCGTCGTCTTGCCCGATCCGGAATGGCCGACCAGCACGACGTTGCGCACCTTCTCAGGCCGGTCGGCCTCGGGTGCCCTGCCGGCGACTCCCGCTGCCCCTGACTTCTCCGCCACTTCGCCTCCTGGTGACTCGGAGGGCCGTGCCCGGATCGGAGAGCCTCGCCTCGCCGTGTGTTTCCCGGCCGTTCTCGTGGCCGCCGCCAAGCGTTCCGGTGGCGCCCGCTAGACTTCCGGGAGTCCGCCTCCTTTCCCGTTGGTCCGGCTCGGCTCGTCGCCCGGACGCGACCACGCTGTCTCACCACGTTGTCTCGCTGCCACGCCCGGCGCCCCCAGCCGGACGCGCGCAGTGGGGGTATCGCTCGTGTGTCTCACCCTTTACCCATACGGCGGCTATCACAAGAGCCTGACGGTAAAAGTGCGGAATCAGACACGGATATCGGCCCGTGCTCGCGGTGTCCTACGATCGGACGGCAATGCTCAACGTCCTTCGTCCCACCGTGAGCCGCGTGCTGAACCCCGTGGGCCGGGCGCTCGCCGACCGCGGGGTCAGCCCCAACATGGTGACCGCCGCCGGCACGCTCGGCACGGTCGCCTCCGCGCTGTACTTCTTCCCCCGGGGTGAGCTCGTGTGGGGGGCGCTCGCCGTTGCCGTGTTCGCCTTCTCCGACATGATCGATGGGGCGGTGGCCCGCGCGAGAGGGGGAACCGGCAGCAGGTGGGGCGCCTTCCTCGACTCCAGCCTCGACCGCATCTCCGACGCCGCGATCTTCTCCGCGCTGACCTGGCACTTCTTCACCGACGGACAGCCGGTGCTCGCCGGGGTGACGCTGTTCTGCCTCGTGGCCGGGATGCTCGTCTCGTACGTCAAGGCCCGGGCCGAGGGACTCGGCATGACCTGTGACGTCGGCCTCGCCGAGCGCCCCGAGCGGCTCGGCGTGGTGCTGCTGTCCGCGCTCCTCGGCGGCCTCGGCGTGCCGTACCTGCCCGCCGCCGGGCTGTGGCTGCTCGCCGTGGCGAGCGCGTACACCGTGGTCCAGCGCCTGCTCCATGTGCGGCGTCAAGCGATGACACAATGAAGGTCAACAGAGGCCAACGCCGCCGCCCCGGGCGCCGGGTGCGGCGGCGTCGCCGCGCCGCCGGAAGGCCCGCGGGCGCGCGGTGCGCACGGCGGGGGAGAGCGCCGTAGGGTCGGTGCTGAATCCGGCCCGTACGGCCCGGCCGGGCCGCCGCGGCGGGCGGGACGGGGCCGGGTGGACCACCGCGTGGACGACCGTATGGGGTGAATCGCGCTGATCGATCGCATCGTCGCCGCCGCCCTCCACGCCGGATGGGTGCTGGTGCCGCGCCTCCCCGAGCGGGTGGCCGCCTGGATCTTCCGGCTCATCGCCGACGTCCTGTGGCTGCGGCAGGGCAAGTCGGTGCGGCGGCTGCAGTCGAACTACGCCCGGGTGCTCGGCTGTGACCCGGCCGACCCGCGGGTGCGCCGGCTGGGCCGGGCGGGCGTGCGCTCCTACATGCGCTACTGGATGGAGGCGCTGCGGCTGCCCGCGATGAGCCGGGAGCGCATCCTCGCCGGCACTCGCATCATCGACGGCGAGATCATGTTCAAGTACCTCGACCGGGGGCAGGGCGCGGTGATGGCCCTGCCGCACATGGGCAACTGGGACCTCGCCGGCGCCTGGCTGGTGCACAAGGGGCACCCGTTCACCACCGTGATGGAGCGGCTCAAGCCCGAGTCCCTGTACGAGCGGTTCGTCGCCTACCGGGAGGGGCTCGGCATGGAGGTGCTGCCGCTCACCCGCCGGGAGGGCGGCAGCGCGGGCGCCTTCGGCGTGCTGGCGCGGCGGCTGCGCGAGGGGCGCCCCGTCTGCCTGCCCGCCGACCGGGACCTCACCGCCACCGGCGTGGAGGTGGACTTCTTCGGCGCCCGCACCCGCATGGCGCCCGGCCCGGCGCTGCTGTCCATCCAGACCGGCGCGCCGCTGATCCCGGCCGCGATCTGGTTCGAGAAGGACGGCTGGGGCGTGCGGATCTTCGACGAGATCCCCGTCCCCGAGCACGGCACCCGCCAGGAGAAGGTCCAGATCATGACCCAGGCGATGGCGCGGGCCTTCGAGAAGGGCATCGCCGAGCACCTGGAGGACTGGCACATGATGCAGCGCCTGTGGCTCGACGACCTCGAGCCGCGTCCCGCGCCCGCCGGGGCCGCCGAGTCCGCTGCGGACCCCAACCCCCCTGCGAGCGGGACATGAGGATCGGAATCGTCTGCCCCTACACCTGGGACGTGCCGGGCGGGGTGCAGGCGCACGTGCGCGACCTCGCCGAGGCCCTGATCGCCGACGGCCACCACGTGTCGGTGATCGCCCCCGCGGCCGACGACGCGCCGCTGCCGCCGTACGTGGTGCCCGCGGGCCGCGCGGTGCCGGTGCCGTACAACGGTGCGGTGGCCCGGCTCGCGTTCGGCTTCCTGTCGGCGAACCGGGTGCGCAAGTGGGTGCGCGAGGGCCGCTTCGACGTGCTGCACGTGCACGAGCCGCAGGTGCCCTCGCTGGGCCTGCTCGCCTGCTGGGTGGCGCGCGGCCCGATCGTCGCCACCTGGCACTCGTCGATCCCGCGCTCCCGGATGCTCGCCGTCGGCGCGCCGATGCTGCAGAGCGCCCTGGAGAAGATCACCGGCCGGATCGTGGTCTCCGAGGCCGCCCGCAAGACGCTCGTCGAGCACCTCGGCGGCGACGCCGTGATCATCCCCAACGGGGTGACCGTCGACCGGTACGCGCACGGCGAGCCGCTGCCCGGCTGGCGGGACAAGGGCGAGGTGATCGGCTTCCTCGGCCGCATCGACGAGCCGCGCAAGGGCCTGCCCGTGCTGCTCGACGCGTTCACCATGCTCGCCCCCGAGCGGCCGAACCTGCACCTGCTCATCGCCGGGCCCGGCGACGGGGACGAGGTGCGCGAGCGGGTACCCGCCGCCTACCGCGACCGGGTGGCCCTGCTCGGCATGGTGAGCGAGGAGGACAAGGTCCGGGCGTACCACTCGGTGGACGTGTTCTGCGCCCCCAACCTCGGCGGGGAGAGCTTCGGCATCGTGCTCGCCGAGGCGATGGCGGCCGGCGCGCCGATCCTCGCCAGCGACATCCCGGCGTTCCGCCGGGTGCTGGGCGAGGGGCAGGCCGGCGCGCTGTTCGAGACCGGCAACCCCGCCTCGCTCGCCCGGGAGGCCGCCCGGCTGCTCGACGACCCCGAGCGGCGGGCGAAGCTGTCCGACGAGGCGCGGGTCGCGGTGCGCCGGTACGACTGGTCGACGGTGGCGCGCGACGTGCTGCGCGTGTACGAGACGGTGACCGCCGCCCAGGCGGGCGTCACCGAGGACGAGGACCGGTGAACGGGGAACGATGACGACCGCACTGGTCAGGGCATGGTCCGCCGGTGAGCGGAGGCGGCCGTGAACGCGACGCTGATCCTGGTGGTGGGCGTGATCGTGGTGCTCACCGCCGTGTACATCTCCTGGCGGGCCGGGCGGCTCGACCGGATGCACATCCGGCTGGAGACCGCCCGCGAGGCGATCGACGCCGCCCTGGTACGGCGGGCCGCGGTCGCCCTCGAGCTCGCCGCCTCGCGCATCCTCGACCCGGCGACGAGCCTCGTGCTCGCCACCGCGGCCCACCACGCCCGCACCGCCGGGCCGGAGGAGCGCGAGCTCGCCGAGAGCGACCTGTCGAAGACGCTGCGCGCGGTGGTGGACCAGGAGCGGTTCCGCGAGCGCATGGCCGAGGCCCCGGGCGGCCCGGAGCTCATGGCCGAGCTCGACGCCGCGGTGAAGAAGGTCGTCTACTCGCGCCGCTTCTACAACAACGCGGTCGCGGTGACGCGGGCGGCGCATCGCCGCTGGCTGGTGCGCACGCTCCGGCTCGCCGGTCATACCGAGTTGCCGCAGTTCTTCGAGATCGACGACGATCCTCCGAAGACGTTCACAACAGAGAAGTAAGTCAACGTCAGTAAACTTCTTCCCAATTTCCGGAGCATTGGGAGGAGTTTTGCGGTGCGCTTGACCCGGTTGGCCTGCGTCGTCCTGGCCGGTGGGGCGTTGCTCGCGCCTGCGGCCTGTTCGTCCGACGAGCCCGCGGCGGCCCCGCCGCAGGCGGCCTCGGAGTCGCAGACGCAGGCCCCGCCGGAACCGACGCCGCCGCCGGCCCACCCGTTCACCGGGGCGGCCACCGACAAGCGCAACCCCGTGCTCGCCGTGAAGATCGAGAACACCGCGGCGGGCAAGCCCCAGATGGGGCTGAAGAGCGCCGACATCGTCTACGTCACCCAGGTCGAGGGCGGGCTCACCCGGCTGATCGCGATCTACTCCACGCGGCTGCCGAAGAAGGTGGGCCCGGTGCGCAGCGCGCGCATCTCCGACCTGTACATCCTGTCGATGTTCGGCAAGCCGGCGCTGGCGTACTCCGGGGTCCAGACGAAGATGATCCCGTTCATGCAGCGGGCGTCGCTGTTCGACGTCTCCGACAGCGCCGCCCCCGGCGCCTACCAGCGCGAGCCCGGCCGCGTCGCGCCGTACAACCTGGTCGCCTCCCCGCGCAAGCTGCTCGCCCAGGCCCCCGGCGCGACCAAGGCGAAGGACATCGGGTTCGTGTTCGGCGACGCCCCCGAGGGCGGCACCGAGCGCAAGACGTTCACCGTGCGCTATCCGGCCGCCCGGTTCACCTTCGGCTGGTCCGAGCGCCGCAAGGAGTGGCTCATCTGGCAGGACGGCAAGCGGAACATGGCGGCCGAGGGCGGCCAGCTCGGCGCGCCCACGGTCGTGATCCAGTACGTCAAGACCACCCGGTCGCAGTTCCACGACGTCAACGGCAGCTACACGCCGCTGCTGCACACGGTCGGCAAGGGCCGGGCGATCGTGCTGCGCGACGGCAAGGCCTACCAGGCCCGCTGGTCGCGGCCGAACCAGCGGTCCGGCACCACCTTCACCACCCCGGACGGCGAGCCGATCCCGTTCGCCAAGGGCCAGGTCTGGGTGGTGCTCGCCGCGCCCAAGCCGGTGCAGCCCTGACCCGCCCGCTCCGCCGGTCACCGGCCTGATCCGGCGGCCGGATCGGGCCCGGCCGCGCGCGCCCCGGCGGGCCGCGCCCGCGCCGGGGCACCGCCGTGCGCGAATTTCCCGGCGCTGCGGGGCCGGACGTCCCGTCTGTCCGGATCTCGCGACCGCGTATCCTTGGTGCTTGAGCAAGCATGTCCGTCATGTGAGGTAGGACCGTGTCCAGCAGCCCCGAGACCACCGAGACCACCGACGCCCGCGGCACCGCTCCCGAGGTGGGCACCGCCCGGGTGAAGCGCGGCATGGCCGAGATGCTCAAGGGCGGCGTCATCATGGACGTCGTCACCCCCGAGCAGGCCAAGATCGCTGAGGACGCGGGCGCCGTCGCCGTCATGGCCCTGGAGCGGGTGCCGGCCGACATCCGGGCCCAGGGCGGTGTGGCGCGGATGAGCGACCCCGACCTGATCGAGGGCATCATCAACGCGGTCTCCATCCCCGTGATGGCGAAGGTGCGGATCGGGCACTTCGTCGAGGCGCAGGTGCTCCAGGCGATCGGCGTCGACTACATCGACGAGTCCGAGGTGCTCACCCCGGCCGACGAGACGCACCACATCGACAAGTGGGCCTTCACCGTGCCGTTCGTCTGCGGCGCCACCGACCTCGGTGAGGCGCTGCGCCGCATCGCCGAGGGCGCCGCGATGATCCGGTCCAAGGGCGAGGCGGGCACCGGCAACGTGGTCGAGGCCGTCCGGCACATGCGCAAGATCCGCGAGGGCATCCGGTGGCTCACCACCCTCGACGACGCCGAGCTGTACGCGGCGGCCAAGGAGCTGCGCGCGCCGTACGAGCTCGTCGCCGAGGTGGCGAAGACCGGCAAGCTGCCCGTGGTGCTGTTCACCGCCGGCGGCATCGCCACCCCCGCGGACGCGGCGATGATGATGCAGCTCGGCGCCGAGGGCGTGTTCGTCGGCTCGGGCATCTTCAAGTCCGGCGACCCGGCCAAGCGGGCCGCGGCGATCGTGAAGGCGACCACGTACTACGACGACCCCGACGTGATCGCGAAGGTGTCGCGCGGGCTGGGCGAGCCCATGGTCGGCATCAACGTCTCCGCGCTGCCGGAGAGCGAGCGCCTCGCCAACCGCGGCTGGTGAGCCCGGCCGGCCCGCAAAGCGGGGCCCCGGGACCGGTAAACGTTCCGGCCGTCGCGCCCTGACGGCGCGCACGCGGCGGCGATCTTCGAGAGGCTGCGGTCGTCCGACCGCAGCGATCATCTCGGAGGTCGTGCCGTGCCCGCACTGCCGACCAGGAGGTCGTTTCTCGTCGCCGGCATCGGGGGGATCGCCGGACTCGGCGGGGTCGGGGCGTTAACCGGCGGCCCCGCCCGCGCGGCCCGCGTCCGCCGCGAGCCGGCGTGCGACCCGGACCCCGCGCCGCCGCCCGCCCCCTCCCCGCGGCCCGACCCGTTCACCCTCGGCGTCGCCTCCGGCGACCCGGCCCACGACGGCTTCGTCATCTGGACCCGGCTCGCCCCCGTCCCCGACGCCGAGGACGGCCACGGCGGCATGCCGTACCGGAACGTGCCGGTGTACTGGGAGGTGGCCGCGGACGAGCGGTTCCGCCGCGTGGTGCGCAGCGGGATGTACCTCGCCCGGCCGGAGTGGGCGCACAGCGTGCACGTCGAGCTGCGCGGCCTGGCGCCCGGCCGCGACTACTGGTACCGGTTCAAGGCCTACGGGCACATCTCGCCGGTGGGGCGGGCGCGCACCGCGCCCCACCCCGGCGTGTTCGGGCCTCCGCTGGTCATGGCGTTCGCCTCGTGCGCCCACTACGAGCACGGGCTGTTCACCGCCTACCGCAGGCTCGCCGAGGACGAGCCCGACCTCGTGCTCCACCTCGGCGACTACATCTACGAGAACGCCGCCACCGGCAAGTGCACGGCGGTGCGCCGCCACGACGGGCCCGAGGCCGTCGACCTCGCCGGGTACCGGCTGCGGCACGCCTTATACAAGACCGACCCGGACCTGCAGGCCGCGCACGCCGTCGCGCCCTGGCTCGTGGTCTGGGACGACCACGAGGTCGACAACAACTGGGCGGGCGACATGCCGGAGGAGAAGTCGCCCACGCCGCCGGAGGAGTTCCCGCTCCGCCGGGCCGCCGCGTTCCGCGCCTACTACGAGCACATGCCGCTGCGCCGCTCCTCGATGCCGCGCGGGCCGTACCTGCCCATCCACCGGCGGGTGCGGTGGGGGCGGCTCGCCACCTTCCACGTGCTCGACACCCGGCAGTACCGCCACGACCAGTGCTGCGGCGACGGCTGGAAGCACTGTCCCGAGTCCGCTGGCCCGGAGCGGTCGATCCTCGGCCGGGCGCAGGAGCGCTGGCTGCTCGACGGCCTCGCCGCGCGGACCGCGCGCTGGGACCTCATCGCCCAGCAGGTGTTCTTCGCCCAGCGCGACGCCGACGCCGGGCCGCTCAAGCTCACCAGCCAGGACGCCTGGGACGGCTACGCCGCCTGCCGGGACCGGATCACCCGCGGCTGGGTGAGCGCCGGGGTGCGCAACCCGGTGGTGCTCACCGGGGACGTGCACACCCACTGGGCCGCGGAGCTCAAGACGGACTACGACGATCCGGACTCGCCGAGCGTCGGCGTGGAGCTCGTCACCACCTCGATCACCAGCGGCGGCGACGGCCGCGACATCGACCCGGCCACCGACCCGTTCCTCGCCATCAACCCGCACCTGCGCCACCACGACGCGCGCCGCGGGTACGTGCGCACCCGCATTACCCGCGAGACGCTCACCGCCGACTTCATGGTGGTGCCGTACGTCACGCGGCCGGGGGCCCCGGCCGAGCCGCGGGCGCAGTTCGTCGTCGAGGACCGGGTGCCCAGGCTGCACTGCACCTACCGGCGCTCGCCCGGCCCCGGGGCGTTCCGGTCGGGCACGGACATTATCCAGTGGACGATCGAGGAGGAGACCCGGCCGTAGCGCCGTGCGGGCCGCGGCCGTCCCGCGGCCCGCACCGGCCTCGCCGCCCCCGGCGCGGAGCCCGGCGAGACGCCCGTGCCCGCCCATGACGCGCCCGTCACGACCCGTCCGTCGCGAGGCGTCCGCGGCGGTCCGACGGGGGATACCGCGTTGCGGAGCACGCCCGCCGTGGCCTTAGGCTGTCTGGCGGATTTCCGTGACGGGCACAGGGCCCGGGGCGTGCCGTCGCACGCCCGGCCCTGGACGAGAGGTGAAGGGACCGTTTGTGGCGACTGCGCCTGCCATCGGGGTGCTCGCCCTCCAGGGCGACGTGCGCGAGCACGTGCGCGCGCTCGAGGCGGCCGGGGCCCGCGCGACGACCGTGCGCCGCCCGGCCGAGCTCGCCGCCGTGGACGCGCTGGTGATCCCCGGCGGGGAGTCCACCACGATGTGGAAGCTGGCCGAGGCGTTCGAGCTGCTCGAGCCGCTGCGGCTGCGGGTGAAGGAGGGCATGCCCGCGTACGGCTCGTGCGCCGGCATGATCATGCTGGCCGACCGGATCGAGGGCGGCATCGAGGGACAGCGCACGATCGGCGGCATCGACATGACCGTGCGCCGCAACGCGTTCGGCCGCCAGGTCGACTCGTTCGAGGCCGACCTCGAGTTCGCCGACCGCGGGCGGATACGCGGCGTATTCATCCGCGCGCCGTGGGTGGAGTCGGTCGGGGCGGGGGTCGAGGTCCTCGCCAGGGTCCCCGCCGGCGGCGGTCCACGGGCGGCGTCGGGCACCGCCGATGACGGTAGGATCGTCGCGGTCCGGCAGGGACCGCTGCTCGCCACAGCGTTCCATCCGGAGCTCACCGGGGACGGGCGAGTGCATTCGTACTTTGTCGAGATGGTAAGGGAGCTCTAGGCGATGGCCGGCCACTCCAAATGGGCGACGACGAAGCACAAGAAAGCCGCGCTCGACGCCAAGCGGGGCAAGCTGTTCGCCAAGCTCATCAAGAACATCGAGGTGGCGGCGCGGACCGGAGGTCCGGACCCCGACGGCAACCCGACGCTGTACGACGCGATCCTGAAGGCCCGCAAGAACAGCGTGCCGCTCGACAGCATCGAGCGGGCCCGCAAGCGGGGTGGCGGCCTGGAGTCCGGGGGCGCCGACTACCAGACGATCACCTACGAGGGGTACGGTCCCGGCGGCGTCGCCCTGCTCATCGAGTGCCTCACCGACAACCGCAACCGGGCCGCCTCCGAGGTGCGGACCGCGATGACCCGCAACGGCGGGTCGATGGCCGACCCGGGCTCGGTGGCGTACATGTTCAACCGCAAGGGCGTCGTGATCGTCCCCAAGGCCGACGGCCTCACCGAGGACGACGTGCTCGCCGCGGTGCTCGACGCCGGTGCCGAGGAGGTCAACGACCTCGGCGAGTCCTTCGAGGTGATCAGCGAGGCGAGCGACCTCGTCCCGGTCCGCAAGGCGCTGCAGGACGCCGGGATCGAGTACGAGTCGGCCGAGGTGTCCTTCCTGCCGTCGGTGACCGTCCCGCTCGACGAGGAGAACGCCCGCAAGGTGTTCCGGCTCATCGAGGCCCTCGAGGACAGCGACGACGTGCAGAACGTCTACGCGAACTACGACGTCAGCGACGAGATCATGGAGAAGGTCAACGCCTGATCCGTCGCACGCCGGTCACCCGGCCGGAAGGCGGCCCGAGACCCGGACCCGCGGGCGAAATCCCGCGGCCCTGCCGATCTCCCGCGCCATCCCGTTGTAAGGTCGGGGTGGCGAACTGATGTTCGGTGGGTTGGGAGGGCTTGTGCGGGTGCTCGGCGTCGACCCGGGATTGACCCGATGCGGGCTCGGTGCCGTCGAGGGGCGGCCCGGAAGCCCGCTCACCCTGGTCCGGGCGGGGGTGGTGCGCACCCCGGCCGGGGACGACATCGGCGCGCGGCTCGTCGCGCTCGAGGCGGGCGTCGAGCGGTGGCTGGAGGAGATCCGGCCCGACGTGGTCGCGGTGGAGCGCCTGTTCGCCCAGGTCAACATCCGCACCGTGATGGGGGTGGCGCAGGCCTCCGGCGTGATCATCGCCTGCGCGGCGCGGCGCGGGCTCCCCGTCGCGCTGCACACGCCGAGCGAGGTGAAGGCCGCGATCACCGGGTACGGCAACGCCGACAAGCGGCAGATCGGCGCCATGGTCACCCGCCTGCTGCGCCTGGACGCCCCGCCCAGGCCCGCCGACGCCGCGGACGCGCTCGCGCTCGCCATCTGCCACGTGTGGCGGGGCGGGGCGGGGGGGGCCCCCCCCCCCCCCGCCGCCACGGCCCCCGGCGGCCTCGGGCCCCCCGCCGGCGGCGCCCCCGGCCCGAGCCCCGGACCCGGGGCCGGGGCGGTCACCGGGCGGACGCCGTCATCGAGGAGGGCCGTGGAGTGATCGCCTCCGTCGAGGGCACGGTCGCCGCGATCCGGCCGGGCGCCGCCGTGATCGAGGTCGGCGGCGTGGGCATGCTCGTGCACTGCACCCCGGCCACCCTCGCCACGCTGCGCGTGGGGGAGCGGGCCCGGCTCGCCACCTCGCTCGTGGTGCGCGAGGACTCGCTCACCCTGTACGGCTTCGCCGACGAGGACGAGCGCGCCGTCTTCGACCTGCTGCAGACCGCGAGCGGCGTCGGGCCCCGCCTGGCGCTGGCGATGCTCGCGGTGCACACCCCGAACGCGCTGCGGGTCGCGGTGGCGAGCGCCGACGTCAAGGCGCTCACCCGGGTGCCGGGCATCGGCCCCAAGGGGGCGCAGCGCATCATCGTGGAGCTGAAGAACAAGCTCGGCACGCCCGAGGAGGCGGTGAACGCGGCTCTCGGCGACGGCGGCCGGGCCGAGCCGCCGTGGCGGGAGCAGGTGCACTCCGGCCTCGTCGGCCTCGGCTACTCGGCCCGGGACGCCGACGAGGCGGTCGCCGCCGTCGCCCCGCAGGCCGACGCCGAGATCGCGGCCGGCCGTACCCCCGACGTGGCCGCCCTGCTCAAGGCCGCCCTGCGCGTGCTCAGCGTCCGGTAGGCCGAGGGGACAGGTGATCGTGCATGACCGATGATCGTGACCTGGTGTCGCCCGACGCCGCCGGGGACGAGCGCGCGATCGAGGCGGCGCTGCGCCCCAAGCGGCTCGATGAGTTCGTCGGCCAGGCGCGGGTGCGCGAGCAGCTCTCGCTCGTGCTGGAGAGCGCCCGGGCCCGCGGCCGCCCGCCGGACCACATCCTGATGAGCGGCTCGCCGGGGCTCGGCAAGACCACCCTCGCCATGATCATCGCGGCCGAGCTGGGGGTGCCGCTGCGGGTCACCTCCGGCCCGGCGCTGGAGCGCGCCGGGGACCTCGCGGCGATCCTCTCCACGCTGTCGGAGGGAGAGGTGCTGTTCATCGACGAGATCCACCGCACCTCCCGCCCCGCCCAGGAGATGCTCTACCTGGCGATGGAGGACTTCCGCGTCGACATCGTCGTCGGCAAGGGGCCGGGCGCGACCGCGATCCCGCTCGACATCGCGCCGTTCACGCTGGTCGGGGCGACCACCCGGGCCGGGCTGCTGCCCGCGCCGCTGCGCGACCGGTTCGGCTTCGTGGCGCACATGG
>QGUZ01000003.1 GCA_003242605.1 Actinomycetota bacterium
GCCGCATCGCCCGCGCTCCCCGAGGCCGCGGCGTGGGGACCCCGCCGAGACGCCGGAGCGCCCGCCACCGCGAGGGGTGACGGGCGCTCCGGCGCTTCCGGCGATCACGACGTCCTTGTCGGGCGCCCGGGAGGCGTCCGGTCGACCGGCGGCCGCGAACGTGATCGTCCTCGTCGGGGCGCGCTCGCCGGGCGGGCCCGGCGGCGCACCGGGGGGCTCAGGCCGCCGCGGCCCGCTCCCGTTTCGCCGCCACCTTGGTGATGAGCGGCTCGATCACGCGCGCGGCGAGCGGGCCGAACGCCGCGAGGATCAGCACGTAGGTCGCGGCGAGCGGGCCGAGGTCGGGGTGCGCGCCCGCGGCCACGGCGAGCCCGGCGATGACGATGTTGAACTCACCGCGGGGCACGAGCGCGATGCCGGCGCGGACGCGACCGGCCCTCGCGATACCGGCCCGGCGGGCCGCGATCACGCCGGTCAGCAGCTTGGTGACGAAGCTGACCAGCGCGAGCACCGCGGCGAGCCCGGCCACCGGCGGGATCTTCGACGGGTCGGTCTGCAGGCCGAAGAACACGAAGAACACCGCCGCGAACAGGTCCCGCAGCGGGGCCAGCAGCGCCTCCGCCTCCTTGGCGATCTCACCCGAGAGGGCGATGCCGACGAGGAACGCGCCGACCGCCGACGACACCTGGAGCTCCTGGGCGATGCCGGCCACCAGCAGGGCGAGGCCGACCACCTTGAGCAGCAGCACCTCGGAGTTGGGGCTGGATACGAACGCCTCGATCCACCGCCCGAACTTCAGCGCCACGATCAGCACGATGCTCACCGTGGCGAGCGCGATGGCGACCGTGGCCGCGCCCATGGCGAAGCTCACCCCGGCGAGCATCGCCGTGAGGATCGGCAGGTAGATCGCCATCGTGAGGTCCTCGAAGACCAGCAGGGAGAGCACGACCGGCGTCTCGCGGTTACCGATCCACCCCAGGTCGGACAGCACCTTCGCGGTGATGCCGGACGAGGTGGCGTAGGTGACGCCCGCCATCGCCACCGCCGCGACCGGTCCCCAGCCGAGCAGCAACGCGCAGATCGCCCCGGGCGCGGCGTTGAGGACCAGGTCCACCAGGCCTGACGGGGCGTTGCTCTTCAGGCTGGTCACCAGCTCGTCGGCGTTGTACTCGAGGCCGAGCGTGAGCAACAGCAGGATGACGCCCAGCTCGGCTCCGGTGGAGATGAACTCCTCGCTGGTCGCCAGGGGAAGGATGCCGCCGGTCCCGAACGCGAGACCGGCGATCAGGTAGAGCGGGATGGGAGAGATTCCGGCCTTCAGGGCGAGTGCCCCGAGGACACCCAACCCGAGCAGGACCGCGCCGAACTCCAGGAACAGGATCGCCGTATGGTGCACGCGCCGCCTTTCTGTTTACCCGTTGGTGAAGATGTCGGCGACCGCAGCGGTGCTTTCCGGACTGCCAACCACAACGACGACGTCCTGGCCGGTCAGCCTGAAGTCGGGGGCCGGGCTGGCGAACACCTGCGAGCCCCGCACCACCGCGACGATCGAGGCACCGGTACGGGTGCGCACCCTCGCGTCACCCATCGGGCGCCCGTCGTACGGGGAACCGGGCGGGACGGGGACCTTCTCGCTGACCAGGCCTTCGACGTCGCGGTGCAACGCTTGGAGCCGCTGCACGATCCGCGGGGCGCCGAGCAGCTCGACCAGCGCGTTGGCCTCCTCCTCGTTGAGCTGGATCGTCTCAGACGCCTTGTCCGGGTCCTCGGCATCGTAGATGACCAGGTCCCGCCGGCCCGAACGGTGCGAGACGACTCCGATCCGACGCCCGGAATGCGTGGTGAACTCGTGCCGTAGCCCGATTCCGGGCAGCACGGTCTGCTCGACTTCCACCCCGCTGATCCTCCGATTGTCCATGTGGTCCAACTATCACCGGGAAACCTACCAAGGATCGCATACCACTCCCGACCTGGGCCGCCCGCCCCGTCCCGCGACGGCCGGTCCGGCTCCCCGGCCGGGAGCGCCCGCGCGCGGCGCCGCGGGGCCCGGGCACCGCACGTCGCGGCGGCCGCCGGGCGGGTGTCGTCCGGCGGGACCTAGGGCCGCGGGCGCGGGGACCAAGGCCTCTCCTCGGCGCCGTGCCGGAAGCGGAAGGCTACCGGTGAGACCGCTGAGAAGGAGGGGCCGCGATGACGAAGACGGCGCATGCCGCGCTCTCCGCCGGCGACGTCCAGGTGGTGACGCGCGGCAGAGTGTCGCGGGCGGTGGCGGAGCGGGCGCGGGAGCGGATCGCCGCGCTCGCCGGACGCTGCAGGGAGCCGGTCCTGTCCGCGCAGGTGAAGCTCACCCGGCCGGCGGAGCCCGGCCCGGACCGTCCGCCGGTCGCCGAGGCGAGCCTCAACGTCAACGGCCGGCAGATCCGCGCCCAGGCGGAGGGACCCACCCTGCAGGAGGCCGTCACCGAGCTGCTGGACCGCCTCCGGGTGCGGCTCGACCGCACCACGCGCGACTGGCGGTCGCTGCGCGGGCGGCACCGGCACACGATCCGGACCGCCACGCCCGCGGGGGTGGGACCGTCGGCGGTGATCCGGCGCAAGTACGTCGCGCCGGAGCCGTCGACCCCCGAGCAGGCGATCTTCGCGATGGAGCTGCTGGACCACGACTTCTACCTGTTCACCGACGCGTCCACGGGGGGCGACGCAGTGGTCTGGCGCACCGCGGAGGGGTACGGCCTGGCCCGCCTGCGGCCCGGCCGCCCGCCGCAGACCTACCTGCCGGTCCGCCTCGACGAGAACCCGGCGCCCGAGCTCACCCTCGACGAGGCGGTCGGGCGCCTCGCCGCCGAGCCGCGGCCCTTCCTCTTCTACGCCGACGCGCTCAGCGGCCGGGGGGCGATCCTCTACCGGCGGCGCGACGGCGGCTTCGGCCATATCGCCGCGGTCTCGCCGTAGCGAGAGGCCGGCGCGTCCGCCGGTGGCGGGACGACCACTCCGGGGCCACCGCGCTCGGTCCGGGACTCCGGGCCGGGGCGGTGGCCCCGCCGCGTCCGCGCGGACCCGCCGGTCAGCGCACCCGGGCGGTGACCGGCCGCCGGGCCGTACGCACCAGCCCGAGCAGCGCGAGGCCCGCCGCCATCCCGCCCGCCATGGTCCAGGTCATGGCGGAGGCGGTGGCCCCGCCGGTGGCGACGAGCGGCGGCACCGTGGCGCCGGCGAGGAACTGCAGCGTGCCGAGCAGCGCGGAGGCGGTCCCGGCCCGCTCGGCGTGCGGCTCCATCGCCAGCGCCGTGGCGTTCGGCATGATCATGCCCATGCCGAACACGGTGACGAAGATCCCCGGCAGCAGGCCGGGCAGCCCCCAGCCGAACTGCACCGCGGCGACCGCGACGCACGCCCCGGCCAGGCCGGTGCTCACGCCGGCGGTGAGCATGCGGCGCGGCGGGAACCGGCGCAGCGCCACCCGGTTGAGGTTGCCGGAGAGCATGAGGCCGACCGCGTTGGTCGCGAAGACGACCGAGAACGCCTGCCCGCTCATGCCGTAGCCGTTCTGCAGCACGAACGAGCTGAACGAGATGTACGCGAACAGCGCGCAGCCGCCCGCCGACAGCACCAGGGCGTGCACGAGGAACCAGCGGTCGGTCACCAGCGCGCCGAACTGCCGGAGGGTGGCGCGCAGGCCGCCGTCGTGGCGGCGGGACGCGGGCAGCGTCTCCGGCAGCGTGCAGGCCGCGGCGGCGAGCAGCGCCCCGATGACGGCGAGCACGACGAACTGGCCCCGCCAGTCGGCGAACCGGGCGATCTGGGCGCCGGCGAGCGGCGCGAGGATCGGGGCGAGGCCGGTGACGAGCACCATGAGCGAGAACACCCGCGCCGCCTCGGCGCCCTCGAACAGGTCGCGCACGATCGCGCGGGCGATCACGATCCCGGCCGCTCCGGCGAGGCCCTGCAGCAGCCGCAGCGCGATGAGCGCCCAGATGGACGGGGCGAGGGCGCACAGCACCGAGGTGACGGCGTAGAGCGCCACGCCGATGAGCAGCGGCACGCGCCGGCCGGTGCGGTCGCTCACCGGTCCGACGAGGAGCTGCCCGGCGGCCAGGCCGATCATGCACAGGGAGATCGTGAGCTGGCCGAGCGCCTCGGTGGCGCCGAGGTCCGCGGCGAGATCCGGCAGCGACGGCAGGTAGAGGTCGAGCGAGAGCGGCCCGAAGGCGGAGAGGGCGCCGAGCGTGACGAGGATCGCGAGGCGCCGGGCCGGGGTCAGCGTGAGCGTGCTCATGCCGAGGTGGGGAGAAGGCTCGAGCGTCACCCATCAACGGTAGCGAAACACCGGCAAATGATCAGATTTGGGACAGTCAGCCACTAATAGCCCAGGTGGTGTCGTACGCGACCGGCCGCCCGCCGTTAACCGATCGCGCCCCGCCCGCCGCTCCGCCTACAGTCACCGGCATGCCGGATCTGCCGGAACCGTATGTGGCCTGGACGTGAAGGCCGACGGGCCGATCCCCGGGCCGTACGGCACGCTCTCGCTCGGCATGGCCGTGGCCGGCCGCCCGGACCTCACCTTCTACACCGAGATCCGCCCGATCTTTTGACGACTTCGTCCCCGCGGCCCTCGCCGTCTCCGGCCTCGACCGGGACCGCCTCCTCCGTGAGGCGCCGCCGCCGAGGAGGCGATGCGCGCCGCCGCCCGCTGGATCAGCGGCCTGCGCCGGATCGGCCGCCCGGTCTTCCTCGCCGCCCCCGCCGTCTGGGACGGCATGTTCGTGTACTGGTACTTCATGCGTTTCACGGGAAGAGCCCGTTCGGCGCCACCGGCTCCGGCATCGATCTGCGCGGCTACTGGATGGGCCGCACCGGCGAAGAGTGGGTCGCCACCCGCAAGGGCCGTATCAAACACGCCCTCGGCATCACCGATCTCCCGCACACCCACCACGCCGGCCAGGACGCGCAGGAACTCGCCCGGCTCTTCGACGCCGTGCTCCGCGCGCCCGCCGAGCGGCGCCCCCGGCGCGGCGACGGCCCGCAGGACTGACCGCGCCCCGGCCGCCCGGGCCACGCCCGGTCCGGCGATCAGACCGGCAGCTCGGCGAGGGCGAGATGCCAGGGGAAGGCGGCGGCCGCCGCGGGCCCGGCGTCCGGCGGGTGCGGCTCGAACCGGCCGGGTCCCAGCAGGATGCGGACCCCCTCGGCGCGCAGCGTCGCCACGGCCTGCCGGAACGGCGTGCGGGCCGCGAGGCCGCTGTTGAGGAAGGGCAGCACCACGACCGGGATGCCCAGCCCGGGCGCCTCCGCGAGCAGGCCCAGGGCGTAGGTGTCGGCGATCCCCTGGGCGAACTTGTTGATCGTGTTGTACGTGGCGGGGGCGACGACGATCGCGTCCGCGCGCGGCGGCTTCGGCTCGGTCGGCTTGCGGTACCGGCTGCGCACCGGCCGGCCGGTCTGCCGCTCCAGGGCGGGGACGTCGATGAAGTCGAGGGCGGAGGGGGTGGCCACGACCTGCACCTCCCACCCCTCCCGGTGGGCGAGCTCGACGAGCCGCCCCACGTCGCCCGCGGGCGCGGCGGCGCACGCGATGACGTAGAGGACCTTGCCCGTTCCCCGCACGCCCGCTCCCGACGATCAGTGTCCTCCCGATCACTTTCCGTCCATGGTCCCCCGCCCGCTCCGCCCGGGCAAGAGCCGGCCGCTCGCGCGGCGGCCGGCTCACCGGCGCGGCGGGTCTCGCTCGGACGGCCCACCGAGCGCCCGGCTCGGGCTCCGCCGGAACGTCCGCCGTCAGAACGCCACGATCGCCCAGACGAGGCTGTGACCGGAGTACCTCGCCTTGGTCACCGACCGGCCGTTGATCCGCACGCTCGGCGTGACGAACAGATAGTCGATCTTCCCGTCCGAGTGAGTGGCCGGGCCCGACCGGCAGTTCGGCGCCATCTGGTCGTCGCACGGGCTGGTGGCCTCCTTCCAGCTACCACCGGCGCCCCCGCCGTACGAGGAGTGGTAGAGCTGGTTCAGCGGCGCCTCCGTCGGAAGCGCGTTGGCGTCGACGCCGAGGAACACCGTGTAGCCGGAGTACCAGTAGCGCAGGTCCTCCTTGATCACGCTGGCCTCATGAGCCCGGGCCGCAGGCCGATCCGGCTCGTTTTTGTTATTGTTATTGCTTCTGCCCCGAGTGAGGTGGGCCGAGCACACGACGCGCCGCACCGTGTCGGAGACGACGCACAGCATCTCGCGCTGCTCGATCTTGTCGGCGTACTTCACGTCGTGCGTGCGCAGGTTGTGCTCGCGCGGATACGCATTGGGCAGGAAGGACTTCTGGAAGAACACCGCGTTCCCGAATGTTCCGCCCCCGCCGGAGTTGAAGCACTGGCGGTCCGCGGCCCCACGCGACGGGGCGACACCGCCGATGTAGGCGCCGTACCCCGTCGCGTCGCGGATCCTCGTCACCCACTGGTAGCAGGTCTCCTGGACGGCGAGGAACGCCGGCTGCCGCGATTTGATGCTGGCGATGACGGCATCGGCCCGATCCGTCCAGTTGACCCCGGCGTAATCGCCGTTGCCGTGGTCCATGTTGAACGAACCGCCCCAGTACGACGCCACCTGCGCGGACTGCGCGGGAACCGGCACGGCCAGCACCGCGGCCAGCGCGACCAGCGCAACGAACAGTCGTCTCACACGTGCCCCCGTTGACCGGATGACGTGGCAGGTCACCCCGGCCCGGACGCCGGACGGAAGGCGGGCGAGCGGCCGGGCCGTCGCGACGGCGCCCGGGGTGGCGGTGCGCCGGTGGGACGGCCCCGGCGGCCGATCGCCGTCTCCCTGCGGTCCGCGATGGCCGGGTCCCCCTGTTGCTCGATCAAGGAGGCTAGGTGGGCGATCGGCGCGCGTAATGTACGTTCTTGCTGCGCCGTGGCCGAGCGGGCGGTGTACCTGCCGCGATCGCGGCAGGTGCGCGCGAGCACGGTGTCCCCACGGAGCAGAGGCGACGACGCGAAACGGCCCGCCCGCCGATGCCGCGGCCGATGAAAACGCCTGTTCTTTGCGTGTCCGGAACGGCGGACCGGCGGTGAATCCCCGGCCGCGCGGGCATCTCATTCGGCACCGCGGCACCGGCGCCGCTCACCCCCAACGGATCGAATTCAGTGACGATGCCGCCGTTCCCGGGATGAATCACCTCGGCGCCCCGATGAATATTCCACGGCACGGCGGGCGCGCCCCCTCCCGGGAAAGCGCCCGCGGAAGCGCCGCCCCGCCTGGTCCCGCCCCGCGACCGGCCGCGCATCCGGCTCACGGCGCGGGATACGGCCGCGACCAGCGGCGGAACGCCCGGGGCCGGGTACGGCGAGCCTCCGCGTCACCGACTCCGCGCCGGACCCGCCGGCCGCCTCCGTGCGGGCCGCCCGTTCGGCCCGAGGCACGGCCGGCGCGGCCGGAAATCCGGGATTCGTTGCCCGGGGAATGACCGCCCCCGCGGAATACGGCCCACTTCCCCGTTTCGCGAATGTGAAAGTTTCACGTCCGGTAATCGCGGTGCAGGCGGATCTTCTTATCCTGCTCCCGCGATAGGCTTGGGGCGGCATTCGGTCGCCAGGGATGCGAATAGGGGGGCTGGGTGACGTGGGCTCGGAATGCCGGCGTCGATATGCCGGAGCGCATCGGGGAGTACAGGGTGGTGCGCCGGCTCGGCGCGGGCGGGCAGGGCACGGTCTACCTCGCTGAATCCCCCGTCCACGGCCGCGTGGCGATCAAGGTGCTGCACCACGGCGCGGCGGCCGATCCCGACGCCCGGCGCCGGTTCCTGCGCGAGGCCCAGGTCGCGGCGAGCGTGGCGCCGTTCTGCACCGCCCGGCTGATCGGCACCGGCATGCTCGGCGACCAGCCGTACCTCGTCAGCGAGTACGTGCCCGGGCCGTCGCTGCTCACCATGGTCCGCGAGGACGGGCCGCGCACCGGCGGCGGGCTGCAGCGCCTGGCGATCAGCACGCTCACCGCGCTCGCCTCGATCCACCGCACCGGGATCGTGCACCGCGACGTCAAGCCCGCCAACGTGATCCTCGGCCCCGAAGGCCCCGTGCTCATCGACTTCGGCATCGCCCGGGCCCTCGACGCCATGACCACCTCCACCCAGGTGACCGGCACGCCCGCGTTCATGTCCCCCGAGCTGCTCGCCGGGGAGCCGGTCACGCCCGCCTCGGACATCTTCTCCTGGGGGGTCACGATGGTGTTCGCGGCGACCGGGCGGCTGCCGTTCACCGGCGACACCATCCCCGCGATCCTCAACGCCATCCTCAACAAGGACCCCGACCTGACCGGGGTGCCGGAGCCGCTGTGCTCGCTCGTGGCGTCCTGCCTCGCCAAGCATCCGGGCGACCGGCCGACCGCCGAGTACCTGCTGCTCAGGCTCACCTCCGCCCCGGGCCCGTGGGCCGGCGCCGCGGGGTCCGCCCGGCCCGCGTCGTCCGCCCCGTCGGCGCCCGCACCGGCGGCGGCCGCCGCGACCCGGTCGATCGGCGACGAGCCGGCCCGCCCGTCCCGCCGGTCGCTGCTCGTCGGCGGAGCGGCGGCGGCGGGGCTCGTCGCCGCCGGCGGCGCGGCTCTCGCGCCGTTTCTGCTCCCGGAGGACGCCGACACCGGCGGCGTCCAGCGCCCGAGGGCCGCCTCCGTGGGTCCCCGCCCGGCGCTCGACCTCGACGCGTACCCGACCCGCGACACGATCGACACGTTCGACGACTCCACGTCCCGCGGCGCCTACCAGATCTTCCGGCCGGACAACCCCCAGGTGGGGCGGTACGAGCTCGAGCCCCGGTACGCCTTCCGGGACGGCAGGATCGTCGGCTACGGCGCCCCGGCGTTCTACGGCTGGTTCGCGCTGAACGGGGCGCCCGCGACCCACGACACGGTCACCGTCATCACCCTGGGCCCATTCGCCGAGACCGGCGAGATGGAGGACAGCGTGTTCGTCGGCCGGATCCTGAACGAGGCCAACTACGTCGGCGCCTGGTACAACAACACCCGCAAGCAGGTGGGCATCGACGTGTACGTCGGCGGCGAGCGCCGGCACGAGACCAACCAGGCCGATCAGCCGCTGCGGCCCGGGGACAAGCTCGCCCTCGTGGTGTCGGGTGACGTCGCCTCCTCGTACGTGCGGATCGGGGAGAACTGGCTCAAGCTCACCGAGACCCCGATCACGCCGGCCGGCGCGCTGCGCGACCACGGCCGGTGGCGCCACGGGTTCGCGCTGCGCGGCACCCGCGGCACGATCTCCCTGGAGGACATCGAGGGCCGCAGCGCCCGCTGACGGCGACGGCCCCGCTCCCGCACCCGGCGGCGACCGCGTCCGGCGGCCGGACCGCGGTGTGACGCCCGGCCGTGCCTCGGCGGCGGCAGGGCCGACACCGCCCGGGCCTTCCCCGGCGGCCGTGGCACCGGCCCCGTCCGTGGCTCTTCCCGCAGTGTCTTCCCGCACGCCCCGGCGACGGCCCTTCGCGTCGGCTTGCGACCGGATGCTTCCGAGGCCGGCGCGGGCCCCGTGCGTGCGTACGAAACCCCTCGTCACCGATGACCGGAAAATCCGACCGCACCGCTCTGGCGATCCCGGCCGGTCCAGGTAATCGGTCCGGAGACACTCAGAGGCCCGGCCTCCCTTTCCGGAGGCCGGGCCTCTTCTTCGTAGCGGGGGTAGGATTTGAACCTACGACCTCTGGGTTATGAGCCCAGCGAGCTACCGAACTGCTCCACCCCGCGTCGGCAGTCATTAGGTTATAGGCCCCGTGGTACCGGATGCAAATCGGCGCGGAAGCGCGGTGAACGGCCGGGAACGACGCGGCCCCACACCCGCAGGCGGGGCGTGGGGCCGGTCGTGGGTTTCGGGCTAGGCGCCCGGTGGGGCGGACGCCTCCGGGCTCGGCGGCGGTGTCGCCGTCGGCGAGGGCGACCCGGTCGGCGCGGGCGACGGGGAGGGCGACGGCGACGCGGCCGGCTCGTTCTCGGCCCGGCGCACCGCGGCGTCCATCTCCTCGATCGCCTCGCTCAGCGCCTTCTGCGCCTCGCCGTACTTGGCCCAGTCACCGGCCTTGAACGCCTCCTGGGCGTCCTCGTAGGCCTTCTTCACCTTCTCGGCGGCGTCCGCGACCGCGCTCCGCGCGGTGGCCTCCTCACGGGTCTCGGTCTCGGTCTCGGACCGCCGGCTCTGCGCGTCGGAGCCGCCGAACACCTGCTGCAGCGCCTCCTCCAGGGTCCGGCCGTTGCCCACCTGGCCGCTGCCGAACATCACCATGACGCGGGTGAGCACCGGGTACTGCTTGACCGCGTCCTTCACCTGGACGTAGATCGGCTGCACGTACAGCAGGCCGCCCCGGTACGGCAGCGTCAGCAGGTTGCCGAAGATCGGTTCGGTGGAACCGCTGCGCTGGAACGTGGGGTCGTTCGCGATCGCCGCCTTGAAGTTCGTCTGCACCTGGACCGGGCCCTGGATGGGCGTACCGGCCGGGAGCTGCAGGATGCGGATGCGGGCGTTCGCGTCCTCGGTGGTCGCCTCGACGGCCATGAACGCCGCGAGCTGCGCCTCACCCTTGGTGAAGGTGCTGGTGAGGGAGAACGCCGGCTTGTCCGTGCCGGGCATGCGCAGCGTCACGTAGTAGGGCGGCTGGCGGATGCCCTTGGCGTTCGGGTCGTCCGGGACGTTCCACACGTTCGTGTTGCTGAAGAACGCCTGCGCCTCGGTGACGTGGTACTTCGAGAGGATCTCCCGCTGCACCTTGAACAGGTCCGTCGGGTAGCGCAGGTGCGACTTCAGCTCCGGGCTGATCTCCGAGCGCGGCTTGATGATCGCGCCGCCGAACGCCTTCTGCCAGGTGCGCAGCAGCGGGTCGGAGTCGTCCCAGGCGTACAGGGTGACGGTGCCGTCGTAGGCGTCCACCGTCGCCTTCACCGAGTTGCGGATGTAGTTGATCCGGTCGGCGGGCTGGCCGACGACGCGGTGCGCCTCGGTGGAGGTGTCCCGGGTCATGTCCCGCAGGCTGTTGCTCTGCGAGTACGGGTACCCGTTGGAGATCGTGTAGCCGTCGATGATCCACAGGATGCGGCCGTTCACGATCGCCGGGTACGGGTCGCCGTCGAGCGTGAGGAACGGCGCGACCTGCTGCACCCGGTCCCGCGGGTTCCGGATGTAGAGGATCTTGGAGTTCTGGTTGATCGCGCCGGAGAGGATGAAGTTCGGCTCGTTGTACTTCGCCGCGTACAGCAGGCGGTGGAAGAACGAGCCGATCGGCACCCCGCCCTTGCCGGTGTACTGCGTGCTGACCTGCTGGTTGTTGTCGTCGACGTAGTCCAGCTCGATCTTGCCGCCGCCGACCACCGAGTACTCGGGCGAGTTCTCGCCGAAGTAAATGCGCGGCTCGTAGCTGCCGAGCGCGTTCGACGGCGGGATGTTCGCCTCGACGAAGTCGGGGTTGCCCTCGGTCACCTTGTTGCCCGGGGCGGCGACCATGCCGTACCCGTGCGTGTAGACGAGGTGCCGGTTGATCCAGTTGTTGGTCTCCGGGGCCTTCACCTCGCGGACCGCGACCACGGTGTCGGTCTCCACGCCGTTGATCGTGTACCGGTCGATGTCGAGCTTCGGCGGGAACTGGTAGTAGTCGCGGAAGCCCTGCCAGCGCTGGTAGCTGGAGGAGATCAGCGACGGGTCGAGCAGCCGCACGCCGGGGACGGTGTCGTCCTCCTGCGCCTTGGCCTGCGCGGCGTTGGTGACCGCGTTGTACTCCTCGACCTGCGCGTCCTCGACGCCGTACGCCTTCCGGGTCGCCTCGATGTTGCGCTGGATGTACGGCGCCTCCATCGCCTGCTGGTTCGGCTTGACCTGGAACTGCTCGACCAGCGCCGGGTAGACCCCGCCGATCAGCACGGCGGAGAGCACGAGCAGGCCGAACGCGACGCCGGGCAGCATGCCGCCGGGCCGTACCACACCGGCGAAGAACAGCGCGGCGCACAGCAGCGCGATGATCGCGAGGATCGTCTTCGCCGGCAGCACCGCGTTGACGTCGGTGTACGACGGGCCGTGCACGAAGCCCCGCTCGGAGAACGCCAGGCCGTACCGGTCCACCCAGTAGGCGACGGCCTTGAGCAGGACGAACACGCCGAGCAGCGCGGACAGGTGGGCGCGCGCGCCGCGCGTGGCGTGCACCCCGCCGGGCTGCCCCAGCCGGAAGCCGCCGTACAGGTAGTGCACGATCGCGGCCGCGACGATCGACAGGATCACCGCGGTGAACAGGAAGTTCAACAGCATCCGCAGGAACGGATACGTGAACATGAAGAACGAGACGTC
Organism: Actinomycetota bacterium; assembly: GCA_003242605.1. Classification (GTDB taxonomy): domain Bacteria; phylum Actinomycetota; class Actinomycetes; order Streptosporangiales; family Streptosporangiaceae; genus Thermopolyspora. The sequence continues at coordinate 12,317 of QGUZ01000003.1, forward strand.
CAGGTTGAACTGCGGATCGCGCACGTTGAACGGCGTGCGGTTCCAGAAGAGCAGCCAGGTGCGCCACTGCCCCGCGGTGGAGGACCCGGCGAACAGGGCGAGCAGCCCCATGCCGAGGAGGAAGACGATCTTACGATGCGGGTCCACCGCCATCCGGTACCGGTCGGCACCGGACGGGCTGCCGAACATGCCGATGCCGAACAGCGGCCGGATCCGGTACGCCAGGAGCATGTTGCCCCCGACGATGCCGACCATGAGCAGGGCGCCGACCGCGAACAGCAGCACCTGGGTCCACACCACCGTGGAGAAGACCGCGGTGTAGTTCACCGAGTCGTACCACAGGTAGTCGGTGTAGATCCCGGTGAAGATGTAGAAGAGCAGCACGATCGCCCCGAGGGCGATCAGGACGGGTAGCAGAAGTCGTGGCCGGCGGGGCAAGCGCATCGCCCGGCCGGCTCCGGGGGTCCGGAAGCTCAACGCCCACCCCTTGTCTCAGAGCATCGGTCCGTCAACGGCAACGTACAGGCTGGGAGCGTCGTTCACGCCGCCTAACGACTCATCGGCCGCCGTGGTTCCCGAACGCGCCCCGTTTCGGATGTCGGTCAGTCGGATGTCGGTCAATGGTACGTCCCGGGCGGCCGTGCTCCCGCGTCTCGCGCGGCGCTCGGGCCCGCATCGATCCCGTCACCCCGCGGCGGGTCAGTCCGCGGCGGAGGCCGAGGAGCAGGCCGGCACCCGGTCCGCGGCCCGCCGGTCGCCGCTGGTGAGCGCCTCGAGCGCGTCGAGCGCGCCGCGCAGGGTCTCCACCTTCACCAGCCGCAGGCCGTTCGGCACCGCCTTGACCGCCTCCGCGCAGTTCTCCGCCGGGGTGAGGAAGATCGTCGCGCCGCTGCGGCGCGCGCCCACCATCTTCTGCTGGATGCCGCCGATCGGGCCCACCCGGCCGTGCTCGTCGATCGTGCCGGTCCCGGCGATCGTCAAGCCGCCGGTGAGCGAGCCCGGAGTGAGCTTGTCGTAGATGCCGAGGGCGAACATCAGGCCCGCGCTCGGGCCGCCCACGTCGCCCACGGTGATGTCCACGGTGAACGGGAACTTGAACTGCGGGGCCATGAGCACCCCGACCTGGACCCGGCCGTTCCCCGCGGCGACCGTCTCAAGGTCCACGGTGACCCGCTTGCCCTTGCGCTCCACCACGAAGCGCACCCGCTCGCCCGGCTGGTGCCGCTGCACCGCGGCCGCGATCTCGTCGGTGGTCGACACCGTCCGGCCGTCCACCGAGACGATCTCGTCGCCCACCTGCAGCCTGCCGTGCGCGGGCGAGCCCTTCTGGGTGCCCTGCACGGCGATCACGGTGCGGACGGGGATGTTCAGCTCCCGGAGCGCCGCGGCCGTGGCGAGCTGCTGCGAGTTGGTCATCTCCCGGCTGTTGCGCTCCTCGACCTCCTGCACGCTGTCGTTCGCCGGGAAGATCGTCTCCTGCGGCACCACCGCGGTGGTGGGGTCCACCCAGCCGCGCAGCGCGGTGAGCAGGTTGATCCCGCCGCCGGGGCCGCCCTGGTAGGCCACGGTGACGAGGTTGAGCCCACCGGAGGTCGGATAGGTCTCGTGCCCCTCGATCCGGATCACCGGCCTGCCCTGGACCTCGCCGAGCGTGTTCTCGGTCGGCCCGGGGCTCAGCACGACGTACGGCACGGGCAGCCAGGCGCCCACCGTACCGAGCAGGAGCGTCAGCAGGCCCGCCAGCAACAGGGTCAGTGCGCGTCGGGACATGAGGGAACTCTACGCGCGGGTGCGGATCAGGACGCCTCGCAGGCGCCGACCCACTCGCTCGTGCCGTCCGCGAAGAACTGGTGCTTCCAGATCGGCACCTGCGCCTTGAGGTCGTCGATGAGCCTCCGGGACGCCTGGAACGCCTCGCCGCGGTGGGGCGCCGCGACCGCGACGATCACGGCGATGTCGCCGAGGGCGAGCTCGCCGACGCGGTGCACCGCGGCGAGCGCGGTGACCGGGAAGTCGGCGGCCACCTTCTCCGCGACCCGGCGCAGCTCGGCCTCCGCGGTGGGGTGCGCCTCGTACACCAGGCGGGTCACCTTCTTGCCGTGATCCTCGTCGCGGACCGTGCCGACGAACAGCGTGGTGCCGCCCGCGGCGTGGTCGGCCACCGCGGCGGCCACCTCGGCCACGGACAGCGGGGTTTCGCGAATGCCCAGCAGTCGGATGACGTCCACGATCTGCAGCCTACCCGTCCGGGGTGCGGTCGGGCCGGGCGCTCAGCCGCGGCGCTTGCGCACCCGGCGGACGATCGCCGCGGTGCCGATGAGCGCGGCGGTGGCGCCGGCCGCGGTGGCCGCGGTGAGCGTGGCGTCCTTGCCGGAGACCCGGCGGCCCACCACCGCGTGCCTGCCCTCGCGCAGCTCGATGAGCTGCCGCAGCGCCGCCTCGTTGGTCCAGGCCGGTTTCCACCCGGCGGCGCGCAGCGTGGCGCAGTCCACCACCCACGGGTAGACGACGTAGTGCAGATCGGTGGCCGGGGCCGGGGTGAACCCGAGCCGGTGCAGCCGCTGCGCCGTGCCGAAGGTGAGCCCGGCGGGCAGCTCCAGGCGGCGCAGCCCGGAGATCTCCTCGACCTGCTCCATCTCCAGCCAGCCGTCGCAGCCCACCGCCACCACGCCGGAGACCGTGCCGAGCGCGGCGAGCTCGAGCGCGGACACCAGGTCGTCGACGTGACAGAACTGCCAGCGCGGCGAGCAGCCCTTCACGGTGAGCAGCCGCGGCGCCTCGAAGTGGCGGGTGAGCACGGTGTCCACGCCGGGGCCGACCAGCGTGGCCGGGCGCAGCACGGTCACCTCCAGCCCCGGGTGGCTGCGCCGCGAGCGCCGCGCCAGCGCCTCGATCTCCAGATAGTCGCCGACGATGCCGGCGGTCGGCTCGGCCGCCACCGGCGCGTGCTCCGGCAGCGGCACCGGGTTGTCCGGCGCCGCGCCGTACACCATCGCGCTGGTGACGAGCACGGCCCGGCGCACCCGGGCGGCGGCGCAGGCGGTGAGCACGGTCTCGGCGGCGCGCAGGTTGTAGGCGCGCCGGGCCGCCGGGTCGGAGTCGACCGCGTAGTCGCCGCCGAGATGGACCAGGACGTCGACGTCGGAGATCCGGTTCGCCAAGAGCGGATCCCGGATGTCGAGCACCCGCCAGGTCACCTCGGAGACGTCCCCCCGGTGGTCGTCGATCGCCACCACGCGGCGGAATTCCGCAGACGAGGCGACCCGGGCGAGGAACGCCCGGCCGATTCCACTGGCCGCGCCCGTCACGGCGACGACCGGGCGGCGATGACGTTTCGAGGTTGGCACGAGGTCCTCGCTTTACACTGATCCTGCATATGGCGGCTAACGTGGCGGTGTGGACTCCTCCATCCTGCACGAGGTAGAGCGGTGACAGACCTGCCAGGTCGCGAAAACGACCCCAACGAAAACCCGTTCTCCATGTTCGTCGACCGGGAGCAGATGGCGGCCGCCATGCGGCAGTTCGCCGACATGCTGTCCGCCCCCTCCTCCGGGCCGGTCAACTGGGACATGGCAAAGAACATCGCCCGCCACGCGGTCGCGGCCGAAGGTGACCCCAGCGTAATGGAGGGTGAGCGGCGCGAGATCGTCGACGCGCTCCAGCTGGCGGATCTTTGGTTGAACGAGGTGACCACGCTGCCGAGCGGGATCAACTCGCCCGAGGCGTGGAGCCGGTCGGAGTGGATCGAGAAGACCGTGCCGGTGTGGAAGCAGCTGTGCGACCCGCTGGCGGAGCGCATGGTCGAGACGATGGGCGGCACGATCTCCTCGGCCGGCCTGCCCGAGGAGGCCAAGGCGATGGCGGGGCCGCTGATCGGCATGCTCAAGCAGATGAGCGGCATGATGGTCGGCAGCCAGATCGGGCAGGCGCTCGGCACGCTCGCCGGTGAGGTGGTCGGCTCCTCCGACATCGGCCTGCCGTTGTCGGAGAACGCCGCGCTGCTGCCGGGCGGCGTGGCGAAGTTCGGCCACGGCCTCGACATCCCCACCGAGGAGGTCCGGATCTACCTCGCCCTGCGCGAGGCGGCGCACCTGCGGCTGTTCAACCACGTGCCGTGGCTGCGGGCCCGGCTGATCGGCGCGGTCGAGGAGTACGCCAAGGGCATCTCGATCGACGTGTCCGCGCTCGAGGAGCAGCTCGGCCGGCTCGACCTCACCAACCCCGAGGCGATCCAGGAGGCGCTCACCGGCGGCGCGATGATCAAGCCGCAGGAGACCGAGCGGCAGAAGGCGGCGCTCGCCCGGCTGGAGACGCTGCTCGCGCTCGTCGAGGGCTGGGTGAGCACGGTCGTCGACGACGCGGCCGCCGGCAAGCTGCCCGCCGCGTCCGCGCTCGCCGAGACGGTACGGCGCCGCCGCGCCACCGGCGGCCCGGCCGAGCGGACCTTCGCCACGCTCGTCGGCCTGGAGCTGCGGCCGCGGCGGCTGCGGGAGGCCGCGGCGCTGTGGCGGGCGCTCAAGGACGCCCGCGGCATCGAGGGCCGGGACGCGGTGTGGAGCCACCCCGACCTCATGCCGACCGCCGAGGACCTCGACGACCCCACCTCGTTCGTGCGCGGCGGCGGGGACTTCGACATCTCCACCCTCGAGGAGGGCGACACCGGCGACGGCCCCTCCACCGGCGGCGGGGACGCCGCGCCGTCCGCGTGAGCGCGGCGGAGCGGGCGCCCGGACCGGGCGCGGGTGACGGGCTGCGCGCGGACGCGATCGCGGTGCTGGAGGCGTGGCGCGCGCCGTCCGCCGCGGAGGAGGAGCTGCGCGTGCGCTTCCTGCGGCACCTGCGCGCGCACGAGGACGGCATGTGGCGGGAGTGCGCGCCCGGGCACGTCACCGCGACCACCGCGGTGCTCTCCCACGACGGCGAGCGGGTGCTGCTCACGCTGCACGGCAAGGCGGGCATGTGGCTGCCGATGGGCGGGCACTGCGAGCGCGGGGACGTCACGGTGGCGCAGGTCGCGCTGCGGGAGGCCGTGGAGGAGTCCGGCATCCCGGACCTGCGGCTGCTGCCGGGCCCGCTCGCGCTCGACCGGCACCGGGTGTGGTGCCACCCGCCGCACAGCTACCACCTGGATCTGGAGTACGGCGCGGTCGCGCCCCCGGGCGCGGAGGCCGTGATCAGCGACGAGTCGCTCGATCTGCGCTGGTTCCCGGTGGACGACCTGCCCGAGCCGACCGACGAGGCGACCCGGCGGCTGGTCGCCCGCGCCCGCGCTTTGCACGCACGTTATGTCACGCCCCGGTAAAGTCGGTCGCCGAGGCGCCCGGGCGTGACGCCCGGGAGGGGACAGGGGAACGGATCCGGGAGTGTCCGCCGGATCCGCGCATGCGTCGAAGCCGGCGGGAGCGGAGCCCGGGAGTGAAACGGGGCAGCGTGGACGTCACGGAATCGCGATCCGCGATGGGCGAGGAGCCCGCGGTCGGCGGGGAGATCGTCACCCCGCGGCGCGGGCGGCCGAAGGTCTCCGCGCGGCTCGCCTGGATCGCGATCGCGCCGTTCGCCGCGTGGGCGGTGGTCCGGCTCGGCGGGCTGGAGCGCGGCTCGTTCCTCACCCAGCTCATGACGGCGACGCCGTACGCGGTGGTCGCCTCCCTCGTGCCGCTGCTGCTCGCGGTGGCCTCACGGCGGCGGCTCGCGATCGCGGTGGCGGTGCTGGTCACCGCGACGCTCGCGGCGGTCGTGGCGCCCCGCACCTTCGCCGTGACGCAGCGTGCGGCCACCGGGCCGACGCTACGGGTGCTCAGCACCAACCTGCTGTTCGGGCGCGCCGACGCCGACGCGGTGGTGGACCTGGTGCGGCGGCTGCGGCCCGACGTGCTGAGCGCCCAGGAGCTCTCCCCCGCCGCGGTGCTCGAGCTCGACGAGGCCGGGCTGAAGGAGCTGCTGCCCTACCGGGTGCTGCAGGACGAGTTCGGCGCCGGGGGAAGCGGCCTGTACGCGCGGTACCCGCTCACCGAGGTGACCGGGCTGTTCGAGGCGATCGGGCACAACATGCCGGCCGCGCGGCTCACCCTGCCCGGGGGCGGCACCGTGGAGCTGGTGGCCGTGCACACCTATCCGCCGCTCGGCCCGTGGACCGCCCAGTGGCGGGACGGGCTGCGCGCGCTGCCGTCGGCGCCGTCCGCGGGGCCGTACCGGATCCTCGCCGGCGACTTCAACGCGACCCTCGACCATGCGGAGTTCCGCGCCCTGGTCGCGCGCGGGTACGTCGACGCCGGGGCGGCGACCGGGAACGGGCTGGTCCCCACCTGGCCGGCGAACCGGCGGGTGATGCCGCCGATCATCACGATCGACCACGTGCTCGCCGACCGGCGGCTAGCGGTTACCGGCTACGCGGTGCACACGCTGCCGCGCACCGACCACCGGGCGGTGTTCACCGAGGTCCGGTTGCCGCGCTGAGCAGGGCGCGGGTGGCCTCCCAGCCCTCCAGGCCCGGGTCGAGGCGGTGGATGTCGGCCGGGCGGCGCAGCCGGTGCCAGCCGGGCCCGGTGGCGACCATGCGGCGGCCGGGCGCGGCGGCGCGCAGGCGGCGCACGATGTCCACCCCGTCGTCCACCCCGTCGTCCGCTCCGTCGAGGTCCCCTCGATCGAGCTCCGCCGCGGCCCAGGCGGGCAGCGGCAGCCGGGCGGCGACCGCGACCGCGGTGCCGTCCTCGGCGGGGCAGATCGCGACGGGGGCGCGGCCGAGTTCGCGCAGCAGCTTGCCGACGAGCAGCGGCGGCAGGTCGGGGGCGTCGCCCGCGACCACGACGGCGTCGTCGCCGTACGGCCGCAGCGCGGCGAACGCCCGGGCGAGCACCGGGCCGCCCGCGGGCAGGCCGATCACCGGCGTGCCGGGCCAGGCGATCCGGTGGGCGAGCGCCTCGAGGCCGGTGTGCAGGATCACCGGCTGCACGAGCTCGAGGCCCGCGACGACCTCGTAGGTGTCCTCGGCGACGGCGGCGAGGAACGCGTCCGGGTCCACGCCGGGCGGCGCGGCCGCGGCCGTCTCGGGCCGGATGAGCACGCCCGCGACGCGGCGCACGGTCGCGCCCCGGGATACCGGTTCGCCGGGGGCGTCGGCCTCGGGTCCGGCTGCGGGAGCGGTCAATATTCCTCCGCTGCGGCGTTGGCGGCCATGGAAAATCCCTCCAGAAAACCGCGGGCCCGCTCGGCACGGGGGTAACGTTCCACGAGCTTCCAGAAGCGCGGGCCGTGACCGGGCACGAGCAGGTGCACCAGCTCGTGCATGATCACATAATCCACGACCCATGCCGGCATGCCGCGAATCCGGCTGGAAATGCGGATCGTTCCCTGATCGGGCGTGCACGATCCCCAGCGGTGCCGCTGATTTTCCACCCAGCGCACGCTGCGGGGCACCGCCTTACCGTCGAGATAGCGGGCGGAAAGCTCCTTCGCCCGCTCCATGAGATCCTCGTCGGTGGGGCGTCTTCGCTGCTCCTTGGCCGCGAGCCGGTCGAGCATGCGGCGGACCCACCGCTCCTCGTCGGTCCTGCTCAGTCCGGCGGGAAGCAGCACTATTGTCTTGTCGCCATCGCGATACGCGGATACGGTCCGTCGGCGCCGTGCGCTCCGCCGAACCTCGACTGTCTCGGGGGACACATATGCACGGTAGCCCAGTCTCGCGAAATTCCACAGGGGGGCGATCACGTTTTCGCTGGTCAATCCCCATTTGCGGGACGCCGCCGCGGACGGTGCGCGCGGCGGCCCACACGCCCGCCGACGACGGCGAACCCTGCGCATTCCCGGCGACCGCGCGCTCTCCGGCGGCATGATCACTTTGCGGAAAAGTGTGACGTAAATCACACTAGACGAGTTATCCACAGGACGCCGCCGCCCCGCCCCGGGGGTGCGCGCGCTGTGGCAGGGTCGTCGGCCATGAGGCCACGCGTGAAACCGGCGCTGCGCCGCCTCGACCGCGGCGGGCGCACCCTCCAGTTCGGCGTGCACCCGGCGCGGGCGGTGGTGCTCGACGGCGTCGAGCCCGCCGTGCGCGAGGTGATCGACGCGCTCGACGGCACCGCGACCGTCCCCGATCTGGTCGCCCGGGCCCGGCGGCACGGGCTCGGCGAGGCGGCCGTGCACGAGCTGCTCGGCCTGCTCACCCGGTGCGGCGTGCTCGACGACGCCGCGATCCGCCCGGACGCGCTCGGCGGCCTGCCGCTCGCCGAGCGGGACCGGCTCGCCGCCGACCTCGACGAGCTGTCCCTGGTCACCGGGGCCGTGGACGGCGGGCTCGGCGCGATGCGGCGGCGCCGCGCCGCGCACGTGCGCGTGTACGGCGCGGGCCGGATCGGCGCCCAGGTGGTCGCGCTGCTCGCCGCGGCCGGCGTGGGGCACCTGTGCGTGGTCGACCCGGGCCCGGCCCGGCGGCGCGACCTGGTGCCCGGCGGCCTCGGCTGGGAGCACGTGGGGCGGCGGCGCGACGAGGCCGCGGTGGAGTGCGCCCGGCGCACCGCGCCCGGCGTCAACGCCTGGCCGGGACGCGCGGCCGCGCGGGTCGGCGACGGCGCGCCGCGGCCCGATCTCGTGGTGCTCGCGCCGGTGGGTCCGCTCGACCCGGTGCTCGTCGCCGAGCTCGCCGAGCACGGGGTGCCGCACCTGCCCGTGGCGGCGCTGGAGGGGTACGGCACGGCGGGGCCGCTCGTGCTGCCGGGGAGCACCGCCTGCCTGCGCTGCGTGGAATTGCACCGGCGCGACCGCGATCCCGGGCGGGCGATGGTGAGCGCGCGCCTCGGCGGCTACCCGGCGGGCGAGACCGGGTGCGGGACGGTTCTGGCCACGCTGATGGCCGCCTATACTGCGGGTCAAGTGCTGGCTTTCGTCGACGGTCGCGCGAGTCAGTTGATCGGCACGTCGGTTGAAGTCTCCCCCGGCTCGCGGTGGCGGAAGCGGTCCTGGAAGCCACATGAGGAATGTGGCTGCTGTCCAATCCCGAGAGATTTACGGAGAATGGTCGCGTGAGTGACCTCCCCCGTCGTGCAGTCACCCGTTCGGCCAAGCTTGCGGCGCTTCCCCTGAGTTTCGCCGGGCGCACCGCCATCGGCCTCGGAAAACGCATCGGCGGCAGGTCCGCCGAGGTGGTGGCCGAGGAGATTCAGCAGCGCACCGCCGAGCAGCTGTTCAAAGTGCTCGGCGAGCTAAAGGGCGGCGCGATGAAGGTCGGCCAGGCGCTGTCCATTTTCGAGGCCGCGCTGCCCGCCGAGATCGCCGGGCCGTACCGGGCGACGCTCACCAAATTGCAGGAGGCCGCGCCGCCGCTGCCGACGGCGACCGTGCACCGGGTGCTGTGCGAGCAGCTCGGCGACGACTGGCGCGACCTGTTCCAGGAGTTCGACGACACCCCGGCCGCGGCCGCGTCGATCGGGCAGGTGCACCGCGCGGTCTGGCGGGACGGCCGCCGGGTCGCGGTGAAGATCCAGTACCCGGGTGTGAGCCAGGCTCTCATGTCCGACCTCAACCAGCTCGCCCGGATCGGCAAGCTGTTCGGGGTGCTCATGCCCGGCCTCGACCTGAAGGCCGTGCTCGCCGAGGTGCGCGAGCGGCTCGCCGAGGAGCTCGACTACCTGCGGGAGGCCGAGGCGCAGCACGCCTTCGCCCTCGAGTACCGCGACGACCCGGACTTCTTCATCCCGGACGTGGTGGCGGCGAACGAGGCGGTCATCGTCACCGAGTGGCTCGACGGCGTGCCGCTGTCGAAGATCATCGCCGAGGGCACCAAGGAGGAGCGGGACCGCGCCGGGCTGCTGTTCGCGCGGTTCCTGTTCAGCTCGCCCGCGCGGGTGGGCATGCTCCACGCCGACCCGCACCCCGGCAACTTCCGCATCCTGCCCGACGGGCGGATGGGCGTGCTCGACTTCGGCGCGGTGAACCGCCTCCCCGGCGGCTATCCGAAGGTGTTCGGCACCCTGCTGCGCATCTTCAACCAGGGCGACATGGAGACCGTCATCCGCGGCCTGCGCCGGGAGGGTTTCATCCTGCCGCACATCACCGTCGACCCGGACGAGCTGCGCGCCTTCCTCGCGCCGTACGTCGAGCCCACCCGGGTCGAGGAGTTCACCTTCAGCCGGGAGTGGCTGCAGCGCCAGGCCGCGAGCCTCGCCGACATCCGGTCGAACGGCGTGGTGCGCAAGCTCAACCTGCCGCCGTCGTACGTGCTGATCCACCGGGTGCACGCGGCGGGCGTGGGCGTGCTGTGCCAGCTCGGCACCACGGCCCGGTTCCGCGACGAGGTGATCCGCTGGGTGCCGGGCTTCGCCGACGACGATCCGGAGGAGGACGCCGCCCTCGCGCTGAGCGGCTGACCGGGCGGCCGCGGCGGACCGGCGCAGCGAAAGGGGCGGGCCCGCCGGGCCCGCCCCTTCCTCTCTCGCGATCGGACACTTCCTGCGTTCGGACACTGTCAGGCGTGCACACCGCACGCCGGGCGGGCCGCGGGAGCCCGCCCCGCGCGGGCGGCGCACGTCACCGGCCCGGCGATCGGCCCCGTGGCGGCTCGCCGTGCCGGCCCGGCCCGCCCGCTCCCCGGCCGGGGAGCGGGCGGGCCGCCGGCTAGAGCCTGCTCTCGGCCTGGCGGAGGCGCTCGGCCGCCCGCTCCGCCCGCCGGCGCGCCCGGCGCAGCCGACTGAGGAGGTTGGCGACGCGCAGCTCCTCCGCCTCACGGCGGAGGCTATGTAGTCGCTCGCGCACCAGGTCTTCGTTGACGAATAGCAAAGCCGTGCTCCTAAGGGGAATCGATGCCATCGGTGGTCCGTCCTTTCCGTGCGGAGGGGTGGGATCGGTCGGTGTGACGGGGATCAGGCCGCGACGGGGTTCTTCCGCGGACGGCCACGCGGCCGCTTCCGGGGAACGATCGCACCGCGGATGATCAGCTCACCGCCCCAGACGCCCCACGGCTCCGCGCGCTCCAGCGCCCGGTCGAGGCAGGCCTGCCGAATCGGGCAGCCGCCGCAGAGCGCCTTCGCGAACTCCACGTCCTCAGGGGACTCGGCGAACCACAGGTCGGGGTCGTTCCGGCAGGGAATCTCGACCCCGTCGATCAGGTCCGTGATCGATGCCGCCATCTGCGTCACCTCACAGAGTCGGTCGTGAAAGGCTGGTTGATCTTGATTGGGCCATTGAATGGGTCAGGGAATCTGCCGCCGACAACAACAAGGCCGCGAATCCTTGTGCGGATCCGCGGCCTAGAGAGCCTCTGCACCGGTCAACAGATTGGGACCGGATCTCTCCAGGAATGCGGACCACGCACTCGTCCGGCAGGAACGAGCCGCTGCGCGCCGTGCGCGGTCATCGGTCGCGTGGCATCAAAGGCGCTCTCGCCACTAATGCCGGCGGACAGGCTCAGGGCAGCCTTGGCCGCAGCGCCATAGGCGGCGAAACCACGCAGTTTGCCCCAAGCGGCGACCGACGCTTCGGCGACGAGATCGGCAGCGCTAGCGTTCGGGCACACTGAGGCGAGCCACGGCGTGGCGCGACGGATACTGATCACTGCCACCGGAACTCACCTCATTTCTCTACAGATCAGGACGGAAGGTCCGACTGACTCGACCTAGACCCTAAACCGCGACCGCTCGATCGGGCAACACATTTTCTACCTGCGACTTTGCAGGCGCTGTCAGCCGGTGACGCCGACCGGTAACACCCGGCCGATACCGGTCGGCGGGCAGTGTTCGGACGGCGGTGTTCGGACGGCGGTGTTCGGACGGCACTGTTCGGACGGCGGTGTTCGGCCGACAGTGTGCGGCCGGTGGTGTGCGGCCGGTGGTCATCAGCAGGCGGTGGTCAGCCGGTCGTGCGGAGCAGGCACTCCTGCACCACCGAGACCGCGAGCTGTCCGTCGCGGGTGAACATCTCCCCGCGGGCGAGGCCGCGGGCCGCCCCCGACCACGGCGCCTCCTGGGCGTAGAGCACCCAGTCGTCGACCCGCAGCGGCCGGTGGAACCACATGGCGTGGTCGAGCGAGGCCGCGGTGATGTCCGACGCGCCCCACGCCAGCCCCCGGGCGAGCAGCACCGTGTCCACAAGCGTGAAATCCGAGGCGTAGGCGGCGAGCACCACGTGCAGCAGCGGGTCGTCGGGCAGGTCGGCGTCGTAGCGGAACCACACCCGGGTCGACGAGCCGCGCAGCGCCGGATCGGCCTGGGCCTCCCAGGTCAGCGGGGTGGCGTAGCGGAAGTCCACCGGCCGGGGCCGGGACAGCCACTCGCGGATGCCCGGGTCGAGCCCGTTCGCGCTGCGCACGCGCTCGGCGTAGGTGGGCAGGCTCTCCGGGTCCGGCACCGCGGGCATCACGCTCGCCTGGTGGCCCGGCCCGCCCTCGGCGATGTGGAACGACGCCGACATCGTGAAGATCGCCTTGCCGTGCTGGATCGCGGTGACCCGCCGGGTGGTGAACGACCGGCCGTCCCGGGTCCGGTCCACGTAGTAGACGATCGGCACGCTGGGGTCGCCCGGCCGGATGAAGTAGGCGTGCAGCGAGTGCACCTGCCGCCCCTCCGGCACGGTACGGCCGGCCGCCACGAGCGCCTGCGCGGCCACCTGGCCGCCGAAGACGCGCTGGATGCGCTCGGCGGGGCTGCGCCCGCGGAAGATGTCGAGCTCGATCTGCTCGAGGTCGAGCAGGTCGAGCACCTCCCTCAGCGCCTCGTTCACCGGACTCCCCCTGTCAGCCGGCCGCCGGCCCTCCGGCGGCCCCGTCGGCGTCGTCGAACGCGCCGGCCTCGCCGCGGCAGATGGCGAGCACCGCCGCGCCGTACCGATCGACCTTGACCTTACCGATGCCGGGGATGGCGAGGAGCTCCTGCTCGGTGGTCGGCACCCGCTCGGCGATCGACTGCAGCGTGACGTCGGTGAACACGACGAACGCGGGCACCTTGGCGCGGTCCGCCTCCGCGGCGCGCCAGGCCCGCAGCCGCTCGAGCAGCTCCTCGTCGTACGGGGCGGGGCAGCCGGCGCAGCGGCCGAGCTTCTGCTCCGGGGCGGCGAGGAGCGTGCTGCCGCACACCCGGCAGGTGACCGGGAGCGCGGCGGCGCGCCGCCGGCGCCGCCCATGGCGCGGCCCGTCGTCCTCCCGGCGGCGCCGGTCGAGGACGGCGCCCGGCCCGGCGCCGGGGATGAGCCCGTCGAGGAACCGGGACGGGCGGCGCACCCGGCGGCCGCCCGGCGAGCGGGCCAGCGCCCAGGACAGCCGCAGGTGCTCGCGGGCGCGGGTGATGCCGACGTAGAGCAGGCGGCGCTCCTCCTCCACCTGCTCGGGGGTGGTGGCGTGCAGGATCGGCAGCGTGCCGTCGGTGAGCCCGACGAGGAACACCGCGTCCCACTCCAGGCCCTTGGCGGCGTGCAGTGAGGCGAGCGTCACGCCCTCTACCTGCGGAGCGTGCTGCTCGGCGGCCCGCCGCTCCAGCTCGGCGACGAAGCCGGGCAGGCCGGCCGCGTCCCCGGCCTGCGCGGCGTACTGCTCGGCGAGGTCGGCGATGGCCCGCAGCGACTCCCAGCGCTCCCGGGCCGACCCGCCCGCGGGCGGCTCGGGGGTGAGCCCGGCGCCGACGAGCACGTCGCGCACCGCGGGCACGAGCGGGTCGCCGGCCGAGGCCGAGCGGGCGGCCCCGCGCAGCAGCACCACGGCCCGGCGCACCTCCGGCCGCTCGAAGAACCGCTCGGCGCCGTGCAGCACGTACGGGACGCCCGCCTCGGCGAGCGCCTGCTCGTACGTCTCGGACTGGGCGTTCACCCGGAACAGCACGGCGATCTCGCGCGCGGGCACGCCGGCGGCGAGCAGCTCGCGGATGCCGCGGGCCACCCCCTCGGCCTCGGCCGGCTCGTCGTCGTACTCGGTGAACACCGGCTCCGGGCCGTCCGGGCGCTGCGCCACCAGCCGCAGCCACCGCGCGCTGCGGGAGCCGGTCATCACCCGGTTGGCGAGCGTCACCACCTGGGGCGTGGACCGGTAGTCGCGCACCAGGCGCAGCACCTTCGCGTCCGGGTACTCCACGGTGAAGTTCGTCAGGTACTGCGACGTGGCCCCGGTGAACGAGTAGATGGTCTGGTTCGGGTCGCCGACCACGCACAGGTCGTCGCGGCCGCCGAGCCAGGTGTCGAGCAGCAGCTTCTGCAGCGGGTTGACGTCCTGGTACTCGTCGACGACGAAGTACCGGTACTGCGCGCGGACCTGGGCGGCGACCTCGGGGTGCTCGGTCATCACCGCGGCCATGAGCTCGAGGATCGTCTCGAAGTCGACCAGGTGCCGCTCGCGGCGCAGCAGCTCGTAGGCCTCGTACAGCCGGGCGATCTCCTCGGCCGGGACGCCGGTGGCGCGGCCCGCCTTCGCCGCCGCGTCGGCGTACTCCTCCGGGCCGATCTGCAGCACCTTCGCCCACTCGATCTCGGCGGCCACGTCGCGCAGCTCGGCCCGGTCCACGGGCCGCCGCAGGCTCCGGCACGCCTCGGTCAGCAGCGGCAGCTTCGACTCGAGCACCCGCGGGGGATCGCCGCCGATCACCTTCGGCCAGAAGTAGCCGAGCTGGCGCAGCGCGGCGGCGTGGAACGTGCGCGCCTGGACCCCGGGCGCGCCGAGCGCCTGCAGCCGCCGCCGCAGCTCCCCGGCGGCGCGGGTGGTGAAGGTCACGGCGAGCACGTTGCGCGCGTCGACCACGCCGCTCAGCACCGCGTACGCGATGCGGTGGGTGATCGCGCGGGTCTTGCCCGTGCCGGCCCCGGCGAGCACGCACACCGGGCCGCGCACCGCGAGGGCGACCTCGCGCTGCTCGGGATCGAGACCGGTCAGTACGTCCTCGGGTTGCAATCGCGTCTCCCAACGTGCGCCGGGGGCGGGGTGCTGGCATCATCCTTCCAGCACCGGGTCATCCGAATGCAATTCGGAAGTAAAGAAACGCCCCGGGGCGGTTACCCGGAACGATCAAGGTTCCGCCACAATTGGGACAGAAGTGAACTGTCGGAAGGGAACGGACTCGTGCGCTCAGCGGTGACTGTGGGATCCCTGGCGCTTGCCGCCGTCTTGCTGTCGGGTTCGCTCGCGCCCGCGCACGCGCAGCCGAGTCCGCCCGCCACGCCGACCCCCACCCCCACCGCGACCACCCAGCCGGACGGCAAGGGCCGCGCCACCCCCGACCCGGACGCCAGCATGACCGAGATCCCGCCGGGCGTGGTCGTGCGCACCGTCCGGTACGGCCGGCACGTGCGGCAGCGCATGGACGTCTGGTACCGCGAGGACGGGACCGTCCGCCCCGGCGTGTTCATCATCCACGGCGGCTGGTGGAACAGCGGCGACAAGCGCAGCATGGCCTCGATCGTGCGCGGCTACGTCGAGCAGGGCTACACGGTCTTTAACCTCAACTACCGGCTCTCCCAGGACGCGCCCTGGCCCGCGCAGCGGGTCGACACGCTCACCGCGATCCAGACCGCCCGCCGGTACGCCAAGCGGTTCGGGTTCGACCGCGACCGGTACGCGATCGTCGGCTTCTCCGCGGGCGGCCACCTCGCCGCGGCCGCGGGCACCTACGGCGCCGGCCGGCCGGGGCTCAAGGCCGTCGTGGGCGTCTCCCCGGTGATCTCCCCGATGACCGCGTTCGTCGACGGCGACGAGGGCGCGACCCCCGCGCAGCAGCGGCTGCGCCGCGCCGCCGTGGCGCTCGCGGGCAACTGCCTGCCCACCCGCCTGCGCTGTGAGAAGGTGTGGCGCAGCATGGAGGTGCCCTGGCACGCCGGCCCGGGCGACGCGCCGATGCTCACCCTGCACTCGCAGGACGAGTTCGTGCCGCCGTACCACAGCAGGCTGCTCAAGGAGCAGCTCAACAAGGCCGGGGTGCCGATGACCATCCGGGTGCTGCCGGGCAACGCGCACAGCACCGCGCTGTACCGGCAGCCGGGCGTGGCCGAAGGCGTGCACTCCTGGCTCGCCGCCCGGCTCGGCCCGCTGCCCGGCGAGGACGGCTGACGCCCTGCCTCCGTGCCCGGCGGCCGCGGGAACATCCGGCGCCCTCCGGGTGTTGCCACGGATCGCCAACGGAGGCAAAGGAACGTGAAAGGGATCCGGTCGTCATGACGCTCACGGTGTACACCACCAGCTGGTGCGGCCCCTGCAAGCGGCTGAAGAGCCAGCTCACCCGGGAGGGGATCAGCTTCCGCGAGATCGACGTGGAGCAGAACCCGGAGGCCGCCGAGTTCGTGATGAGCGTGAACAACGGCAACCGCGTGGTGCCCACCGTGGTGTTCCCGGACGGCACGGCCGCGACGAACCCGTCGGTCATGGAGGTCAAGGCCCGGCTGGCCGGCCAGGCCGTCTCGGGCTGACCCGGCCCGCGGCCCCTCGGGGGCGGGCGGCGGCGGCCGGCCCCGCCCGCCGCCGGGCCGCCGCACGCGGATCGCCGGCCGCCGGGGCCGGGGGCCGCTACCCGCCGCCCGGAAGCTGCCCGCCGTACCAGGTCTCGATGAGCCGCCGCGCGATCGAGACCTGGCCGGGCAGCAGCACCTCGCCGGACTCGACCGCCTCCCGCAGCTCGGTACGGCTCAGCCAGCGCGCCTCGGCGATCTCCGCCGGGTCGAGGCGCAGCTCCGGGGAGAGCGCCCGGGCGAAGAACCCGAGCATGAGGCTGCGCGGGAACGGCCACGGCTGGCTGCCCATGTAGTGGAGCTCGGTCACCGTCACCCCGACCTCCTCGGCGACCTCCCGCGCCACCGCCTGCTCCAGCGACTCGCCGGGCTCCACGAACCCGGCGAGCACCGAGAACCGGTTCTCCGGCCACCGCGGCCCGCGGGCGAGCAGGCACCGCTCGCCGTCGTGCACCAGCATGATCACCGCGGGGTCGACGCGCGGGAAGTGCTCGCTGCCGTCGGCCGGACAGACCCGCATGAACCCGCCCGCCGCGATCTCGGTGCGGGCGCCGCACCGCGGGCAGTGCTCGTGGGTGGCGTGCCACGCCTCCAGGGCGACCGCGGTCACCAGCAGCCCCGCGTCCCGGTCGCCGAGCAGCGCGCCCGCCCGGCGCAGCCCCTCCCAGCGCTCGCCCTCCGGCGCCTTGGCACGCACCGCGAAGTAGGCGACGCCGTCCTCGTCCACGCCGAGCAGGTAGCGGTCGCCGTCCGGCGCCTGCGACGGCGACACGAACACCAGCGCGGCGGTCTCCCCCTCGTGCCGCACCGGCGCGCGGCCGTCGGCGACGAGCAGCACCCGGGTGCGCTCGTCGGCCCAGGCGCGTTCCAGCCACGCGGTGTCGTTCCGCAGCGCGGCCGAGCGGTTGACGGTGCCGCGGGAGAGCAGCAACGGCCCCAGCAGTCGCTCCCTGACCTCCACGCCGCCCATCTTCGCGCACCCCGCGACGACTTGCGATGTCGGCCCACCGTTTGATCTTGGAATCGGGTTAGGATGCAGCAGGTTAGGTAAGCCTTACCTGCATTGGGAGCGCTGCGTTGCGGCTGTACCTCACCACGCTCAACCCGACCGACTCGGTCACCGCCGGGTTCCTGCCCGCCGCCGCCGCGCTGGGCTGGGAGGTGACGATCCTCACCGACCGGCCCGGCGAGTACGCCGGCGGCGACGCCGAGGTGATCGAGGCCGACGTGCGGGACGCGACCGCCGTGATCGACGCGATCGCGGCCCACCGTCCCCCGGACGTGATCTTCTCCAACTCCGACCACCTGCAGGCCGCGACCGCGCTCGCCGCCGCCTACTTCGGCCTGCCCGCCAAGGACTGGCGGGCCTGCCTCACCGCGAAGAACAAGGCGCTGATGCGGCGCGCGCTCGCCGCCGCCGGGGTGGAGACGGTCCGCTCGGCACGGCTGCGCCCGCACGCGCCGCCGCCGGACGGCCTGCCGTACCCGGTGGTGGTGAAACCCCGCGAGGGGGTGGCGAGCGAGGACGTGGTGCTCTGCCACGACAAGGCCGAGCTGATCCGGGTGGCCACCGACATCTGGACCCGGCGGCCGGGCGCCGTGCTCGTCGCCGAGGAGTACCTCGACGGCCCGCTGCGCACCCTGGAGACCCTTGGCGACGGCCGGAGCAGGCACGTGCTCGGCGGGTTCGCCACGCGCCTCGGCGCGCCGCCGCACTTCATCGAGGAGCGGCTCGACTGGGACCCGCGGGAGCCGACCGACCCGGAGATCGCGCACGTGCTGCGCGCCCTCGATGCGATCGGGGTGGGCCTGGGGGCCTGCCACACCGAGTACGTCGTGACCGGCGAGGGGCCACGAATCATCGAGGTGAACTACCGGGTCATCGGCGACAACTGCGACTTTCTACTCGCCGACCTGCTCGGCGTGCCGCTGCACGAGTGGATCCTGCGGGTGCACGCGGGCGACCCCGCCCCGCAGCCGCCGCCGCGGCCCGCCCGGCACGGCGTCGCGCTGAGCGTGGTCGCCGACCGGGAGGGCACGGTACGGCAGGCGCCGCCGGAGGGCGAGTGGCCGGGCGAGGTGCGGCTGTGGCACCGGCCGCTGCGCGCGATCGGCGACGAGATCCGGCTCACCCACACCAACCGGGACTACCTGGCGGTGATCCGCGCGGTGGGGCCGGACCGCGCCGCGGTGGACGACCGCATCGCGCGCTTCCTTGCGGAGCACCCGTGGGTGGTGCGATGACCGCGGCCGACGAGCGCGGCCCGCTGCCGGGCCGGGAGGCGTACCTCGCCCGCCGGGTGCTCGACGCGCTGCTGCGCGAGGACTACGGCGGCCTCGCCGGGCGGGTGTCGCGGGACCGCACCGGGGTCGCGCTCACCCTGCCCTCGGGCCGGCGGGTGCGGCTCGTGCCCGGCGGCCTGTTCCAGGACTTCGCCGTCGACCCGGACGACGCGCCCGCGCTGGCGGAGGTGCTCGCCGCGCTGGAGGCGGTCGCCGACCCGGCGGACGCGGCCGGGGTGGCGGCGTTCACCGAGGAGTGCCGGCAGGCGCTGCGCGCGCTCGAGGCGCACGACCGGGACCGGGAGCGCGTGCTCGCCCGGCTCGCGGGCCGGGGGCGGCTCACCCCCGCCGGGTACGACAGCCTCGCCGCGTTCCTCGACCACCCGGTCTACCCGACCGCGCGCTGCCGGTTCGGGCTGTCCGCGGCCGAGCTGCGCGCCTACGCGCCGGAGTTCGCGCCGGAGTTCCGGCTGCGCTGGGCGGCGGTGCCGGCCGAGCGGGTGGTGCGCGGCCCGGGCCGGGCCGAGGCCGAGCCGTGGTGGCCGTCGTTCCGCGACGCGGGCCTGCCCGAGGAGCTCGCCGCCACGCACACGCTGTTCCCGGTCCACCCGCTAACCGCGGGCACGGTGGGCGCCATCCCCGGCGTGGTGGTGGGCGAGGCGCCGTACCTGCCGGTGCGGCCCACGCTGTCGATGCGCACGGTCGAGGTCGCCGCGGCCGCGGGCCCGCCGGTCCAGCTGAAGCTGCCGCTGGTCACGAGCACGCTCGGGCTGCGCAACCGCCGGTCGATCAAGCCGGGCACGCTGCACGACGGGGCCGCCGCCGAGCGGCTGCTGCGCGCGATCGTGTCGCGCGAGCGCCTGCCGGTGGAGCTCGCCGACGAGCAGGCGTTCGCGCACGCCGGCCACGAGTACCTCGGCTGGCTGCTGCGGCGGCACCCGCCCGGGGAGATCGTCACGGTGGCCGCGCTGCCCGCGCCCGCGCCGGGCGGGGGCCGGGTGATCGACGAGCTGGCCCGCCGGCACTACGGCGGCGACGCCCGGGCGCTGCTGCGCGAGTACCTCACCCTGCTGCTCACCTGGAACGTGCGGCTGTTCGTCCGGTACGGCGTGGCCCTCGAGGCGCACCAGCAGAACCTCGCGCTCGTGCTCGGCCGCGGCCCGCTGCGCCTGCTCGTCAAGGACAACGACGGCCTGCTCGCCTCCCCGGACGCGCTCGCCGCGGCGGGCGTGCCGGTGCCGGAGTTCCGCGACGAGCGCATGCTCACCGACGACCCGCACGCGCTCGCCGACGTGTTCGTCACCATCACGCTGCACCTCGCCGCGGCGGCGATCGCGTTCGACGTCGCCGGGCGGCCCGGGGTGCACCTGGTGCGCGAGGCGCTCGCCGACGCGCTCGGCGAGCACGGCGGGCACCCGATGGCGCGGCTGCTGCGGGCCCGCACCCTCGACGCGGCCCGGCTGGTCGGCAAGTCGATGGTGACCGCGGGCACGCTCGTCGACAAGGCCCGCACCGGCGCGCGGGACGTGAACAAGTACTACGGCACGAGCGGCCCCAACTACCTGCGCCACCCACCGGCGGAGCCCGCCGTGCGCCGCTGAGCCGGGCGGCGCCGTATCACCGCACGCGACCCGTTCCACCCCCGCCCGCGACCTGAGTGATGTCGCCACGGGCACTACCCCGAGATCGCCATCCGTCCTTTACTTGAAGGGGTGCCTATGGACAGCCTCGTGCTCGACTCGCCCGTCGGCGTCGCCGAGCGGGCGTCGCTCGCCGCCCTGCTCCGCTGCTGCGTCCGGGAGGTGGCCGGGCCGCGCGGGAGGGTCTGGCCCGCCCGGCCGTACCTGCTGTGCGAGATCGGCGGCACGCTCATCCGGGCCCGCACGCACGGCGGCACCGCGGTGCGCGTGGCCGGCACGCCCGAGTGGCTGTGCGACGGTGCCTGGCGCCCGCTCGGCGCGGACCTGCTCACCCGCCTCGTCGTCGCCGAGCTCGGCGGGGGCAACGCCGAGTTCGCCGCCCAGGTCGCGGCGAGCCGGGAGACCACCGCCGCGCTGCTGAAGGAACGCGAGGGCGCCGACCCGCCGGCCGACCCGTGGCTCGCCTCGGAGCAGGCGCTGCTGTTCGGCCACCCGTTCCACCCGTCGCCGAAGGCGCGCGGCGGCGACGGCGCCGACCGGCTGCGGTACGCGCCGGAGGCGCACGCCCGGTTCCCGCTGCGGCTGCTCGCCGTACGCGACGACCTCGCCGCCGGAGAGGGCGAGACCGCGGTGCTCGACCGGCTCGGCGCCGCGCCCGACGGGTACACCCTGCTGCCCGCCCACCCGTGGCAGCTGTCGCTGCTCGCCGACGAGCTGGCCGCGCCGCTGCGCGACGGCCGGCTGCTCGACCTGGGCGACGCGCCGGGCACGGTGACCCCCACCTCCTCGGTGCGCACCGTGCACGACCCGGTCACCGGGCACTGCCTCAAGTTCAGCCTGAACGTGCGCATCACCAACTGCGTGCGCAAGAACTCCTGGTACGAGCTGATCGGCGCGGTCGAGCTCACCCGGCGGCTGCGGCCGATCTTCGCCGAGCTCGCCGAGGCGTTCCCGGGCACCCGCTGGCTCCCCGAGCCCGGCTACCGCTCGGCGGCGATCTCGCCGCGGCTGCTCGAGGGCCTCGGCGTGATCGTGCGGACCGGCCCGTGGACCGTGTGCGGCCCCGGGGTGACGCCGCTGCTCGCGGGCGCGCTCGCGCTCGGCGACGAGGAGCGGCGGCTCGCCGGCACGGCGGTGCCGGAGGCGGTGGCCGAGGCGCGGCGGCGCGACCCGGAGGGCTGGTGGGCCGCGTACGTGGACCGGGTGGCCCCGCCGGTGCTGGAGGCGTACTTCCGGCACGGCGTGGTGCTCGAGCCGCACGTGCAGAACGTGCTCGTCGGCGTGGACGCCGCCGGCATGCCCGCCGAGGTGATCTTCCGTGACATGGAGGGCACCAAGCTCGTCGCGGGCCGCCACGACCTTTCCGGGCTGCCGGACCGGGTCGCCGAGGCGCTCACCTACGACACCGCGCGCGGCTGGAACCGGGTCGTGTACTGCCTGGTGGTGAACCACCTCGCCGAGATCGCCGCGACCGTGGCCGGGCCGGACGCCGACCCCGCCCCGCTGTGGGCGATCGCGCGCGAGCGCCTCGCCCGCTACGCCGACCGCGCCGGGTGGCCGCGGCCGCTCGCCGATCTGCTCGCCGGGGCCCCGCTCCCGGCGAAGGCGAACCTCTCGGTGCGCTGGGCCGCCGCGCCCGACCGCGCGGCGGGCTACGTGCCGATCGCCAACCCGCTCGCCGGCGCCGCCTGAGCCCGGCCGCCGCCCGTGCTACCGACCCAAGGAGGCACCCGCGCATGACCCCGCCCGCACCGCCGCCCGTGACCGCCTCGGACGCGCTCGCCGAGCTCGCCGGGCGGCTCGCCGCCGCCGGCGCGCTGCCCGCGTACGTCTACGACCTGCCCGAGCTCGACCGGCACGCGGCGGCGGTGCGGGCCGCGCTGCCCGGGGTGGAGCTGTGCTACGCGGTGAAGGCGAACCCGGACCCGGAGCTGCTGCGCACGCTCGCGCCGTATCTGGACGGCTTCGAGGTGTCGAGCGGCGGCGAGGTGGCGCACGTGCGGTCGCTGTTCCCGGAGGCGCGGCTGGCGTTCGGCGGGCCGGGCAAGACCGACGCCGAGCTCGCCCTCGGCGTCTGGCGGCTGCACGTGGAGAGCCCGCACGAGCTGCGCCGCCTCGCCCGGATCGCCGGGCCGGCGGGGGCGGACGTGCTGCTGCGGGTCAACCTCAAGGCCTCGATCGACGGCGCGGCGCTCGCCATGGGCGGCGGGGCCACCCCGTTCGGCATGGACGAGGACGGGGTGGCCGAGTGCCTGCGGATTCTCGACCGCGCCCCGCACCTGCGGCTGCGCGGGGTGCACGCCCACCTGGCGAGCGGGCTCGACGCGGCCCGCATGCTCGGCCTCGCCGAGCAGGTGCTCGGCTACGCCCGCGGCCTCGGCCTCACCGAGGTGAACCTCGGCGGCGGAATGGCGGTCGACTACCGGAACCCGGCCGCGCGCTTCGACTGGGCCGGCTACGGCCGCGGGCTCGCCGCGCTGCGCCGGCCGGGCGAGGTGCTGCGCGTCGAGCCGGGGCGGGCGCTCACCGTGTACTGCGGCCACTACCTGACCCAGGTGATCGACGTCAAACGGGTGCACGGCGAGACCTTCGCGGTCGTCACCGGCGGCACCCACCACCTGCGCACCCCGGTCACCAAGGGCCACGACCAGCCGTTCACCGTGCTGCCCGGCCCGGGCTCCGACGGCCCTAGGGTGCGCGACGAGCGCGTCACCGTGGTCGGCCAGCTGTGCACGCCGAAGGACGTGTTCGCCCGCCGGGTGCCGGTCGCCGAGCTCGCCGTGGGCGACGTGGTCGCGTTCGCCATGGCGGGCGCCTACGCGTGGAACATCTCCCACCACGACTTCCTCATGCACCCCAAGCCGGGCTTCCACTACCTGCGGTGAGGCGGCCTAGGCGAGCGGCACGGTCTCGATGAGCGCGGCGAGGCCGGCGGCGTCGAGCAGGTCGACCGGGCGCACGGTGCGGTTGTACCGGACGTAGTGGAACGCGGCGCTCACCCGCTCCAGCGGCACCTTGGCGAGGTCGGCCCAGGCGAGCCGGTAGGCGGCGAGCTGCACGCTCGCGGCGCGGGCGGCCTCGCCGCGGGGCATCTCGCCGGTCTTCCAGTCGACCACGACGTACCCGTCGCCCTCGCGGAACACCGCGTCCATGCGGCCGCGCACCAGCTGGCCGCCGATCACGGTCTCGAACGGCACCTCCTGGGCGATGGGGCGGCGGTCGGCCCACTCGCTCTGTTCGAACCGGGCCTGCAGCTCGCTCAGCTCGGCCTCGACGTCGGTGAACTCGTCGTCGTCCGCGGCGGCCAGCTCCAGGTCGTCGATGAGCCGCTGCTGCCCCCACCGGGTCTCCAGCCAGCGGTGGAACGCGGTGCCGCGGCGGGCGAGCGGGGCCGGGCGGCGGGGCACCGGCCGCCGGATCCGGCGGGCCAGCTCGCGCGGGTCGGCGGCGAGCGTGACCAGCGAGGACACCGACAGGTGGGCGGGCAGCTCGACCAGGCCGCCGCCGCGCCGGGCGAGCTGCTCGCGCTCACGCAGCAGCAGCTCGACGTCCCGGGCCCAGGCGAGCATGCGATCGGCCTCCTCGCCGACCGGGGCGACCGCGACCACGTCGTCGGCGAGCGCCTCCTCGACCATGCGGGCGCCCTCGAGCACGGCCTCGTGCCGGGGGCCGCCCGGCGGGGCGGGCCAGCGCGCCTCGACCGGCTCGGTGAGCAGCGGGTTGCGCTCGTCCTCGGTGGCCTCCCCGGTGGGCTCGGCCCAGCGCTCGACCTCGGCCCCGGCCTCGACGATCTCCCGCAGGAACCGGGACGGCTCCAGTGGCCGGGAGGAGGCGCCCCACCGGTAGCCGGAGGCGATGAGCAGGTAGTGGGCGCGGGTGACCGCGACGTAGGCGAGCCGCCGCTCCTCGAGCAGGTCCCGCTCCCGGCACTGCTCCTCGAAGGCCTCCAGGTCGGCCTTGTCGAGGCTCGCCAGCGCGGGCAGGTCGGCCGCGTCCCCGCGCAGGTGGTACGGCAGCTTGCGGGGGTTCTGCGTCCACCGCGAGTTGGTCACCGGCGTGGCCGGGAACACGCTGCCGCGGGCGAGCGTGCCCTTGCGGGTGGTCGCCTCGGACAGCCCCGGCACGATCACCACCGGCCACTCCAGGCCCTTGGCCGCGTGCACGGTCATCAGCTTGACGCTGTCGCTCTCGCCGACCCGGCCCGCCTCGAGGCCGAACTCCTCGGTCTCGGCGGCCTTGAGGTAGGCGAGGAACGCGCCGAGCGTGGCGTCCTCGGAGTCGCCCGCGAACCGGGCGGCGGCGTCGAGGAACGCGTCGAGGTCGGCGCGGGCGGCCTGGGCGCCGCCGCCGCGGGCGACGACCTCGACGTCGAGGCCGAGGCGGCGCTCCACCTCGGTGATGAGGTCGGGCAGCGGCTGCCCGGCGCGGGCGCGCAGCGCCCGCAGCTCCATCGCGAGCCGGGGCAGGCGCTCCTGGGCGAGCGGGGAGAACCGGGCCCGCCACTCGGGCCGGTCGGGCAGCTCGTCGAGCGCGTCGACGAGGCTGCCGCGCTCGGCGTTGAGCTCGGCGACCGCCTGCTCCAGCGGGTCGGGCCCCTCGCCCGCCCCGGTGGCGGAGCCGTTCCCGGACGCGGCGGCCGCGGCCGGATCGCCGGCCTCCCCCTCCTCCTCGCCGGCGTCGCCGCGCAGCTCCCGGTCGAGCTCGCGGGCGCACTCGCCGAGGAGCTGCAGATCCCGGGGGCCGATCCGCCAGCGGGGGCCGGTGAGCAGCCGGACCAGCGCGTCGCCCGCGCTCGGGTCGTAGAGCACGCGCAGCGTCGCCACGATGTCGGCCACCTCGGGCACGGTGAGCAGGCCGCCGAGCCCGACCACCTCGACCGGGATGCCGCGGGCCTCCAGCGCGCGGCGCAGGATCGGGAACTGGGCCCGCTTGCGGGCGAGCACCGCGATGTCGCGGGGCCGTACCGGCTCGCGGCCGTCCTCGGCCCAGGGCAGGCCGTCGGGGGCGAGGTCGTGGCCGATCAGCCCGGCCACGCCCGCGGCGATCCACTCGGCCTCCTCCTCGGCCGTGGCGTGGAACGCGGCGATCACCCGGCCGCGCCCGGCGCGGGACTCGCCGGGCCGCAGCACCGGCACCTCGCTCAGCTCGCGGCGCAGCGGCTCCTGCACCCGGGCGGCGACCTGCAGCACCCGCTCCCCGTTGCGGAAGCTCGTCGACAGCTTGCGCACGCTCGCCGGGGTGCCGTCGGCCTTCGGGAAGTCGGCGGGGAAACGGCGCAGGTTGCCGGAGGACGCGCCGCGCCAGCCGTAGATCGACTGGCAGGGGTCGCCGACCGCGGTCACCGGGTGGCCGCCGCCGAACAGCGCGCGCAGCAGCACGAGCTGGGCGTGGCTGGTGTCCTGGTACTCGTCGAGCAGCACCACCGCGTACCGGCCGCGCTCGATCGCGCCCACCTCCGGGTGGCGTACCGCGATGCGGGCGGCGAGCGCCATCTGGTCGCCGTGGTCGATCACCTCGCGCTCGCGCTTGACCCGGATGAACTCCTCCACCAGCGGCAGCAGCTGCTCGCGCGCCCGCTGGGTGTCGAGCGGCTCCCGCTGCGCCTTGGTGGGGCGGCGCACCGCGGCGAGCAGGCGCTCCAGCCACTCGCCGACCTCGCGCACCCGGTCGGGCTCGCACAGGTGCTCGGCGAGCTCGCCGGCGAGCTCGAGCACGGCCGCGGTGACCGCGGCGGGGCCGAGGTCGACCTTGTCCATCGGCCCGTCGTACCGGCCCACCACCCCGGCGGCGAGCTGCCAGGCGATCGCCGGGCTCACCAGCCGCATCGTGGGCTCCAGGGCCTCGCGCAGCGCGTGGTCGGTGACGAGCCGGGCGGCGTACGCGTGGTAGGTGGCGACGGTCGGCTCGCCGTCGAGCAGCTCCTCGGGCACGACCCCGGCCTTGGCGAGCCCGGCGAGCCGCTTGCGCACCCGGGTGGCGAGCTCGGCCGCGGCCTTGCGGGTGAAGGTGAGGCCGAGCACCTGCTCGGGCCGTACGTGGCCGTTGGCGACGAGCCAGACCACGCGCCCGGCCATGGTCTCGCTCTTGCCGGAGCCCGCGCCCGCCATCACCACCATGGGCTCGAGCGGCGCCTCGATCACCGCGGCCTGCTCGGGGGTGGGCGGGTGGATGCCGAGCCGCTCGGCGAGCTGGTGCGGCCTCAGCACACGTGCCCCCCGTCGTCGTTCACCGGGCAGCTCGTCTTCACCGCGCAGGTACGGCAGCCGTCGTTCACCCGCGCGGTGAACGTGGGCCGGGTCATGCCGGTGGCGACGTCCCGCACGAGGTCGCGCGCCCAGTCCGGGTCGGGGTCGTCGGCGAGCGGGCGCTGGCGCTGCTCCTTCACCCCGCCGCTGCCCGCGGCCTTGCCGACCTGCACGAGCGCGGCCCCGCCCGGCTCGGCCCGCAGCCCCAGCCGGGTGAACGCGCCGAGCAGCGCGGCGAGCTGGTAGACGCCGAGCTGCGGGTGGCGCTCGAGCTCGGCCTCGGTCGGCTTCGCCGCGCCGGTCTTGATGTCGATGATCACCGGGCGGCCGGCCTCGTCCCGCTGGATGCGGTCGACCCGGCCCTGGATGCGCACGTCGTCGCCGAGCATCACGGCGAACGCCTGCTCGGCGGCGACCATGCCGGAGCGGTTCTCCTCGTGCCACCGGGCGAACCGGGCGACCATCTGCTCGGCGAGCTCGCGCTGCTTGCGGTTGAACCACACCCCGCCGAAGTCGAGCCGGTCCCACACCTCGTCGAGCCGCTTGGTGAGCGTCTCGGCCGGGTCGTCGGCGGCGGCGAGCGCGGCGAGCGCGTGGATCACCGAGCCGAGGCCGCGGGCCGGGTCGCCCGCGGTGGCGCCCACGGCGTGCTCGAGCAGCCAGCGCAGCCCGCACTTGGTGAAGCTCTCCACCCACGACGGCGAGATCACCACCACGCCGCCGGGCCACTGAAGCGGCCGGTCGTCGGAGATCGGGGTGAGCGCGTACCACTCGGACGGCGCCGCGCCGGGCACGCCCGCCTTGGCGAGCCGGGCGAGGTGGCGCGCGGCGGCCCGCCGTACCGGCTCGGGGCGGTCCGGGTCGCACACGGCGGCGCGCAGGTCGGCGACGAGCGCGGACATGGTGAGCCAGCGGGAGTCCTCGTCCACCGTCGCGGGCTCGATCTCGTCCGGGAGCAGCTCGGACAGGAAGCGGGACGGCCGCTGCTCGCTGTCCTCCCCGCCCACCGCGGTGACGACGAGCCTGCGGCGGGCGCGGGTGACCGCCACGTAGAACAGCCGCCGCTCCTCGGTGAGCATCTTGGAGACGAGCGCGGCCGCGGCCGGGGCGGTGCCGGCGCCGCGCCCGGGCGGCGCGTCGGCGGGCCGGCGCGGGGCGACCTCGATCGACGACCCGCCGGCGAGCTCGACCAGCTCCTCGACGCCGAGCAGGGAGCCGCGCAGCCGCAGGTCGGGCCAGGTGCCCTCCTGCACGCCCGCGACCACGACCACGTCCCACTCCTGGCCCTTGGCGCGGTGCGCGGTGAGGATGCGCACCGCCTCGCCCTCGGGGGCGTGCTCGGCGAGCGTGTCGCCGGGGATCTCCTGGGAGGACAGGTCGTCGAGGAAGACCTCCACCCCGGCCTTGGGCATGCGGTCGGCGAACCGGGCGGCCTGGTCGAAGAGCGCCACCACCGCGTCGAGGTCGCGGTCGGCCTGGGCGCCGCGCACCCCGCCCGCGAGGCTCAGCTCGGTCCACCGCTCGGCGAGGCCGCTCGCCTGCCACACCTCCCACAGCACCTCCTCGGCCCCGGCGCCGCGGGCGATCGCGGCGCGGGCGGTGGCGATGAGCCGGGCGACGCGGCGGGCGGGCGCGACCACGTTCTCGCCCGCCCGGGCCGCCACGGTGATCAGCTCGCGCTCGTCGCGGAGCGCGGCGACGAGCAGCTCCTCGGGCGGCCGCGCCGCCTCGCCGAACGCCTCCTGCTCGGCGGCGCGCAGCGCGCGGCGGAGCCGGCGCACGCCGATCGCGTCGGAGCCGCCGAGCGGGCCGGTGAGCAGCTCCTCGGCGGTGGCGGCGTCGAGCCGTTCCGGGCGGGCGGCCACGGTGAGCAGCGTGATGAGCGGCGGGACCCCGGGCTCGCCGACGGGCGGCACCTCGCCCCCGGCGACCACGACCGGCACCCCGGCGCCGACGGGGGCCCGCCGCAGCGTCGGCAGCTGCCGTACGGCGGAGCGCACCAGCACCGCCATGCGCGACCAGGGCACGCCGTCGAGCAGGTGGGCGCGGCGCAGCGTGTCGGCGACGACCGCGGCCTCCTGGCTCTCGCTGTCGGCGATCACCACCCGCACCTCGCCGGGCGCCGTGCCGGGAGCGGGCACGAGGTCGCGGAAGCCGTCCCGGCCCGCCGCGGTCCCCGGGGGCACGGGCAGCCGCCGGGCGATGCGGCGGGAGGCGGCGAGCAGCTCCGCGCCGGCGCGGCGGCAGGTGCGCAGCGCGATCACCGGGGCCGGGTCGCCGGTGCGGGTGCGGAACCGCTCGGGGAAGCGCATGATGCCGCGCACGTCGGCGCCGCGGAAGCCGTAGATCGACTGGTCGGGGTCGCCGACCACGATGAGGTCGCGGCCGTCCCCGGCGAGCCGGTGGAGCAGCTCCTCCTGGGCCGGGTCGGTGTCCTGGTACTCGTCGACGACGACGAGGTCGTAGGCGGCGCGCTCGCGCCGCAGCACCTCGGGGTCGGCGAGCAGCGCGGCCGCGGCGCGGATCAGCTCGGCGTAGTCGAGCGTGGGCACCGGGTCGAGGTCGAACCGGGCGGCGTACCGGAAGGCGAACTCGCCCGCCGCGACCCAGTCCTCCCGGCCGTGGCGGCGGCCCAGCTCGATCAGGTCGCGGCCGTCGAGGCCGCGTTCGGCCGCGCGGGCGAGCAGGTCGCGCAGCTCCTCGGCGAAGCCGCGGGTCTTGAGCAGCTCGCGCATGTCCGGCGGCCAGTGTCGGGCGCCCTCCTCCAGCTCGCCGTGGAGCAGGCGGCGCACCTCGAGCAGCTGCTCGGGGCCGGTGAGCAGCCGCGGCGGCGGCTCGCCGAGCAGCACGGCGCGGCGGCGCAGCAGCGCGTAGGCGTAGCTGTGGAAGGTGAGCGCGAGCGGCGTGCGCGTGGTGCGGCGCATGCGCGCGGTGATCCGGTCGCGGAGCTCGCCCGCGGCCTTGCGGCTGAAGGTGAGCACGAGCACGCGTTCGGGGTCGAGGCCGCGGTGCTCCACCCGGTGTGCGACGCTCTCCACGATCGTGGTGGTCTTCCCGGCCCCGGGGCCGGCGAGCACGAGCAGCGGGCCGCCCGGATGCTCCACCACCGCCCGCTGGTGCTCGTCGAGCACGATGGCGGGCTCTCGCCCCAGGCCCCCGCGCCGCACCAGGCGGTAGGTCTGACCACTCACGACACAGTATTCCAGCAGACCACGGCGGTTGATCGTGCAACTTCAGGGATAGCGGATCACCCTACTCCCACCCGCCATCCGCCGGCAGCCGCGACACGCCGCTCCCGCCGGACAAAAACGGCACGCCAGTCAAATACGCAACCCGCGGCACGCGCCTGCCCTGCACCCGACGATGCGAGGCGGCATCGCCACGTCACTGGCCCGCGCCCGCCGTCACCCCACGGGAAGACACCTGGGATCCCGCCTGTACGTGAACCGGCCCCCGCCACCGCGGGCCACGGCCCGGCCGGCGCGGCGCGACCACCGGCGGGAGAGCATGCCGAAGACCCTGGCGCAGGGCCACGGTGACAGCGCGCCGTGCGCAGGGCGGCGAAGGTCCTGTGGCCCGCCGCCCGCGGTTCACCTGCGATCCACAGCCGTGCGAAACGATCCGGTACGCCCGCCACGGCCGCCGCCGCGGATCGCGGCCGGTTCAGCGTGAGGCGACCGGCCGGCCGCGGCATGCCGGGCACCCCTTACGCGGCCCCGGGGATCACCCGGCACCCGGCGGCCGCGCCGTACCCGGGCGGCGAAGCCCGTGACGCCCGCGCCGCCGGCGCGGGCCGTACCCGGCCCGGGGTCAGCTCGGCCGCCAGACGTGGTCGACGAGGCGGACGGTGGCCTTGCCGTCGTCGTGCGGGGCGTGGCGGCGGGCGAAGGAGGCGTAGCGCTCGGCGTACGCGGCGGCGACCCGGTCGATCGAGCGCAGCGCGTCGACCACCTCGGCCTGCTCGAACAGCAGCGGGCCCGGGGCCTGGGTGGACAGGTCGAGGTAGAGGCCGCGGACCTCCTGGAACCGGTCGAGGTCGGGGGCGTACAGCAGGACCGGCCGGCCGGTGACGACGAAGTCGAACATCACCGCCGAGTAGTCGGTGATGAGCACGTCCGCCACGAGCAGCAGCTCGGTGACGTCCGGATAGGTGGTGACGTCGAGCGCGAACGCCGCGCCGCCCGGGCCGGCGGCCTTCGCCTTCGCCTTGGCCTTCGCCATCGCGGCACGCCGGGCGAGCAGCTTCGGGCTCGGCCGGGTCTCCTCGGGCCCGATCGGCGGCAGCGGCACCGAGTCGAAGGCCATCGCCTTCGCCGCGGCCGAGTCCGGCGCGGCGAGGCCCGGCGCCGACGGGTAGGCCTGCAGGTAGTGGCCGCGGACGAGCAGCACGTGGTCGTGGCCGATCGCCTTGCGCAGCTCGGTGAGGTCGAGGCGGAGCGAGGAGTTCTTCCGGTCGTTGTCCCGCGCGGTGGGCGCGTACAGCACGATCCGCTTGCCCTCGGGCAGGCCGAGCCGGCGCCGCACCGCCGCGGCGAGCGCCTCGCGGTCCCCGGCCACGAGCAGGTCGTTGCGCGGCAGCCCGCACTCCAGCAGCTCGCCCTCGTACCGGAACGCCCGGCGGAGGATGCGCGCCGCCCACGGGCTCTGCGCGACGAGCAGGTCCCAGTTGCGCACCTCGGCGGCCTGCCGGTACCACACCGGCGGCCGCGGCACCCGCGACATGTGCGGCTGGTCCACCCCGACGCGCTTGACCGGGGTGCCGTGCCAGGTCTGCACCACCACCTGGTCGTCGCGGGCGCGGAACCAGGGCGGCAGCATCGAGTTCGTCACGATGTACTTGGCCCGGGCGAGCGCCTCGTAGTGCTCGCGCCCGCCCTCGCGCACTACCCGCGGGGTGATCCCGTGGCCGAGCCCGAGCGCGGCCGAGTCGGGTGGGGTGAACGCGCCGTCGCGGACCACCCAGATGTGCTCGCGGTCGTCGCCGCGGCGCAGCCGTTCCTCGTAGATCGCGCGCGGGCTGTCGGCGTACCACCGGCCGTCGAAGGAGACGTACACGGTCGCGTCCCACGGCTCGCGGGAGCGCTCGGCCGGGTAGAACACCCGGCGCAGCGACCAGTCGCCCGCCGCGCCCTTCTCGTCGTCGGGGATCTTCTCGGCGACGACGAGGATCGGCACGTCGAACCGGGTGGACACGATCCGGTAGCTACGGCCGGCGATCTCCACCGGCGACTCGTCGAGGCCGGCGAGCGCGGGGTGGGAGAACCGCACCGGCACGCTCACCGCCCGGCCCTTCGCGGTCGTGCCGGTGACCGTCATGTGCCACACGCCGCTCGGCAGCACCACGGTGCCGCCGAACCGCGGCATCGCCCCGGGGGCGAACCGCGCGGTGAACCGGGTGCCCTCCCGGGTGAGCGGCACGTGGAAGACGAGGCCGGAGGTGTGCCGCAGCACCAGCTCGCGCGGGCCGGGATCGGGGTCCGGATAGTCGCCGGTGAGGGTGAGCGTGCCGCTGCGCCCGTCCCCGTCCACCTGCCAGGTCGCGGAGGTGATGAACGGCCGGATGCGGTACGCGGCGATCGTCGCCCGGTCGCGCCGGTCCCGCAGCACCGCGATCTCCCGCTCGCCGACCAGCAGCCGGGCCTCGGCCTCGTCGGTGAGCTGGACGGACGCGGCGGGCAGGCCCTTCGGCTCCACCCACAGCCGGCGCACCTCGCGCTCCTTGAGCAGGCTCTGCGCGGGCAGCTCGAGGGAGAACCGGGTGCCGCCGGTGACCGGGGTGAAGTCGGCGGCGACGCGGTAGCCGCCGAGCCGGGCGCGGCCCTTGGTGATCGGGCGGCCCGGCAGGAAGCCGACGAGCTCCACGGTGTCCCCGTCGAGCGCGGCCGACAGCAGCTCGGCCCGGGTCGGCTGCAGCACGACCTGCAGGGCGCGGTCGGAGGTCCACACCGGCCGCACCCACAGGCCGGGCTTCACCTCACGGCCGTCCGGGCGCTCGGTACGGCCCTGCACGGGACCGCGCAGCGGTCCGGTGGCGCGGGCCGCCCGGCTCCAGATCACGATCTCGGCCCGCCAGGTCGTGGTGTCGCGCACGATCGCCCGGCCGCGCAGCACCCGCTTGGCGCCGCGCACCACCGCGCGGATCCCGGCCCGCCAGCGCAGCGCGATCGGGTTGAGCTCGGCGACGAAGCCCGCCCACTCGTAGTTGCAGCCCGGCTCGGCCGCCCCGTGGTTCACCTGGGGGCGGTGGATCCGGGTGGTCCGCATCGTGATCGGCGGCAGCCAGCGCGGGCCGTACAGCCGCACCCGGGCCCGGTTGAACCGGCGGCTGCGCACCGAGAGGCCGGCCAGGTAGGCGTGCCCGGTGATCCGCAGCCGCCCCTCCCGGGTCCAGGAGATCTCGTCGATCTGGGTGACCGGGACCAGGTCGGCGCGGCGCAGCCGCAGCAGCGACGGCGAGGTGCCCTCGGGCAGCTCCACCGGCGGCTCGGCGTACCAGCGCAGGCCGCGGCGCACCCGGCGGAACGGCTCGGTCTGCGCGGCGGCGAGCTTCGCCAGGTCCTCGCTCTCGGCGAGCTCGGTGGGGTCACGGGTCTCGATCAGGTGGTAGGCGAGGCGGCGCATCACCGGAAGGGCGCGCTTGACCCGCGGCTCCACCGTGGCGAGAAAGGGGCGCAGCGCCGCGATCGCCTCCCGCCGTCGTTCCGGGCCGCGCCGGGCCGCGCTGTCGAGCCGGGCGCCGATCGGCCCGCAGAGCACCTCGGTGTGCAGGCGGCGGCGATCCGCGCGGGAAAGCCCGGTGGTGTCGACCGCTGAGATCAGCCCTTCCAGCGCCTCTCCCCGGTCGAAGAGATCTTGGACGGCCCGCAACCGCTCGGCGAGTAGGTCGCCTTGCCGGACGGGCGTCGCGCCGGTGGGCATGCGGAGGGGCACCACCTTTCGGAAACACTCGGGTATACCGGTATTCCCCCGATGGTAATGCCGGTACTCGTGTTCACGACGGACCGCCGTGCCACCGGGCGCGGGACATGTCGGCGCGTTCCCCGCGCAGCGGCGTCCCCTCCTGCCGCCACCTGCGCAGACACTGCTGCTCGTGACCGCGCGGCGGGCTGCCGTCGCTGCGCACGACACGCCACCAGCAGACGGCGCCGCCCCACAGCGCCATCACCCGGCCGACCTGGCGGGGGCCGCCCTCACCGAGGTACTCGGCGATGTCGCCGTACGACATCACCCGGCCGGGCGGGATGCGCTCGACCACCTCGAGCACCCGCTCGACGTACTCCGGTCGCACGCCCGCTCCGTTCTCCCCGGTGCCCCGGCCGCGTCGGCCTTCTCCGGCCGGTCAGCGGCCCGTCACTCGCTCCACTGGGCCGGGCCGGCCGCGAGGATCTCGTCGATCTTGCCGAATTCGTAGACGTGGGAGCCGCTCACCTGCTCGACCACGCCGTCGCGGAGGCGGTAGAACTCGCCGTCCTCCCCCACCAGGCGCCCGCCGAGCGCCTCGGAGAGGCGGACGAGCTGGGCGACCTGCCAGTCGGACACCGGCTCCCCGGTCACCGAGCCGGAGTCGTCCTCCGACCGCCGCCAGGAGGCGACCAGGTGCTCGTCGTCGGCGTGGCGCGCCACGATCTCCACGCCGTCCTGAGATCCGCGCACCGCGAACCCCGCCTCCGTCACCGCCGGTTCGGCGAGTTCGGCGTAGGCGAGCGGAGAATCACGTTCCACGCGCAGCTGGTATCCCATGTGCCGCGACGATAGCGAACCACCGCGCCGGGCCACGGCGGAAACGCGGCACGCCGTCGAAACGCAGCAGAACTGGTTTCAAACCGCCACCGAAGAGCGCCCGAATCGCGGCCACATCGTGATCAACCGCGTTCCGAACGGCGGACCAGGATGAGCACCCCGCCCGCGAACGCGGCGAGGCCGAAGGCCACGCCGAGGCCGTAGGCCCACATGCGGAACGGGTCGGGGCCCGGGGGCTCCGGCTCGGGCGCGGCCGTTCCGCCGCCGAACCGCAGGCTCTCGTCCACCGGCAGGCTCACCCGGTGGCCGGCGAGCTGCGCGGCCCGCTCCAGCGCGGCCGCGGCGTCCACCGTGCCGAACCCCACCCGGTCGTCGTATCCCGCCTCCGGGCGGTTCCGGGTGCTCGAGGTGAGCGCCTGGGCGACCAGCTCGGGCCGCAGCCCGGGGTGCCGGGCCTTGATCAGCGCGACCACGCCGCCGACGAGCGCGGCCGCGGCGTCGGTCGAGCTGACCGTGGTGCGGCCGCCGCGCGAGCTCGCCACCGGCACGTCCACCCCGGGGGCGGCGACCAGCACCGACAGGTTGTCGCTGCTGAACTCGGCGGGCCTGCCGTCCCGGTCCACCGCGGCCACGCCGATCACGCCGGAGTAGCCCGCCGGGAACCGCCAGTACGAGGTGCCGTTCTCCTTGCTCGGCTCGCTCGCGCCGTCGTCGCCCACCGAGGCCACCACCGGCACGCCCCGGGCGAGCGCGTAGGCGACGGCCTCGCCGGCGATGCGCTGCGCGCCGTACCGGCCGTTCGGCACGACGATCACCGCGGCGTCGTGGCTCACCGCGTACCGGACCGCCCGGGCGAACTCGGCGTCCGCGGGGCCGCCGGGCAGCATCGTGGTCTCGCCGAGCTCCACCGCGATCGGGATCGACAGGATGCGCGCCTCGGGCGCGACCCCGGAGAGCGCGCCGTCCTTGCCCGAGCCGGCGATGAGCGAGGCCATCCGGGTGCCGTGCTCGCCCACCGGGGAGCGCAGGTCCCCGTAGAAGAACCCGGACAGGTCGGGGCCTTCGGTGACCTTGCCCTTGAGCTCCTTCACCGAGGTGCGCACCCGGGTGTCGAGCAGCGCCACGGTCACCCCGGCCCCCTTGCCGAGGCGCCAGGCCCGCTCCACGTTGAGCGCGTCGAACACCCACCGCTGCTCCTCGCGGATGTCGGCCCCGGCCCGCGCCGCGGCGGCGGACGGCGCGCCGGTGACGAGCGCGGCGAGCACGGTGGCGGTGGCCGCGGCGAACGCCCTCGGCAGGGCTCGCGGCCGGGCCCTCCGCGGCCCCGGCCGGGCCGGCACGCGTCCGGTCAGCAGGCTCCTCAGCACACGTTCCCCTGGGTGCAGCGCGGTACGTCGGGCGGCCGGCCGAGCGCGCGGGCGATCTGGCCGCCGATCGTCTGGGCGACCGGCCACAGCTCGCTGTGCAGGATCTCCTCGGGCGGCACCGCCTGGCGGGTCCGCCCGTCGGTGTACCCGGAGGTGGTGAAGACGATGTACGGCCCGGTCGCGGTCCAGCCGGTGCGCTGCCGCTGGGCCGCGCCGAACTTCTCGGTCACCGTGCCGGGGAACGCCACCGGGCGCACCCCGACCCGGTCGTCGATCGGGAGCTTCGTCGCCGCCTCGATGCGGGCCTCCTCGTCGCGGAGCACGGCGACGCCGACGGTGATGGCGTAGGCGGCGGACTGGTCGACGTAGGTGGCGCGCAGCAGGGTGCGGCAGCCGTACTCCTCGAGCACCCCGGCGACCGGCGCGTCGAGCCCGCCGCGGCAGCTCGTCTCGGGGGCGATGCCGACCCGGCGGGCGACCCTTTGGGTACGGCCGAGCCCGGTGTACTCCACCTCGGAGGGGAAGATGCGGGTGGCGGGCCAGCTGTGCCAGCGGCGCGCCACGTCCTTGCGCACGTACTCGGCGCGCTCGGCCGCGGTGAGCGGCCGGGACCGGGTCTCCCGGAGCAGCCCGACGGTGCCGAGCAGCACGTCGGTGGCGGCGACGACGAGGATCACCCCGATGAGGGCGAGGAACAGGCCGCGACGGCGCACGCCCTGCCGCAGCTCCTCGCGCTCGCGGGCCTCCTGCGCGGCCCGGGCGGCCTCGCTCCGCCGCAGGCCGGTCGTCCAGATCCGGCCGGTCCCCCCGCGGTCGCGGGGGCGCCGGTCCGGCACGAGGTTCGGCGCCCGCGTGCCTGAGCCGCGAACGGGCCACGGCGCGCCGCGTCGGCCCTTCGCCCCCTCAGGCTTCATACTCCGATGCTACGTCGATAGCGCGGGCCGTTGGGGTTCCCGCAATTCCTGGGACACCCGGGGTGTCCGGCGTCGCATGCGGCGGATGAGCACGAGCAACACGGCGAAGCAGGCGAGCGCGCCGAGCCCGGCGGCGACCGCGATCCCGCCGAACAGCGCGATCTTGCCGCGGTCGCGGTGCACCACCTGGATCGGGCCGGTGCGCACCGGCACGTCCGCCTCCGGCTTGATCGGCCGGTCCGGGTCCTGCACCCCGGGCCCGCTCGCCACGTGCCGGTGCCGGGCGAGCAGCGCGGCGTGCCGCAGCGCCAGCGCCGCGTTCACCACGCCGAACCCGGTGCCCGGGTCGTAGCCGCCGCGGGGCCGGCCGCGCGCCCCGGCGGTGATCGCCTGGGCCACGAGCGCGGGCGACATCTTCGGGTACCGCGACTTGATCAGCGCGGCCACCCCGGAGACGAGCGCGGTCGCCTGCGAGGTGCCGCGCCCGATCCAGTACTCGTCCCCGGGCCCGGCCCCGAGCACGTCCACGCCGGGCGCGGCCACGGTGACCAGCGAGTTGCGGTTGGAGAACGAGGCGCGCCGCTGCGACTTGTCGGCCGCCGCCACCGAGATCACCCCGGGCAGCGACGCCGGGTAGGAGTAGGGCGCGTGCCGCTTGCCCGCGCCCTCGTTGCCCGCGGCGGCGACGAGCACCACGCCCTTGGAGATCGCGTACCGGATCGCGGCCCGCTCGGCCCGGGTGGGCTGGTCCTTCGAGATCGACAGGTTGATCACGTCGGCGCCCCGGTCGACCGCGTACCGGATGCCCCGCGCCACCACCTTCTCGAACCGCGGCTCGGAGTTGAACGTGCGGAAGCCCGGCTCCTCGTCCTCGAGGATCACCCGGACGGAGAGGATCTTCGCCTCCGGCGCCACGCCGATCACGCCGCTCTGCCGCCCGGGCCCGTGCCCGTGCCCGGCGATCAGCGAGGCCATGTAGGTGCCGTGCAGCCGCTTCGGCGGGACCCCGGGCGGGTTGGCGCCGACGGTGAAGTCCTTGCCGGTGATCACCGAGCCGGCGAGGTCGCGGTGGCGGGGGTCCACCCCCGAGTCGAGCACCGCGACCAGCACCCCCTTGCCCCGGGTGATCTTCCAGGCCCGCTCCACGTCGAGGGTGCGCAGCACCTCCTGCTGGGAGCCGCGCACCTGGTCGGCGCGGGCCGCGCCGGCGAGGCCGTACGGCACGGCGCCGCAGACCACGGGCGCCAGCACGAGCAGCGCGGCGAGGATCGCGCCGAACCGGGAGACGACCCGGGACGGTACGGGACGGGCCAGCGGCGGACGGGGTGGGACTCGGGTCAGCACACCCACTCCTCGGCGGTGCAGTCCGGCACGACCGGGGTGACGAGGTTGCGCAGCACGCCGTCGGCGAGGTCCGCGGTGAAGCTGAACAGCGTCTCCCGCTGCCGCCCGACGGCGCGGGCGGGCCGGCCGTCCACCTGCCCGGCGGTGACCGCCACCACGTACGGCCCCTCCTGCCGCGCGTAGCCGTGCTGCCGGCCCGCGGCGGTGAACCGGTCGGCGACGGTGCGCGGGAAGGACAGCGCGCGCAGGCCCGGCGACGGCTGTCCCGCGCGGGGAAACGCGGCGTGCGCCCGCGCGGCGGAGGCCGCGTCCGGGAAGGCCGCGACCCCGATGGTGACCACGACGCCCTGCAGGGCGTCGAGGTAGGTCGCCCGGAGCACGGCCCGGCAGCCCGCGGCGCGGAACACCGGGCGGAGCCGGGCGTCCACCGCGGCCTGGCAGTCGGTGCGGGACGACACGCCCACCCGCCGGGCACGCTCCTGGCCGCCCTGCTCGGTCACGTACGGCAGCGTGGCCGGGAAGATCCGCTTGACCGGCCAGACCTGCCAGCGCCGGGCGATCTCCTCGGCGGAGGCGCGCTGCAGCTCGGCCGCGTCGGGCCCGCGGGTCAGCTCGGCGCCGGCCACGCTCCCGGCGAACCCGGCGACGATCGCGCAGCCCACCGCGAGCATGGCGACCACGACGAGCGCCGACCACGAACGCGGACGGGGGGCACGCCCGCCGCTCCGCTCCCAGTGCTCGCCCACCTGCATGACTTTAACCGGCGTACCGCCGCTCATCTGGTGATCCGTCCCGATTGGTCCGCCCGTGTTGACTCGCGCAGACGAGGAAAGTACTTTCCGATCTGGAAAGTAGATGCCAACCGGAAAGCAGAGGGGAGCGCGCATGCCGTCCGCACCGGAGCGGGCGCCCGGGACCGGCCGCGCCGCACCCGCCGCCCCGGCGCCGTTCCCCGTCCGGCACCTCGGGGCCGCCCGCTGCGCGGCCGCGGCGGCGTGGGCCGCGCTCGCACCGCAGGGGGCGGGATTCGCCGATCCCCGCGCCGAGGGCCCCCTGATAGCCTTCCTGCTCGTCGCCGTCACGGCCCCGGTCCTGCGACGCCGGACGGCCGCGCACATCCCCCGCCGGGGGGAGGCCGTCCGGGGAGAGACGAGGGAGGCATGGCGCCCGAACTGGACCCGGTGATCCATGCGCCGACCAGGCTGCGGATCGTCGCGCTGCTCGCCGCCTCCGAGGAGGTCGAGTTCGCCTTCGTGCGCGACACCCTGCAGATCAGCGACTCGACGCTGTCGAAGCAGGCCGCCGCGCTGGAGGCGGCGGGATACGTCCGGATCCGCAAGGGCCACGTGGGCAAGCGGCCCAAGACCTGGTACAGCCTCACCCCGAAGGGGCGGAAGGCGTACGCGTCGCACGTGGCGGCGCTGCAGGCGATCGTCGCGGGCTCCGGCCACAGCGTGCTGCCCCGCTAGGCCCGCCCTCCGCCCGTCCGTGCGCCCGTCCGCTTCGTTCCGCGCGCTCCCCGGGAGACGGCCCGGCCGTACGGCGCGGCGGCGACCGTCGCCTTGACGCCCCGGCGCGCGGCGCCTACGTTTCCACGGTCAGTCAGAGGAGACGGTCAATGAACATCTCGCCCGAAGATGCGGCGCAGGCGCTGGAGGAGGTCGAGCGGACCCGCCGCCGCGCGCTCCGCAACGCCCCGCCGCTGTTCCCTGCCTGGTACCTCGTCGCGGTCTGGGCGGGCGTCGCCGCCGTGCAGGTCTGCACCGAGGTGCTCACCGGCCCGGTGGCCTGGGCCGGCCTCCTGCTCACGGTGGCGGCGTTCGCGGTGTTCATCGTCAAGTTCTACCGGGACGTCGCCCGCCTGCCGATGCGGCCGCACCGCTCGCAGATCGATCCGCTGGTGTGGGTGGTCTTCGCCGTCTGGCTGGTGAGCGGCATCGTGGCCGACTTCGCGCTGGTCGCCGCGTTCCTCGCGGTGGATTTCGCCTACCCGCGCACCGCCGCCTCCTGCTGCGTGCTGCTCGTCGTGGCCATCACCGCGCCGGGGCTGCCCCGGTGGATGGCCGCGCGCAACGCCCGGACGGCCGAGCGCCGCCGCACGCCCGCCGCGCCGGCGCGGGACGACCGCTGACCTGGGGCGCCGCGCCCGCGGCCGGTACGGCGCCGCCCCGAAACCGCCCCGAAGAGCGCCCAAAGACCGCCCGAAGACGCCGCGACCCCGCACCCGGATGCCGGGTACGGGGTCGCACTGCGGGTCGCGCCGACCCGCCTCGTCAGTACTCGGGGAGGCTGGGGTCGACGTTCTTGATCCAGCTGAGGATGCCGCCGCCGACGTGCACCGCGTCGGAGAAGCCCGCGTTCTTCACCACGGCGAGCGCCTCGGCGCTGCGCCCGCCGGACTTGCAGTGCAGCACGATCTTCTTGTCCTGCGGCAGCTTCTCCAGCGCCGAGCCGTCGAGGAACTCACCCTTGGGGATGAGCACCGAACCGGGGATGCGGCAGATCTCGTACTCGTTCGGCTCGCGCACGTCGACGAGGAAGATGTCGTCGCCCCGGTCCATCATCTCCTTGAGCTCGAGCGCGGTGATCGTCGAGCCCTGGGCCGCCCGCTCCGCCTCGTCCGAGATCACACCGCAGAACGCCTGGTAGTCGTCGAGCAGCGAGGTGATCGTCGGGTTCTTGCCGCACAGCGCGCACTCGGGGTCCTTGCGGACCTTGACGTCGCGGTACTTCATCTCCAGCGCGTCGTAGATCATGAGGCGGCCGACCAGCGGCTCCCCGATCCCGGTGATGAGCTTGATCGCCTCGTTCACCTGGATCGACCCGATCGACGCGCACAGCACGCCGAGCACGCCGCCCTCGGCGCAGGACGGCACCATGCCGGGCGGGGGCGGCTCCGGGTAGAGGCAGCGGTAGCACGGCCCGTGCTCCGCCCAGAACACGCTCGCCTGGCCGTCGAACCGGTAGATCGACCCCCACACGTACGGCTTGCCGAGCAGCACGGCCGCGTCGTTGACCATGTAACGCGTGGCGAAGTTGTCCGTGCCGTCGACGATCAGGTCGTACTGGGAGAAGATCTCCATCACGTTGTCCGTGGTGAGCGTGGTGTTGTGGGTCACCACGTTCACGTACGGGTTGATCTCCCGGACCGTCGCCGCGGCGGACTCGACCTTGAGCCGGCCGATGTCGGACTGGCCGTGGATGACCTGGCGCTGCAGGTTGGACTCGTCGACCACGTCGAAGTCGATCACGCCGAGCGTGCCGACCCCCGCCGCCGCCAGGTACATGAGCGTGGGCGAGCCGAGGCCGCCCGCGCCGACGCACAGGACCTTGGCGTTCTTGAGGCGCTTCTGCCCGGTCATCCCCACGTCGGGGATGATCAGATGGCGTGAGTAGCGTCTGACCTCGTCAACCGTCAGCTCGGCGGCCGGCTCTACCAGCGGTGGCAACGACACAGTTCTACGCTCCCGGTTCAGGGGAAACCTCGTGGTGCGGCCAGCCGTCACGGGTACGGCTCGCCGTCGTCTGTGACAACCTAGCCAGGCCGTCCCGGCATTCCCGCGCAAGGGTCACGCGCATCGGGTCGCGACCGCTCCCTTGACCGCCCGGGCGTGCCGCAGCAGCGCGCGGAACTCGCGCGCGATCACGTCGGGGAACTCGGACTGGGCGGTGTGCCCGGCGTGCGGCAGCATCACCACGCGGATGTCGGGGAAGGTGCGCGCGGCGCGTACCGCGGTGCGCGGGTGCACGAGGCGGTCGTGAAGGCCGTACACGGCGAGTGTGGGCGCCTGCACCCGGGCCGCCTGCCGCCACAGCGACCCCTCCATGCCGCCCCGCTTGGCGTACCAGGGGGCGTACTCCTTGAGGTACTCGAACACGATGCCGCGGGCCGACTCCACCAGGGAGGGCCCGTTGTGCGGCAGCTCGTCGCGGCGCCGCTGCTCGGCCACGGCCTCGGCCACCCGCGCGGGATGCACCCGGGACGGGTCGGCGTAGCACATCGCCATCGTGGCCCGGACCCGCTTCTCCGCCGGAACATGGCGCAGCAGCTGGCCCACCACCCAGTCGCCGATCCGCGGGGTGGCGCCGAAGGCGATGCGGGCCGGGCCGCGGCGGGGCACGAGGTGCGGCAGGGCGGGCGCGACGAGGGTGAGCGTGCGCACCAGGTCGGGACGGGTCGCGGCCACCCGCACCGACACCGCGCCGCCGAGCGAGTTGCCGAACAGGTGAACCGGCTCCCCGCCACGCTCGGCCACGATGTGCTCAAGGAAGGCGATCACGGCACGGGCGTGCGCGGTCACCGAGTAATCGCCGTCCGGAGGGGGTGGTGAATAGCCTGCGCCGGGCAGGTCGACCGCGTAGCCGGTGATGGTGTCCTGCAGTTCGGCCATCAGATCTGTCCAGTTCGTCGCCGAACCGGCAAGGCCGTGCACGAAGACCCCGGTCTCGGACGGGCCCTCCGGGGTCGATCGCACATGCATGGACAGCTTGCCGAGGTCGATGAACCGCCCCGGCCACGGCGCGATCGGTTCCTTCATCACCCGTTTCCTTCCGGTCCATCACCTGTTCCACCTAAGCGGTACCTAATCGACCGCCCCGTGAGCAAACAGCCTGGCCGTGTCGCCCTGTTCCGATTGACTGCCCGTGAATCAGGTCAAAGGGAGATCGCCCGCGTATCATACGCCCGCCATTAACTCTCCGCATTCGGGAGATCTCGGCACGTATCGGTTTTTGTCGGCACGAGTCCGGACATCACGCTCATAGCCCCCCTCGAACACGAGGAGTGAGGATGAAGTACAAGCGTCTCGCGACCACTCTCGCCGCCGCGGCCATCGCCGGCGGTGGCGCGCTCACCGCAATCGCCGCGCCCGCCCACGCGGACAGCGGCTGGGGGCACGACCGGCACGGCCGCCACCACCTCGGCCACTTCGCCGGCCTCGGCCACAGCGGCGCCGCCAAGCTGTGCGTCGCCAAGTCGCACAAGAAGTACGTGAAGAAGCGCGGCGGCGGGAAGTTCGGCAAGTACTTCGGCAAGGGCAACAAGCGCTACGTGGTCAAGAAGACCGCCACGAAGTACGTGAAGTGCGGCGCCTGGCACCAGCACCACCACAAGAGGTTCGGTCACAAGGGCTTCGGCCACGGCAAGTGGGACTGGGGCTGGAACGACTGGAGCTGGTGACCGGCTCCCGCACGTGATCACGTCCCCGGGCCGGGCGGCCCGGGGACGTGATCACCCGGTCGTGACGCCCGCCGGGCGGGCGTCACGACACCTTCGCACCACGTCGTCGCCGGGGTCCCGTGACCGGCCCCGGCGACGATCCAGGCGGGACTCCGATCCGCGAGTCCGCCGACCGGGTGGAGGACCGCCGCCCCTTCCGACCGCTGCGTTCACGTCCACACGATTCGATTCGCACTCCCGACACCCGTACGCCGGGGGTCCACGACCGGTCGTGGACCCCCGGCGTACGGCCATGTACGGCGGCCCGCCGTACCGCCCCGGACAGCGCCCGGGATAGAACCGCGGAACCCCGTGTGAATCCGCGAAACTTTCACGCGCCCGGAAAACGCCCGCGACGCCCGGCGGAAGGGCGTCAGGCGGTCTTCCGGGCGCGGCGCTTCGGCTTCTCGGCGCTCTTCTCGCTGCTCTTATCGGCGCTCTTCCCGGCGCCCTTCCCGGCGCCTTTCTCCGCCGCCTTCTCCGCGGCCTTTCCGGCGGCCTTGCCCTTCGCCTTGCCCGCGGCCTTACCCTTGCCCGGTTTCCCGGTTGTCGCGGTGGCCGCCCCGCCGACCGCCGCCGCGGCCTCCTCGGCGGCCTCCTCGGCCGGCGCCGCCGCGCCGTCCGCCGCCCGGCTCCGCTTGGCGGCCTCGACGCTCGCCCGCAGCGCGGCCATGAGGTCGACGGCCGGGCCCTCCTCCGGCGGACGCTCGGGCGCCACCACCTCCTTGCCCGCGACCTTCGCCTCGATGATCTGCTCGAGCGCCTCCCGGTAGGCGTCGTGGTACTGGGCGGGGTCGAAGTCCGCGGTCATCGTGTCGATGAGCGAGTTCGCCATCTGCAGCTCCTGGGGGCGCACGTCGATCTTCTCGTCCAGGAACGGGAAGTCCGCCGCGCGCACCTCGTCCGGCCAGAGCATCGTCTCCAGCACGAACACGCCGTCGCGCACCCGGAGCACGCCGAGCGACTCGCGCTGCCGCAGCGCCACCTTCACCACCGCCACCCTGCCGGAGGCCTCGAGCGCGTCGCGCAGCAGCACGTACGGCTTGC
Source organism: Actinomycetota bacterium (assembly GCA_003242605.1). Classification (GTDB taxonomy): domain Bacteria; phylum Actinomycetota; class Actinomycetes; order Streptosporangiales; family Streptosporangiaceae; genus Thermopolyspora. The sequence goes on from QGUZ01000003.1 coordinate 56,519, forward strand.
TCCCGGCGCCCTCCGGCTCCAGGTAGTACGACCTGCTGAACAGGATCGGGTCGATCTGCTCGGCCGGGCAGAACTGCAGCACGTCGATGCGGCGCGAGGTGGACAGCGGCAGCCGCTCCAGGTCCTCGTCGGTGAGCACCACCATCTCGCCGGTGGGCAGCTCGAAGCCCTTGGCGATGTCGGCGTAGTCGACCTCCTGGCCGTCGATGCTGCACACCCGGCGGTAGCGGATCCGCCCGCCGTCGGTGCGGTGCACCTGGTGGAACGCGATGTCCCGCTGCTGGGTCGCCGAGTACAGCTTCACCGGGATCGTGACGAGCCCGAACGAGATCGCGCCCTTCCAGATGCTGCGCATTCGTCTCCCCCCGGCCCTATCGCGTTCCCCCAGGTGGGCAGGTACCCGGGAGAGCCGGGGCGATGCGGGCAGAGGGGGAGACATGCGTGAGCGGGTATCGGTGACGGTCGAGGGGCGGGAGCTGACGCTGAGCAACCTGGACAAGGTCCTCTACCCCGAGTCCGGGTTCACCAAGGCCGAGGTGATCGACTACTACACCCGGATCGCCCCGGTGCTCCTCCCCCACCTCGCCGGCCGCCCGCTCACCGTGAAGCGGTACCCGGACGGCGTGGCCGGGCAGTCGTTCTACGAGAAGAACACCCGCGGCCACACCCCCGCCTGGGTGCGCCGGGTCACCCTGCCCGTGCCCGGCAGCACCAAGGACCGCGAGACGATCGACTTCGCCGTCGTCGACGATCTGCCCACCCTGATCTACTTCGCGAACCTCGCCGCGATCGAGCTCCACGTGCCGATGTGGCGGGTGGACCGGCACGGCGACCCGCTCCCGCCGGACACCCTCGTCTTCGCCCTCGCCCCCGGCGCGCCCGCCACGATCGTCGACTGCTGCCGGGTCGCCTGCCTGCTGCGCGACCTGCTGCACGACGCGGGGCTCGACCCGCTGCCGAAGACCAGCGGGCGGAAGGGCATGCAGCTCTACGTGCCGCTGCGCGGCCGGTCGGGGCCCGCCGCCGGCCCGGCGGAGTTCGCCCGCGACGTCGCCCGCCGCCTGGAGTCCCGGTACCCCGACCGGGTCACCAGCGTGATGGCGAAGAAGGCCCGCCCCGGCAAGGTCTTCATCGACTGGAGCCAGAACAACCCGGCGAAGACCACGGTCGCGCCGTACTCGCTGCGGGCGAACCCGATCCCCACCGTCTCCACGCCGCTGCGCTGGGAGGAGGTGATCGCGTGCGCCGAGCACGGCGCGGCGCCCGGGCCCACGGCGCCCGGACCGGGGGGCGGCGGCGCCTCGGCGGCCCCGCCTGTTCCCCAAGCCGATCAAGCGCCGATAATGGTGTTCACAGCCGCGGACGTGCTGAAAAGAGTGGCCGAGTACGGCGATCTGTTCGGCGCCCTCGCCGAGGCCTGATCGCATACGCGGCCACCTCACCGCTGACCGGGGCGATTGGCCGTAGGCTGGTGTCGAAGAGGCGACGGCCTCGGGCGATCCGGAAACGAGAGGGACGACAGATGTCGGAGATGGATGTTCGTGGCGACTCCACCCTCGGCGAGGCGGCGGCCGCTGAGCTCTCGTCCGACGAGATCTCGATCGAGGCGCCGGAGGCCGACGCGGCCGAGCAGCAGCGCTCGGTGCGCGAGCGCGAGGAGGAGCCGCAGCGGTCGTGGCCGCGGCGCTTCTCCCTCGAGGTGGACCCCTCCGCCGGCATCAACGACGAACGTACGGTCGACCTCGACGAGGACGACTACCGGTAGCGCGCGGCGGCGTTCCTACCGGCGCGTAGGATTGCGCCGCTGGTGGTTGCGGGCGGCCTGGGCGGGCACTCTCGTCCTCGTCGGCCCGTTCGGAGAACTCGTCCTCGCAAGGAGACTGTCGTGACGGCTACCCCGGACGCCAAACCACGC
>QGUZ01000428.1 GCA_003242605.1 Actinomycetota bacterium
GGGCGCCCCGCCGTGGGTCCGCCCCCGTGTCCCCCCCGGGCTACGTGCGGCAGGAGTCGGACCGCCGGTACGCGCTCGGCGGCGCGCTGGTACGGCTCGGCGGCGCGGCCGAGAACATGGTGGCGGCGTGGGCGCGGCCGTACCTGGCCCGCATGGTGGACCTGTCCGGGGAGACGGCGAACCTGGCGGTGCTCGAGGGCGACTTCGTCGTCTACGTGGCGCAGGTGCCCTCGCCGCGGCGGCTGCGCATGTTCGCCGAGGTGGGACGGCGGGTGCCGGCGCACAGCACGGCGGTGGGCAAGGTGCTGCTCGCCGACCGGCCGGACGCGGCCGCGATCCTCGAGCGCACCGGGATGCCGCGCCGTACCGACCGGACGATCACCTCGGTGTCGGAGATGCTCGCCGAGCTGGAGCGGGTGCGGGAGCGCGGGTACGCGCTCGACTTGGGCGAGGAGGAGACCGGCGTGCACTGCCTGGCGGTGCCGGTGCGGGACGGGCAGCGGGTGGTGGCGGGCATGTCGGTGTCCGGCCCGGCGGACCGGATGAAGGCGCTCGACCTCGCCGAGCTCGCCCGCGGCATGCGGAAGATCGCCGACGACTTCGGGGCGGACGTGTTCGGTTCACCGGCGGCGGCGGGTTGAATGAGGGCATGTGCAGGAGCATCAAGACCCTCCGCCCGCCGTTCACCGACGAGGTGACCGAGCAGGACGTGCGCGCCGCGGCGCTGCAGTACGTCCGTAAGGTGTCGGGGTTCCGCACCCCGGCCGCGCACAACGCCGAGGCGTTCGAGCGGGCGGTGGACGCGGTGGCGCGGGCGACCGAGGAGCTGCTGGCGTCGCTGACCGTCCGCGGCCGCTGACCGGCACGCCGCCGCACGCACGGTCGCCGTACGCACGGTTGCCGCACGAATGCGGAGCGTGCCGGCCCGCGGACGTCGCGTCCCCCGGGCGCCGGGCGATGCCGGCGCGTTTCAGCGGAGCGGTGTGAGCCGGCGGGGTCAGCCGGCGGCGTCAGAGGGTGGCACGGCGCATGCCCCGGATGCCGAGCGCGAGGCCGATCGCGGCGATCGCGGCGGCGGCGAGCGCGCCGTACCCGGCCGCGGGCGCGGCGAGGTCACCGGCGAACAGCGCCCGTTCCGCGTCGACCACGTAGGTGAACGGGTTGAACCGGGACACCGCGGCGAGCCAGGCCGGGCCCGCCTCCACCGGGAGCAGCACCCCCGACGTCAGCAGCAGCGGGAACTGGGCGAACTGCTGTACCGCCCAGAACAGCGAGGGCGAGCGTTTGACGGCGAGGGCGAGCGCGAACGACAGCGACCCGACCCCGACCCCGACCACGACGAGCAGGGCGAGCCCGGCGGCCACCCCGGCCACGTGGATGCGCAGGCCGAACGGCGCCATCAGCAGCGTGATCAGCGCCCCCTGGACGAGGAGGGTGAGCGCCTCCTTCAGGGTGCGGCCGATCAGCATCGCGGCCCGGCTGAGCGGGGTGACGAGCACCCGCTCCAGCGAGCCGCCGCCCGCCTCGACGAGCACGCCGTACCCGGCGGCGCCGGTGCCGAACATGCCGATCATCACGAGGATGCCCGGCACGAACCACTGCCAGTGGGACCCGCCGAGCCCCGGCATGCCGCCGAGCAGCGGCCCGAACAGCACGAGGAAGACGAGCGGCTGCAGCATGCCGAGGATCAGGCCGATCGGGACGCGCAGCTCGGGGCTGATCTCCCGGGCGAACACCAGGCCCACCTCGCGGAGGAAGTTCCCGGCGCGGCCGAGCGGGCCCGGGGCGGTCACGGCGGTGGCGGTGGTGGTGGTCACGGTCAGGCTCCTTCCTGGTCGCTCTCGCGCAGGCTGCGGCCGGTGAGCGCGAGGAACACGTCGTCGAGAGTGGGGCGGCGGACCTCGGCGGCGACCGTCCACAGTTCGGCCGCGTCGAGGGCGCGCACGAGCTCGGGCAGTACGGCCGGGCCGTTCTTGACCCGGAAGGTCACGGTGTCGGCCCCCTCGTCCGGCCGGCCCGGTGCGGCGGCGGCCGGTCCGGCCGCGTCCGGGGCCTGCCGGCCGGTGGTGATCTCGTGCGCGGTGGGGATGCGCGCGGCGATCTCGGCGGCGCGGGCGGCCTCGCCCTTGCCGACGGTGACGGTGATCCGGTCGCCGGCGAGGTCGGCCTTGAGCCGCTCGGGGGTGTCGTCGGCGATGACCCGGCCGTGATCGATGATCATCACGCGCTCGGCCATCGTGTCGGCCTCGTCGAGGTAGTGGGTGGTGAGGAAGATCGTGGTGCCGTGCTCCTCGCGCAGCCGCCGGATGTGCTCCCACAGGTTGGCGCGGTTGTGCGGGTCGAGCCCGGTGGCGGGCTCGTCGAGGAAGAGCAGCTCGGGCCGGTGCATCAGGCCGAGGGCGATGTCGAGCCGCCGGCGCTGGCCGCCGGAGAGCGTGCTCGCCACGCGCGTGGCGACGGCCTCGAGGCCGAGGGTGGCGAGCAGCTCGTCGGCGCGGCGGCGCGCCGCCGCCCGGCTCAGGCCGTGGAACCGGCCCTGGAAGACCAGCTCGTCCCGGACGCGGAACTGGTCCCCCGAGCCCCGGCCCTGGCCGATGTAGCCGATGCGGCGCCGGGCGCCGAGCGGGTCGGTGCGGATGTCGCAGCCGGCGACGATCGCCGTGCCGGCGGTCGGGGGCAGCAGGGTGGTGAGCATGCGCAGGCTGGTGGACTTGCCCGCGCCGTTGGGGCCGAGGAAGGCGACGAGCTCCCCTTCCTCGACGTCGATGTCGATGCCGCGTACGGCCTCGACGACCTCGCCCTTGACCCGGAAGTGCCGGGTCAGGCCGCGAGTGTGGATCACGGGACCTCTCCTTTCGCCACGGTTTTCGGGCATGCCAAGAGAGCACCCCCTGTGGGCGCATTGACGTGCTTGAGGGATTTGTCGGGCCAATCCGCTGATTCGGGACCCGATGCGTCAGGACGGAACGACCGGGCGGGCCACCCGGTCCGGCCACAACCGGCCGGCCCCCGCCTCGGCGCTCACCGGAAACGTCGCGATGGCCGACATCTCCGTTGTCATCCTAAGTTGACACAATGGCCTGTCAGCCAAAGATGACAGACGATCCGGGCGCGACCCCGGAGCGGCGGATCGCACTGCGGGCACGGATCACGGCCTCTCCTTTCGCCACGGCTTTTCGGACACGACAAAAAAGCACCTCAGAGGCGCATTAAGAGGGTTTGAGGGGATTCGCCGGGTCGTCCCCGGCCCGAGACCCGACAAGCTTAGGTCGAAAACATGCTCGAATGTCAGGATCCCTGACTATCATGACCGGATGCCTGAACCGTCCGATCCGTCGGCGCGGTCCGCGCCGAAGCCGCCGATCTCCTGCCTGCTCGCCTACGCGGCCACGGTCGCGGCCCGGCACGCCGAGCGGGAGCTGCGCCCGCACGGGCTCACCGTGCGCCAGTTCGGCCTGCTCATGCAGCTCCGCCAGGAGCCCGCGCTCACCATGGCCGAGCTCGCCCGCCAGATCGGCGTGAGCCGCCAGTCGCTGCAGGAGATGACCGCCGAGCTGGAACGGGCCGGGCACCTGCGGCGGACGCCCGGCATGTCCGGCCGTACCCGCCGCCTCGAGCTCACCTCCCGCACCGAACGCGCCGTCCACTACGCCC
>QGUZ01000429.1 GCA_003242605.1 Actinomycetota bacterium
CGGGCGCGCCGGCGCGGAGGGGGCGGCGGAGCCGGCGCTCGCCGGGGCGGGCCTCGGCGGGCCGGGGCCGGAGGCGTCCTCGTGGCCGCCGCAGGCGCTGGAGTACGCCCCGCCCGCGGACGCGCAGCTGCCGCTCGGCATCGCGCCCGGGGCGCGGCCGGTCGCCGGCGGCGGCGCCGTACCCGAGGCGCAGGCCGGTGACGCCCCGCCGCCCGCCGCCACGACGATGCGGTTCTGCACCCGGTGCGGCATGCGCCTCGGTCACGCGCACCGGTTCTGCGGCTTCTGCGGCACCCCGGTGGAGTCGCCGTGAGCGAGGTGGGACGGGCCCGGACGCCCTCGCTGGTGGGCACGATGCTCGGCGACTACCTCGTCGAGTCCGTGATCGGCGACGGCGGCATGGCGACCGTCTACCGGGCGCACGACCGCCGGCTGAACCGCACGGTGGCACTGAAGGTGCTCGCCCCGCAGCTGTCGCACGACCCCCGCTTCCGGGACCGGTTCATCCGCGAGTCGCGGCTGGTGGCGAGCATCGACCACCCCCACATCATCCCGATCTACGAGGCGGGCGAGAGCGGCGAGCTGCTGTTCATCGCGATGCGGTACGTCGAGGGCAGCGACCTGCGCCGGCTGCTGCAGAGCACCGGCCCGCTGCCGGTCCCCCGGGCGCTGCGGCTGTTCCAGCAGATCGCCTCGGCGCTCGACGCGGCCCACCACGCCGGCCTGGTGCACCGCGACGTCAAGCCCGCGAACATCCTGGTGGCGCAGGGCCACCCGGACGATCCGTACGGCGACCACGTCTACCTCACCGACTTCGGGCTCACCAAGAGCACCTTCGCCGAGGCGGGGCTGACCAGCCAGGGCCAGTTCATGGGCACGCCCCGGTACGTCGCGCCGGAGCAGATCCGCGGGCTGCCGGTGGACGGGCGCGGCGACCTGTACGCGTTCGCGTGCGTCGCCTACGAGGTGCTCGCCGGGATCCCGCCGTTCCAGCGGGACACCGAGCTGGCGCTGCTGTACGCGCACGTCTCGCAGGAGCCGCCGCCGATCACGCCGTACCGGCCGGAGCTGCCGCCCGCGGTGAACGACGTGATGGCGCGGGCGCTCGCCAAGTCGCCGGACGCGCGGTACGCCACCTGCCTGCAGTTCGTCACCGCGCTGCAGGAGGCGATCGCGGCGGGCCCGGCCGCCGCCCGGCCGGTCGCCGAGGTGCCGGCGCAGCCCGGCCCGGTGAGCGGCCCGACCCTCGCCCAGCTCGGCGTCGCGCCCACCGGGCCGGTCGCGGGGGCGAGCACCTGGCCGCCCGGCGGGTCGGGGCCGCACCCGGTCGCGGGCCCGGCGAGCGTGCCGCCGGAGGCGGCGTGGACCCAGCCGACCGGGGAGTACCGCAGGCGTCGTGGGCGCGGCCGCACCCTGGCGCTGGCGATCAGCGTGGTCGCCGCGCTCGTCTCGCTCGCGGTCGTGGCGTTCCTGTGGCTCGGCCCCACCGGCGGGCCGGCGGCCTGGCGCACGTTCCCCGGCAACGACGCCGTGCCGTTCACCTTCGAGCACCCGGGCGACTGGGAGACGCGGGTGCACGGCGACGAGTACGTGGTGCTGTCGCCGGCCGCGGCCGAGTTCGAGGAGCTGTTCGCGGTTCCGGTCGCCTCGGACTGGACCGCGGTGAACGCGATCCTGGGCGGCGCGGAGCCCGAGCGGGCCACCGGCCTGATGGCGCAGGTGAGCAACACCCTCGACGTCTCCGACGTCCCGCACATCAAGGACGGCCTCGCGGCGGCGATGCCCGGCACGGTGGGCTTCGGCTCCGAACCGGCCCCGACCACCGTGGGCGGCCGTCCCGGCTTCCGGGTGACCGGCACGATCAACGACCCGCGGGAGAACGGCCGCCTCGACTTCGTCGCCTACCTGGTACGGCGGGCCGACGGGCGGCGCACCGCGCTGCTCACGTTCTTCTGCGCCCCGGGCCGGTGCGACGATGCGGTGATCGAGCGGGTGATCGGCAGCGTCACCTTCCGCTGACCCCGGCGGGTCAGGCGGGACGCGGGCCCCGGTGCCAGGCGCGCACGCCCTCGAGCACCGCGGCGTGCACGGCGCGCGCGATCCGGGCGCCCCAGGTGGAGCGGGGGCCGCCGAAGATCTCCTCGGGCCCGTGGTCGCGCACCGCGACGCACACCGCGTCCGATGCGGTGCCCGTGCCCGGGTAGCCGGTCTCGATCAGCGCCTGCGTCTTCGCCTCGGTCACCGTCATCACCGCGTTCACCAGCGCGGCGTCGGACATCGCCACCGGCACCACGACGAGGATGTTGATCGTCCCCGGCACCGGGGCGATCCCGCCGCGGTCCGGCCGCCCGTCCCCGGCGGCCGGTTCGCCGCCGGGCTCCAGCACCGGGTCGGCGGCGCCCGCCGGGGCGGCGGCCCAGGTCGGGTGGCGCAGCCCCACGGTGGCGACCGCCTCCACCCCGCCGTCGCAGCGGCGCACGTAGCGGTCGGCGTACGCGACGGTCATCATGCCCACCCCGGTCCCGCCAGGGCCGAGCTCGCGCAGATGGTCGGCCGGGTCGAGGCGGCGGTACCCGCTCGCCACCTGCGCGTTGAGCACCCAGTCCCGGGGCCCGATGCCGCCGCCGAGCACGGCCGAGGAGATCATGCGCCAGCCGGGGCCGAACCGCCACAGCAGCGAGGCGAGCCGCTCGCCGTCCTCGTACCGGTAGCTCAGCGTCATCGGGTGCGGGGCCGACGTCCCCGCGTCGTGCGGCGCCGCCTGCTCGGTGCGCTCCCCCACCGGCGTCCTTCCACCTGCCGTCGCCTCACCTCACCGGTCGCGGTCCGCGGCGGGGCGGACGAGATGCACCAGGGGCCGCCCGCCCGGACCGGCGTCGACGCGGACCCGGGCGCCGAAGTGCTCGGCGAGCGAGGCCTCGGTGAGCACCTCGGCGGGCGGCCCGGACGCGACCGACCGGCCCTGTGACAGTAGCAGCACCGTGTCCGCGTACTGGCCGGCGAGGCTGAGGTCGTGCAGGGTGGTGACGACGGTGAGGCCGTCGGCGATCCGCAGGTGGTCGACGAGCTCGAGCACCTGCTGCTGGTGGCCGAGGTCGAGCGCGGTGGTGGGCTCGTCGAGCAGCAGGATCGGCGCCTGCTGGGTGAGCGCGCGGGCGAGCACGACCCGCTGCCGCTCCCCGCCGGAGAGCCGGCCCAGCCTGCGCCGGGCGAGCGGGCCGAGCCCGAGCCGGTCGAGCACGGCGGCGGCGATCTCGCGGTCGGCGCGGCTCTCCCAGCCCAGGTAGGACAGGTACGGCGTGCGCCCGAGCAGCGCGTACTCGAACACCGTCATGTCCGGCGGCAGCGACGGCGTCTGCGGCGCGTAGGCGATGAGCCGGGCCCGCTCGCGCAGCCCGCGCGCGTGCGCGGGCTCGCCGTCGACGAGCACGGTCCCCCGGTACGGCACCAGCCCGAGGATCGCCTTGAGCAGGGTGGACTTGCCCGCCCCGTTGGGCCCGATCACGGCGAGCCAGCTCCCGCCGGGCGCGGTGAGCCGGACGCCGGAGAGCACCGGGGTGCCGTCGAGCTCGACGTCGAGCGCGGCGACCGCGTGGCCGCCCGGGGCGGCGGCCGGGGGGGGGGCGTCGCCCGCGGCGCCCGGTAC
>QGUZ01000101.1 GCA_003242605.1 Actinomycetota bacterium
CACGCGTCCTTGGCGTACCCGTGCGTCGGCGGTTCGTGCGGCTCGGTGTCCTCGGTGAACATCGCCGGATCGTGCGGCGAGGAGCCGTAGACGGCCGTGGTGGAACGCACCACCACGCGGGAGACCGTCTCCGACCGCTGGCACGCGGCCAATAACTGCATGGTGCCGATAACGTTGTGCTCTTTCATCACCGAGCGGCCACCGCCCTTGGCCGGGGCCGTGACCAGGCTCATGTGCACAACGGTATCGATGTCCGCCGCCGCGATGACCTGGGCGATGTCGGGGCTGCGCAGGTCCACCCGGACGAACTCGACCCTGCCGAGATCGCGCGCGGGCGGCGGCACCGTGTCGACTCCGATGACCCGGGTGATCTCCGGGTCCGCTGCGAGCACGCCGGCCAACCGCGCACCGATATGGCGGGACACCCCGGTGACGAGCACGGTGTGGGCCATCGACGCCTCGCAGACTCCGTATCGCTACTTCTTGTTACGCCGCTGGACTCGAGTGCGCTTGAGCAGCTTACGGTGCTTCTTCTTCGCCATCCGCTTGCGACGCTTCTTGATGACAGAGCCCACGGGACCCCCAGAACGGTAGTTGAGGATGTCGTTACGAGGATTCGGTGTAGACGAACACCGACCAAACAGCCTACCGGCGATCCCGGGCCGATCGCCCACCGGGCGGGCTCTGTGTTCATCACGACGCCGTCCAGCGACGGTCCGGTTATCGTCCGGGCGGCCGCCGCCGCGTAAAGAGCCGGTCGCCCGGGTCCGCGGACGATGCGAACGGCTCACGGACCGGTCCGCCCAGGAACGGCCATGCCGTACGGCGCCGGGTACGGCACCGCGTCCCCGGCGCGGCCCCGTGGCCGACGCCGCCGGCGACGCGACGCGCCACCGCGCGGGACGCCGGCTCCGGCGCCGCGCGCGGCCACGGCGGCGGGAACGTTTCACGAAGACGGCGCGACACCGCCCGTGCGGGTGCGCGCGCCGTACCGGCCGGCGATCGCCGCTGATCACCGTGCCGGACCGGCCGCGTGCACCGGCGGTGCGCCGTGCCGCCACGCCGGCCCCTGGGCCGGCCGCCGTGGCGGTGGTGAGGCCGCCGCACCCCGCCCGCGGGCGGGGCGTGGCGGGACGTCGCCTCGGGGATGGCGCCGGCACGCCGCGAGCGCGCCGGCGCCGGCCGCCTCAGTCGCTCATCCCGCCTCGATGAACGCGTCTCTGAGGTAGTCGTGCACCGCCTGTTCCGGCACCCGGAAGGACCGCCCGACCCGGATGGCCGGCAGCTCACCCGAGTGCACCAGCCGGTACACCGTCATCTTGGAGACCCGCATGACCGTGGCGACCTCGGCCACCGTCAGGAACTTCACCTCGCTGAGAGGTCTCTCGCCTGCACCCATCGGACGCCTCTCCCGCACGTGTTACCGGGTTGTCCCCACCTGTGCCATTGCTCACGCACGTGTACTGCTGTCAGCGTAAGTCGCGAGTCCGATGGAGCAAACCCCCTATTCCATCAAGCAGCGGTGAGCCGCGCCACCTAAAAGCACAAAATCCCAGGCAGGACGCGGTCTACCGAAGAGGATGGATCTTTGGAACGGACCAACCGCCGGACATTACAGTCATCCACTAATGTCAAAAAGTTGCCGGCCGATCGGCGGTCACCAACAAACCGGGCGGTGTTGCCCATGTTCCGACATGTACCGATTGGACGGGACGCGCCTCAGAGGTCACGTGTGATCCGGTGGATCAGGTACGCCGTGAGCGGGCGGTAGTACCGCGGCAGCACGTTGTCGTCGAGCGGCACCGCCACCGCGATCTTCCCCTCGGCCTCGCCGACGAACAGCGCGGGGTCGTTGCAGTCCGCGAACCCGACCGTCTCGATGCCCGCCTGGCCGGCCGCGCCCGCCCAGCCGTGGTCGGCGACCACCAGGTCGGGGCGGGGCTCCCCGCGCCGGTCGAGCTCCTCCAGGATGCGCACCATCGGCTCGGCGTCGTGGGTGTGCACGAACGAGCCGCGGTCGTCGAGCATCGCGACGTCGTCGAGGTACCGGATCCGGCGCCTGCGGCCGTAGCCGCCGACGCACTCGATCCCCTCGGCGGGCGTGATCACGGTCGCGCCGTACTCGGCCGCGACCCGGGCGAGCGCGGTGTGGATCGCGAGCAGGCCGGTGGGGTGCCCGGTGGCGAACAGCAGGCGCGCCGAGCCCCGGGCGAGCGCCGCGCCGATCCGGTCGGCCATCGCCTCCAGCGCGTCGATCGTCCGGTCGGGGTCGATCGTGTCCTGGCCCTCGCGGTGCTCGGGGTCCGGGGAGACGCCGACCGACTTCGCCATCAGGGCGAGGATGTCGGCATAGCTCCACTCCTCGGCGATGTCGAGGCCGAACAGGTAGTACGGGTCCCGCAGCGCGAGCGACCGGTAGTGGTCGAGGTTGTTCTCGCGCGGGGTGGCGACGTGCCCGGCGATCCTCGTGCGGACCAGATGCTCCCGCAACTCCTCCCGGCTGGGGGCGCGGTCGGTGCGCCCACCCCGGTCCGGCACGCTCGCGGCGCCCATATCCACTCCCGTCCGTACTCGTCGTCGACGTCCCGCCCGCCACGGGACCGGATCGGTCACCTCACGCGGCTAGGGCAGGGGATCAAGGCCGCGCAGCGGGAAGACGGCCTTTCGCGTCGCCATGATCGCCCGGTCGACCGGATCCGCCGGGTCATAACCATCTGAGATATCACGAAATTCCGGAATGCACCCGTCCGTCATGGTCGGCGGGGCGGTCTCCCCCACGCGCTCCCCCACGAGCGCCCGCCACCGCGCGGGCGTCTCGGTCGCCGGATCGACCGGGTGGCCCGACGCCTCCGCGATCAGGTGGGTCCACGCCCGCGGCACCACCTGCGCCAGCGCGTACCCGCCCCCGCCGGTGGCGAGCCACCGGCCGCCCGCGGTCTCGTGCGCGAGCCGGTGCAGCGCCGCGTACGCCGCGCGCTGGCCGTCCACGGAGAGCCGCAGGTGGGCGAGCGGGTCGAGCCGGTGGCCGTCACAGCCGTGCTGGCTGACGAGCACCTGCGGGGCGAACTCCCGCAGCAGCGGCGGCACCAGCGCGTGGAACGCCCGCAGCCACTCGGCGTCCCCGCAGCCCGCCGGGAGCGCCACGTTCACCGCGCTGCCCTCGGCGCCGGTCTCGCTCGGGTAGCCGGTGCCGGGGAACAGCGTGCGCGGGCTCTCGTGCAGGCTGATCGTGAGCACCCGGGGGTCGTCGTAGAACATCGCCTGCACGCCGTCCCCGTGGTGCACGTCGACGTCGACGTACGCGATGCGCTCGGCGCCGTTCTCGAGCATCCAGGCGATCGCCACGGCCGGGTCGTTGTAGACGCAGAACCCGCTCGCCGCCGCGGGCATGGCGTGGTGCAGCCCGCCCGCGATGTTGAGCGCGTGCTGCACCTCGCCGGTCCACACCGCCTTCGCGGCGGCCAGCGTCGCCCCGGCCACGAGCGCGGAGGCCTCGTGGACGCCGGGGAAGGCCGGATTGTCGGTGGTGCCCAGCCCGTGCCACACGTCCGGCACGCCGTGCCGGGACACCTCCTTGACCGCCGCGATGTAGTCGCGGTCGTGCACCCGGGCGAGGTCGTCGTCCGTGGCGGGTGTGCATCCGGCAAGCTCGACCCGGTCGAGCACGCCGAGCTCCCGGGCGAGCGCCATGGTGAGCTCGACCCGCACCGGGGCCAGCGGATGCCCCGGGCCGAAGTCGTAGCCGATGAGCCCGTCGTCCCACACCACGCGCACGGAATCGCTCATGCGGTGACCGTACCGCACGCCGGGCACGTGGTGGGCACCCCCCGCCACCGGGTACGGCCGGCCTGCGGCGCGGCCCGCGCGAGGGCCGACCGAGCGCGCCGCGCGGGCCGGATCAGCCGGAGGCGAGCTCGCGGCCGCGGTCGCGCGCGGCCGAGATCGCGTCGAGGAAGGCGGCGCGCACGCGGTGCCGCTCCAGCTCGGCGACGGCCGCGATCGTGGTGCCGCCCGGCGAGGTCACCGCCTCGCGCAGGATGACCGGGTGCTCGCCGGAGTCGCGCAGCATGATCGCAGCGCCGACGAGGGTCTGGATCACCATCTCCAGCGCGGCGGCGCGCGGCATGCCGAGCAGGATGCCCGCGTCCACCATCGCCTCGACGAGGTAGAAAAAGTACGCCGGGCCGCTGCCGGAGAGCGCCGTGGCCGCGTCCTGCAGCGACTCGGGGATGCGCAGCACCTTGCCGACCGGGGAGAACAGCTCCTCCACCCGGCGCAGGTGCTCCTCCTCGGCGTGCGACCCCGCCGAGATCACGCTCATCGCCTCGTCGACGAGCACCGGGGTGTTCGACATCACCCGCACCACCGGCACCCGCTCCTTGATCCGGGCCTCGACGAACGCGGTGGTGATGCCCGCCGCCGCGGAGATCACCAGCGTGCCCGCGGGCACGTGCGGCCCGATCTCGTCGAGCAGGCGGGCCATGTCCTGCGGCTTCACGGTGAGAACGAGGGTGCTCGCGGTCTTCGCCGCCTCGACGTTCGACACCACCCGCACCTTGTACCGCTCGGCGATGGCCTCGCCGCGCTCCGGGCGGCGCACGGTGGCGAGCACGCGGTCCGGCTCGAAGCCCGCGCGCAGCAGGCCCGACAACAGGGCCTCGCCCATCTTCCCGGTTCCCAGAATCGCGATAGGCACGGCCTCACCCTACAAGCGCCGCAGCAGGTATCCGTACCAGGCCGTGCCGTACGGCACGTGCACCCGGACCGCCGCGCCGAGGCCGCGCAGCCGCCGCTGCTCGGCGGCCCGGACGCCGTACGGCAGCTCGAACTCGCAGTCGCCCGGCTCGCGCTCGTTGAGCGTGGCGAGCACCGAGGCGATCTCGATCATGCGGCCGTCGTGGGTGGCGACCGTCACGTGGCCGCGGCCCGCCATGAGCACGCGCAGGCAGCGCACGAACGAGCGGTCGACCGCGTGCCCGCCGGGGTGCGGGAGACGGGCGGGGCCGCGGGGCCCCCCCTTGCCCCGCCGCCCCCGCCGGTCGGTGAGCAGGCGGCAGTGCTCCTCGGCGGCGCGCAGGCAGGCGGGCACGGTGACGCCCGCGTCCGGGTGCTCCTTGATCAGCTCGGCGTGGAGCGCGAGCAGCCGCTCGGCGGGCACGCGCCCCTCGGCGAGGTCGAGGGTGACCGTGGCCCCGGCGTCCCGGGCGGCCGCGCACAGCCGGGCCGCGCCGTCGAGCGCGCGCCGCTCGTCCGCGGGCAGGCCGAGCGCGCCGGCGTCCACCAGGAGGTCCGCGCCGCGGGCGAGGCCGCGCGCGGCGAGCAGGTCGAGCAGGCGCAGGTACTCGGCGACGGTGCGCTCGGCGCGCCGCCGCACCGCCGCCGCGCCGGTCGCCCGGGCGCCGCCCGCCCCGCGGTCCGCGGCGCCCGCCGGCCGCGGGCCCCCGCCGGCCGCCGCGCACTCGCCGAGGTACTCGATCGTCACCGGCAGCCCGGCGGCGGCGAGCTCGCCGGCGGCCACTACCGCGTCGGCGGCGTCCGGCCCGGCCACGTACCGGCGCAGCAGGCCACGGGCGAGCGGCGAGCCCGCCACGAGCCGCTCGGCGCGCCGGCCGGTCTCCCCCAGGGCGGCGAGGACGTTGCGCACTCCCCCAAGCGTACGCGGCGGCCCCGCCTCCGCCCGGGAGCCGCGGCCGCGCGCCGCCGGACCCGCGCGGCCGCCCCGCGCACCTCCGCTGACCTGCGCGGACGGCGCTGCGGCGGCGGGCGCGGGCGCGCGGTGAACCGTCGCGGCGCGCCGTAACGTCATTAGGGCTATGCGAAGGATTTTTCTGGCGGCGCTCGTCCTGCTCGTCGCCGCCTGCGGGAATCCGGCGCCGGAGGACTCCGCGGCGCCCACCACGGCCCGGCGGCCCGACGCCGCCACCCTCGGCCCGGAGGCCCCCGCCTCCGGCTCGCCCCACGACACGCCGGACACCGTCCCGGAGCCGAGCGCGTCCCCGGCGACGCCGAAGGGCGGCACCGTCAACCCCAGGAAGGTGCCGTGGACCAGTGCCGAGCCGGTCGGGGACGGCCGCACGATCCGCGTCGTGTGGACCTCCGGGGTCGAGCCGTGCGCCACGCTCGACCGGGTGGAGGTCGACGAGGGCCGCGATCAGGTCACCGTCACGCTCTACGAGGGCCCGTCGCGGGCCTCCCCCGACGCGGTGTGCATCGAGATCGCGATCAACAAGGTCACCGAGGTGCGGCTGAAGCGGCCGCTGGGCGACCGCCGGATCGTCGACGGGGCGCGCTGACCGGGCGGCCGGGCTCCCGGCCGCCGGGTCGCCGTGCCGTACGGCGGGCCTCCCATGCGCCCGCGGGGCGGAGGTCTCTGGGCCGCCTCCGGGCCTGCGCTGCCGCGGATCGGTCGCGGAATAGACCCGCGCGCAAGAGAGTTGAGTCGAATAGGCTCAAGCTTGTTGACAAGGGTTAGCCGATCCGTAACATTGAGCCTGGCAGACTCAACTTTGACTATAAGGACGTACTCATGGGACGTGCGGTAGGTATCGACCTGGGGACGACCAACTCCGTCGTCGCAGTCCTCGAAGGCGGTGAGCCGACGGTCATCGCCAACGCGCAGGGCTCCCGGACCACTCCGTCCGTGGTCGCCTTCGCCAAGAACGGCGAGGTCCTCGTCGGCGAGGTCGCCAAGCGCCAGGCGGTGACCAACGTCGACCGGACCATCCGGTCGGTGAAGCGCCACATGGGCACCGACTGGAAGAAGGAGATCGACGGCAAGACCTTCACGCCGCAGCAGATCAGCGCCTTCGTGCTGCAGAAGCTGAAGGCGGACGCCGAGGCCTACCTCGGTGAGAAGATCACCGACGCCGTCATCACCGTCCCGGCCTACTTCAACGACGCCCAGCGGCAGGCCACCAAGGAGGCCGGCCAGATCGCGGGCCTGAACGTCCTTCGCATCATCAACGAGCCGACCTCGGCGGCCCTCGCCTACGGTCTGGACAAGGAGAAGGACCAGACCATCCTCGTGTTCGACCTCGGTGGCGGCACCTTCGACGTGTCGCTGCTCGACGTCGGCATGGAGGACGGCCACGGCTTCGTGGAGGTGAAGGCCACCAGCGGTGACAACCACCTCGGTGGCGACGACTGGGACCAGCGCATCGTCGACGAGCTGGTGCGCCGCTTCCAGAACGCGCACGGCGTCGACCTGTCCAAGGACAAGATGGCCATGCAGCGGCTGCGCGAGGCCGCGGAGAAGGCCAAGATCGAGCTGTCCCAGCAGTCCGAGACCACGATCAACCTGCCGTACATCACGGCCTCGTCCGAGGGCCCGCTGCACCTCGACGAGAAGCTCACCCGGGCCGAGTTCCAGCGGCTCACGGCCGACCTGCTCGAGCGCTGCAAGGGCCCCTTCCACCAGGTGATCAAGGACGCCGGCATCAAGGTGTCCGACATCAACCACGTGGTGCTCGTCGGCGGCTCGACCCGTATGCCGGCGGTGAGCGACCTGGTCCGCGAGCTGACCGGTAAGGAGCCGAACAAGGGCGTCAACCCCGACGAGGTCGTGGCGGTCGGCGCCGCGCTCCAGGCCGGCGTGCTCAAGGGCGAGGTCAAGGACGTCCTGCTGCTCGACGTCACGCCGCTGTCGCTCGGCATCGAGACCAAGGGCGGCATCTTCACCAAGATCATCGAGCGGAACACGACGATCCCGACCAAGCGCTCGGAGGTCTTCACCACGGCCGAGGACAACCAGCCGTCGGTGCAGATCCAGGTCTACCAGGGCGAGCGCGAGATCGCGGCGTACAACAAGAAGCTCGCCACCTTCGAGCTGACCGGCATCCCGCCGGCGCCGCGCGGCGTGCCGCAGATCGAGGTCACCTTCGACATCGACGCGAACGGCATCGTGAACGTGTCGGCGAAGGACCTCGGCACCGGCAAGGAGCAGTCGATGACCATCACCGGCGGCTCGGCGCTCCCGAAGGAGGAGATCGAGCGCATGATGCGCGAGGCCGAGCGGTACGCCGAGGAGGACCGCAAGCGCCGTGAGGAGGCCGAGGTCCGCAACAACGCCGACTCGCTCGTCTACCAGACCGAGAAGTTCCTCCGCGAGAACAGCGACAAGGTGCCGTCCGACGTCAAGTCGGAGGTGGAGAGCGCGATCGCGGACGTGAAGAAGTCCCTCGAGGGCAGCGACGTCAACGCGATCCGCAGCGCCGCGGAGAAGCTCGCCACGGTCAGCCAGAAGATGGGCTCGGCGATCTACGCCCAGCAGAGCGCCTCCGCCACCGAGGGCTCCGGCTCGGCGAGCGACGCCTCCTCCGCGCAGGGCGGCAAGGACGAGGACGTGGTCGAGGCGGAGATCGTCGACGACGAGCCTAAGCGGGAGGGCGGCGACAAGTGACGACGCGCGAGAACGGCTCCGAACAGGGGCCGGTGATCCGCGACAACCGGAAGATCGACCCTGAGACCGGGCAGGTGCGGGAACGCGCCATGCCTGAGCCCGGCGACATCCTCGACTCCGCGCCCGAGCAGCAGAAGCAGGCCGGCGCAGAGCCGAAGGAGGACAAGGGCGCGGTCGACTCGCGCGTCGAGGAACTCACCAGGCAGCTCGCGGAGCGCACCGAGGACCTGCAGCGGGTGCAGGCGGAGTACGCCAACTACCGCAAGCGGGTCGAGCGTGACCGGGCCGCGGTCCGCGAGCTCGCCGTCGCCTCCGTGCTCACCGAGCTGCTGCCCGTCCTCGACGACATCGGGCGGGCGCGCGAGCACGGCGAGCTCGTCGGCGGGTTCGCCAAGGTGAGCGAGGTGCTGGAGTCCGTGCTCGGCAAGTTCGGGCTCGAGTCCTTCGGCGAGAAGGGCGATCCGTTCGACCCGACCGTGCACGAGGCGCTCATGCACAGCTACTCCTCGGAGGTGACCGAGACCACCTGCGTGGAGATCCTTCAGCTCGGATACCGGATCGGCGACCGCATCCTGCGCCCGGCGCGGGTCGCGGTGGCCGAGCCCGAGCCTCAGCAGGATGCCGCATCCGCCGCGGATGCGGCATCCTCGGAGGAGCCGTCCTCAGGCGGGTCGTCCACGACGCCTTCCGGCGAGTCGGGCGAATCCGCCGCGGGCGAGTCCTCCTCCCAGCAGCCGGCCGGATCCGGTGACGGTTCCGGGGGCGCGTCCGGAGATGGTTCCGCCACGGCCTCCGGGGCCGGCGACGACAACTGAACATCACCTCCCTTGATCCCCTTGCCGCGAAGGACGCAATAGATGAGCACCAAGGACTACCTGGAAAAGGACTACTACGCCGTCCTTGGTGTGCCCAAGAACGCGACCGCCGAAGAGATCAAGAAGGCGTACCGCAGGCTGGCCCGGAAGTACCATCCGGACGCCAACGCGGGCGGCGACCCGGAGACCACCGCCAAGTTCAAGGAGATCTCCGAGGCGTACGACGTCCTCTCGGACCCCAAGCGGCGCAAGGAGTACGACGAGGCGCGTGCGCTGTTCGGGTCGGGCCTCGGCGGGTTCGCCGGCGGCGGCGCCCGCGGCGCGGGCTTCCCCTTCGATCTCTTCGGCGGCGTCGGCCAGCAGGGGGCAGGCGACCGGATCGGCGACCTGTTCAGCGGGTTGTTCGGCCGGGGCGGGCGCACCACCACGCGCCGGGCACGCCGCGGACAGGACATCGAGTCCGAGGTCACGCTGTCGTTCAGCGATGCGGTGCAGGGCACGACCGTCTCGCTCCGGCTGACCAGTTCCGCGGCGTGCCAGGCCTGTAGCGGGACCGGCGCGCGGGCGGGCACCACCCCGCGCGTCTGCCCCACCTGCGAGGGCACCGGGGCGGCCAGCCGCAACCTGGGCAGCTTCGCGTTCTCCGAGCCGTGCCGGGACTGCCGCGGGCGTGGCCTCATCGTCGACGACCCCTGCCGGGCGTGCGACGGCAGCGGCCGGGGCAAGAGCACCCGCACCATCCACGCGCGCATCCCCGCCGGCGTGGCCGACGGGCAGCGCATCCGGCTGAAGGGCAAGGGCGCCCCGGGCGAGAACGGCGGCCCGGCCGGCGACCTGTACGTCCAGATCCACGTACGGCCGCACCGGGTGTTCGGCCGCTCGGGGGACAACCTGACGATCACCGTGCCGATCACGTTCACCGAGGCCGCGCTGGGCTCCGAGATCAAGGTGCCCACCCTGGGCGGCTTGCCGGTCACGCTGCGCGTCCCTCCGGGCACCCCGAACGGCCGCACCTTCCGGGTGCGCGGGCGCGGCGTCACCCGCAAGGACGGCACCAAGGGCGACCTGCTGGTGACCGTCGAGGTGGCGGTGCCGCAGTACGTCGACCCCGAGCTGCGCGCCGCCCTCGAGAAGCTGCACGACCCGAAGGAAGGGGCCGACCTGCGGGCCGATCTGATCAAGCAGGCCCAGAGCGAGTAGTCACGGAGGGAGGGCGACGAGGCATGGACCCCAACCACCTCGACATCTCGGACGACACTCCCCTCTACGTCATCTCGGTGGCCGCTCAGCTCTCCGGCCTGCACCCGCAGACGCTGCGGCAGTACGACCGGCTCGGCCTGGTCAGCCCCGGTCGCGCCCCGGGTCGTGGCCGCCTGTACTCGCTTCGCGACATCGTGCTGCTGCGCGAGGTCCAGCGGCTCTCCCAGGAGGAGGGCATCAACCTCGCCGGCATCAAGCGCATCTTGGAGCTGGAGACCGAGAACATGCGGTTGCGGGAGGAGGTGGCCCGCCTGCGCGGCGAGCTCACCCTGATGCGCGCCCTGATCCGCTACGAACTGCCCCCGCCCGCCTGATCGGACGACGAACGCGATGGATTACAAGCTTACGCAGAAGAGCCAGGAGGCGCTCTCCGGTGCCGTCCGCCGCGCCGCGGCCGACGGGCACCCCGAAGTCCTCCCCGCACACCTGCTCGTCACGCTGCTCGGCCAGACCGGCGGCACCGCCGTGCCGCTGCTCGAGGCGGTCGGTGCCGACGTGCGCAAGGTGCGCAACGAGGCCGAGCGCATGCTCGACACCCTGCCCCGGGCGAAGGGCGCCACGGTGAGCGCGCCGAGCAGCTCGCGCCAGCTGCTCGCCGTGATCAACACCGCCGCGGCCCGCGCCCAGCGGCTCGAGGACGAGTACGTCTCCACCGAGCACCTCATGGTCGGCCTCGCCACCGACGGCGGCCAGGTGGCCGACCTGCTCCGCAGCCAGGGCGCGACCCCCGAGGCGCTGCTCGACGCCTTCGAGAAGATCCGCGGGCACGCCCGCGTCACCAGCGAGAACCCCGAGGACACCTACCGGGCGCTGGAGAAGTACGGCGTCGACCTCACCGAGCGCGCCCGCGCCGGCAAGCTCGACCCGGTGATCGGCCGGGACACCGAGATCCGCCGCGTGGTGCAGGTGCTGTCCCGGCGCACCAAGAACAACCCGGTGCTGATCGGCGAGCCCGGCGTCGGCAAGACCGCGGTGGTGGAGGGCCTCGCCCAGCGCATCGTCGCCGGGGACGTGCCCGAGTCGCTGAAGGGCAAGCGGCTGGTCGCGCTCGACCTCGCCGCGATGGTCGCGGGCGCCAAGTACCGCGGCGAGTTCGAGGAGCGGCTCAAGGCCGTGCTCAACGAGATCAAGCAGAGCGACGGCCAGATCGTCACGTTCATCGACGAGCTGCACACCGTGGTGGGCGCCGGCGCCGCCGAGGGCGCGATGGACGCCGGCAACATGCTCAAGCCGATGCTCGCCCGCGGCGAGCTGCGCATGATCGGCGCGACCACGCTCGACGAGTACCGCGAGCACATCGAGAAGGACCCGGCGCTGGAGCGCCGCTTCCAGCAGGTGTACGTCGGCGAGCCGTCGGTCGAGGACACCATCGCCATCCTGCGCGGCCTCAAGGGCCGCTACGAGGCCCACCACCAGGTGCAGATCTCCGACAGCGCCCTGGTCGCCGCGGCCACGCTCTCCGACCGCTACATCACCGCGCGGTTCCTCCCGGACAAGGCGATCGACCTCGTCGACGAGGCCGCCTCCCGGCTGCGCATGGAGATCGACTCCCGCCCGGTGGAGATCGACGAGCTGCAGCGCACCGTGGACCGGCTCAAGATGGAGGAGCTCGCGCTCGCCAAGGAGACCGACGAGGCGAGCCGGCAGCGGCTGGAGAAGCTCCGCGAGGAGCTCGCCAACCGGCAGGAGGAGCTGTCGGCCCTGGTGGCCCGCTGGGAGCGGGAGAAGGCCGGGCTCAACCGCGTCGGCGAGCTGAAGAAGAAGCTCGACGAGCTGCGCTCCGCCGCCGAGCGCGCCCAGCGCGACGGCGACTTCGAGGAGGCCTCGCGGCTCATGTACGGCGAGATCCCGGCCCTGGAGAAGGAGCTCGCCCAGGCGAGCGCCGCCGCCGAGCAGGCCGAGTCCGAGCCGATGGTCAAGGAGGAGGTCGGCCCGGACGACATCGCCGACGTGGTCTCCTCGTGGACCGGCATCCCGGCCGGGCGGCTGCTCGAGGGCGAGAGCGCCAAGCTGCTGCGCATGGAGGAGGAGCTCGGCAAGCGCATCATCGGCCAGAAGGAGGCCGTGGCGGCCGTCTCCGACGCGGTACGGCGGGCCCGGGCGGGCATCGCCGACCCCGACCGCCCCACCGGCTCGTTCCTGTTCCTCGGCCCCACCGGCGTGGGCAAGACCGAGCTCGCCAAGGCGCTCGCCGAGTTCCTGTTCGACGACGAGCGGGCGATGACCCGCATCGACATGAGCGAGTACGGCGAGAAGCACAGCGTGGCCCGCCTCGTCGGCGCCCCGCCCGGCTACGTCGGCTACGAGGAGGGCGGCCAGCTCACCGAGGCGGTGCGCCGCCGGCCGTACACGGTGGTGCTGCTCGACGAGGTGGAGAAGGCCCACCCGGAGGTCTTCGACATCCTGCTCCAGGTGCTCGACGACGGGCGGCTCACCGACGGCCAGGGCCGTACCGTGGACTTCCGCAACACGATCCTCATCCTCACCTCGAACCTGGGCTCGCAGTACCTGGTCGATCCCAAGCTCGACGACAAGGCGAAGCGGGAGGCCGTGCTCGCCACGGTGCGGTCGTCGTTCAAGCCGGAGTTCCTCAACCGGCTCGACGACGTGATCGTGTTCGACGCGCTCGGCTCGGAGGAGCTGTCGAAGATCGTCGACCTGCAGGTGGCGCGGCTGGCGCGCCGGCTCGCCGACCGGCGGCTCAAGCTCACCGTCACCCCGGCGGCCCGCGACTGGCTCGCGCTCACCGGGTACGACCCGCTGTACGGCGCGCGGCCGCTGCGCCGGCTGGTGCAGACCGCGATCGGCGACAAGCTCGCCAAGGAGCTGCTCGCGGGCAAGGTGCACGACGGCGACGAGGTGATCGTCGATCTCGACACCGACCGCGACACGCTGACCATCAACCCGGCCCCGGCGCCGGTCAACTGAGCTCCGGGGGTTGGCAAGGTCTCGTCAACCGTTTGTTCAACCGGCGACCGCCCTCAGCAGGCGCTGATAGCGTCCTGCGACTGTCAGATGACACCACGTGATCAGGGGGCGGAATGTCGAAGAACGCCTGGAGCACCGGGTACCGATTCGTCGCGGTGGCCGCGCTCGCGCTCGGCGCGAGCGGCGCGCTGACGGGTACGGCCGCCGCGAACGACGGTGCCACGGGGCACACCGGTTGCCCGAAGGCCGTCGCCAAGAAGGCGACGGGCTGTCACGACAGCGCCGGGCGCAAGGCGAAGCCGGCGAAGCGGCGGTCGGACTACGGCCGCGCCTGGCAGAACCGGCCGCGCCAGGAGGAGTGGATGCGGCGGCTCGACGCGTCCGTCATCCTCCGGCACCTCCGGCGCGGCGGCGGGCTGCCGATGACCGACCAGGCCGGCTTCGCCGCGAGCCGAGGGCTCGGCAACCCGATTCCGCTGCGCGTCGACCCGAGGCTCGCGCGGCTGCCGGACGCGTCGCCGTCCGGCACGCTCGCCGCGGCACCGAGCCTTCCCGACGCGCGCGAACTGATCGTCAACGGCCGTCTCGCCGAGCGGACCCCGAGGACGGTCAAGGAGACGGAGGTCACCGCGAAGGTGCGCGAGGTGCAGCGCACGGTCGGCACGGTCACCGACGCCCGGCTCGGCGACCTGCTGCGCATCGACGACCAGGGGCTGCTCGCCCCGGCCGTGACGA
Source organism: Actinomycetota bacterium (assembly GCA_003242605.1). Classification (GTDB taxonomy): domain Bacteria; phylum Actinomycetota; class Actinomycetes; order Streptosporangiales; family Streptosporangiaceae; genus Thermopolyspora. The sequence continues at coordinate 14,137 of QGUZ01000101.1, forward strand.
TCGCTGGCCCCCGCTGACCGACCGGGTCCAGCTATCCCAGCGGCCGCGCACCGTAACGCCGCCCCGGCTTCCGGGCCGGGCGGGTGCGATCGGCCGGACCATGGCCGGCCAGGTCCTGATCCCGTGCGAGGGCCTGGCCGGTCGCGCGCATCTGGGCCGAAGCGCGCGGAGCCGCCGCGAGGCGCGGCACTCAGCTGTGCGTCACGTCGAGAAGCGCGTCGAGCTCGTCCTCGGGCAGGCCGAGGTCGACGCGGATGCGGTAGCGGGCGCGGAGCAGAGCGTCCCGGACCCCGCTCTCCTCCGGGCAGGTCCGCACCCCCTCGGTCGCCCACTCGAGCGCCCCCTCCAGATCCCCGTACGCCGCCAGCGTCTCGGCGACGCTGAGCGAGGTGAGCGGGTCGACGGGCCGGTCGGCACGGATCGCCTCGATGACCTCCCGGGCCTCGTCGGGCCGGTCGAGCTCGAAGAGCGTGTCCGCGATGCCGGCACGCGGATCCACGCTGACCTCTCCGCCGTCCTCGAGGGCCCGCTGATACCGGTCGAGCGCCATCGCCGGCTGACCGGCCTGCCGCCACTCCTCCGCCGCGAGCAGGAAGATCGCCGCCCGGGAGACCTCACCCGATTCGTACGCGTACGCGAGGAAGTCCAGGCGCCGCGCGAGCATGTCGTGATCGTCGGAGAGCAGAGCCTGTTCGAGAAGTCGATCAAGCTGCTCACGTGTCACATGCGCCACGCCACCGAGCGTACCCAGCGAGGGTGTGATTTGCTCATACATTCCGCCGAGTTACACGCAACGCGTATGGCCGCCGGTGCGGCCGGCCGTACCGCGTCTCGACCGGCCGCACCGGCGGCCCGCGACGGGATGTGGAGCCGCCGGCGCATGCGTTCCGCCCTCGCCGGCGTCAGGCCGGGGCCCGGAGCCGCCGGTCGAGGCAGTCGCGCACGATCTGTTTCGCCTCGGCGATGATCGCGGCATCGCCCTGCGGATCGCGCCGGAAGGCGAGCTTGAGCACCGCGTCCGCCGCCTCCGCGGCCACCACCATCGCGCGGTCGAGCTCCTCGCTGTCGGCGACGCCGTAGTCGGCGAGCAGCAGGGCGCGCAGCCGGCCGACGATCACCGCGGCCGCATCGGCCACCGAGTCGAGCATGTGCAGGTCGGCCACATCGGCGAGGCGGAGCGAGCGGAACCCGGGCACGGTCCGGTGCATGTCCACGTACTCGTCGATGATCGCGTCGATGGCCTCCCAGACCGTGGCGAACTCCTCCACGATGAAGCGGCGGCCGACCCTGGCGACGAACCGCTCGGCGTTCCGGGCGGTGAGCGCCCTGCTGATGGCGCGCTTGTCAGGGAAGAACTGGTAGAGCGAGCCGATGGCGACACCGGCGCGCTGGGCGATCCGAGTCGTCGACAGCGCCTCGTAGCCGACCTCGTCCAGCAGCTCCGCGCAGGCGTCGAGCATGCGCTCCACCCGCCGGGCGCTGCGCCGCTGGCTGGGCCGACGTCGAAGCGGTGCGATCGCGATGCGGTCGAGTTCGTCGATCGTCGGGCTGGGCACTCCTTTATCTTGCACGCCGGCCCTCCGACGGTCAGGCGATCGCTGAGAGTTGCCGGTTAATTGCTATCCGGAATCA
>QGUZ01000430.1 GCA_003242605.1 Actinomycetota bacterium
ACGGACCCGGACGGCCGGTTCTCCGGTGTGCGTGGCGCGGGGTCCTGCGGCGCAGCGGGTTCCGGCGCGGGGGCGGCACGGGACCGCCGGTCCGGCCGCCGATGCCGGCCGGTACGGCGGGCCGTACCGGGCGGGATCGGGTACGGCGGAGCGGAGGCCGGCCGAGACGACCGCGGCCACGGCCGTCCCGCGGCCGTGGTGTCCGGGTCGGCCCGCCATGCCCGGGTGGCGGCCGTGTTTGCCCGGCGCCGGTGAGGGCGGCGAGCGTCCGGGCGCTCCGGGACGAGACCGGAGAGCGGGACCGCCGGCGGAGCCGAACAGATCGCAAACGACACAGGAGGCGGACGTGGCGAGGTATCCGCGTCGGATCGCGCCGGGGACGGCGGCGAAAACGTGTGCGCTGACGCCCGCGGCGGGAGCGGGCTCGGCCGCCCCGGCGGCGGGAACGCCCGCCGGGACGGCCGCGGCGACGCTACGGGGCCCGTGGATCCGGACACCGGCGGAGCCACCGGCCGGTCCGGCGGTGGAGACGGCGTGAACAGCACCGGTGAGGGGCGTGACGTGCGCACGGACAGGGATCGGGACGAGGCCGGGCGGCCGCGGAACGCACGCCCCCGGGATGCCTTCGGGCGGCCGCTGCCGCACGGCGCGCAAGGGATCGAGCGGGTACCCGACGACTACGCGCCGAGCGCCGAGGAGGCCGTCGCGGCCGCGCTCGGGCATCTCGACGACGAGCGCCCGTTCCTCGCCCACGAGGTGTTCGAGGCGCGCTGGAAGTGCGGGCCCGACGAGGAACGCGACCTGTGGCAGGGCCTGGCCCAGATCTGCGTCGGCCTGACCCATCTCCAGCGCGGCAACACGGCGGGGGCCGCCGCCCTGCTCACCCGCGGCGCCGAGCGCGTGGCCGCGTACGGCACGCGCGAGCCGTACGGGATGGACCTGGCCAAGACCGTCGAGGTCGCCCGCGCCCTCGCCGGCTCGGGCGCCCTCGCGACGGCCGCCATCGCCGCGATCCGCCGCACCCTCGCCCCGGACACCGCACCGGACACCGACACGGATACCGCAGGGCACTGACGGCACTCCGCCCCTGCCCGGCAGCGCATCGGCCGATCACCAAGGAGCTCGGGGCCTCCGGCCGCGGCACCGGGCAAGACGGGCGGCGGACCTGCCGGAACCCACAGAGCAGACGCGCGGCACGGCACCCACCCGCGGCCGTCCGGAGCGAATGGTCGCCTGCGGCGCTGCGAGCCGTACGGGATGGAGACCTGGCCGAGAACCGGTTCCTGGCCTCGCGCCTTGATGGGGCGAGGGCTTCGCGACGGCCACCGAGCCCCATACGTCGCCGGCTCGCCGTACGGGGGTCGCTGAGACGGCGGGAGACACCGATCGTCGAGGCGGAGAGAGCTGTCAGGCGTCGCGCCGGCCAGGAGGCGAGGGGTGACCGGAGCTCACGAGCGGGCGGGCGCCGGGCTCAGTCGCACTCCTGGGTGTCGACCTTCGCCACGGCGGTACGGCCGGCCTCTGCGTCCGGGGCGACCTCCTTGGCGGTCAGGGCGTAGCCGGTGTCCTCCCGGTCGGTGGCGGCGGCGAAGATCACGCCGTAGACCTCGCCGGTGGGAGTGAGCAGCGGGCCGCCGGAGTTGCCCGGCTGGACGACCCCGCGGATCGCGTACACCTCGCGCTCCACCTCGCGCCGGTGGTAGATGTCGGGCGCGGTGGCCGTCTGCCGCACCCGGATCCGGGCGGGGCGGGCGGTGAAGCCCTTGTCCTTGGGGAAGCCGGCGATGATGGCGTCGTCCTTCGACCTGGCGGTGAAGTCGAACTTGAGGATCGGGGCCTGCAGCGTCGGCACGTAGAGGACGGCGACGTCACGGGCGGGGTTGAAGAGCACCACCCGGGCGTTGTGCCGCCTGCCGGTGTGGTCGATGACCCGCAGCTCCTCCTTGACGCCCGCGACCACGTGGGCGTTGGTCATGACCCGATGGCCGGCGTAGACGAAGCCGGTGCCCTCGATGCGCTTGCGGCACGCCGGGGCGTTGCCCTGCACCTTGACGATGGCGCGGCGGGCCCGGGCGAGCTGCGCCCCCCTGAGCACGCTGCGGTCGGGCGGCGGCACCTCCACGAACCGGCCGGCGCCGATGTCGCTGAACACCTGCGGGAACTCGGAGGTGTTCACGAAGTCGCGGAACGCGCCCTGCCAGTTCTTCGCGGCGCTCGGCATCATCTGGTCGACCGTCCGCAGCACCAGCGAGCCGTTGATCTGCTGGACGATCGGTTTGAACGGCGCGCTCACCAGCAGGGTGCCGATGAGCCAGGCGATGACGAGCACCGACAGCGCACTGGCGAGCGTGCCGCCCAGCGAGTCGACGACGCGGGCGGGTTCCCAGGTGACATGGCTGCGGACGATCGCGCCGAGGGTGGACGAGGCGAACTGCCCGATGGTCGCGGACAGGAACACCACCACGATCGCGAGCAGGGCCTGCTCGGTGGGGCCCTCCACGATCGCGTGGGCGATGGGCGGGGCGATGAACACGCCGAGGACGGCGCCGCCGACGAAGCCGAGGAAGCTGAAGGCTCCGATGATGAAGCCCTGGCGATATCCGGAGATGGCAAAGGCGATCACCAAGCCGATGAGGATCAGGTCGAGGAGATCACCTTGCACGGTAACCACGGTAGCCAGCCGGAACCCGCCTCGCGCACCGGTTAAGGAACCTGAGAGGATCTCACGCCCGCCACGACGGCCCCCTTTGCCCGGATAGAGACCACTGTGCGGCATTAATCCCCCGCGGATCGTGACCATCACCCGCGCCCCCATCCGGCCGGCGCCGGCCGCGACCGCCGAGACGCGAACCCCGACGCGCCACGGCCGGAGACGCCACCGAGCGACCGGGTGGCACCCCACCTCCGCGCCCGGCCACTCCGCGGCCCGTGCCACGCCGCCACCGCGACGGCTCCGGGGTAACACGGGGAGAGGGGAGGCACCGCGGATGACGACCGGGGCATTCACCGCAGTCGATCAGCACCGAGGCGCTCGAGGCCGAGCGGGACGGACGACACCCTGAACGGTCGACGATCGAAACCGGCAGGCTCCGGCACCTCCGCGGCCGGCTGCGGCGTACCACCGTCACGACGGAGAGCGCCGCGGCATCCGGCACCGGCCGGCACCGCCGACGGCGCGAACGAGCGAGCGGAAGGGCTCCAAGGCCCGTCAACGGCCGGCGAACCGGCCCGCGTCTCCGACACACCACGCCGACCGCCCACGACGCGCCGGGCCGTACCTCACACCCGGCCGATCCGCGGCGAGCCGGGCGTTCGAGCCGCGGCCGGACGGGGCGCATGGACCTCGGCCGACGACACGAGCGGCACCGGAACCGACGCCCGGACCGTCTCACCGCGGCCGCGACACACCCTCGCGCCCCGCATGCGGTCGAGGCGCGGCGGGACCGAGAGCACCACGGCGGTCACGCCGACCGGCACGAACGGTCGAGCGGAAGAGGGCCGTGGAACGCCGGTGGCCGGGCCGCCGCCGCGGGGTCGCGCCGCCGAAGGGGGCCGGGCCCGACAGCGCGCGAGGGGTAGCGCGTGGCGCGCACGTCGGCGTTGGGCGGGCTGCACTCGCATCTCGGGCGGGCCCC
>QGUZ01000102.1 GCA_003242605.1 Actinomycetota bacterium
TGCCGGATCCGGCGGCAGGTGCCGGATTCACCGCTCCGGCGGGGTCTGCGGAGGAGCGTCGGGTGTGGGGGACGGCACCTGGCCGGGCGCGGGCTCGCTCGGGGTCTCGGGCCGGGTCGCCTCCGGTCGGGGGCCGGGGCGCGGGCGCACCGGGCGCCGGACGGCCTGCCACGGGGTGGCGGAGGCCCGCGGTGTCCGGCGCGGCGCGTCCTCCGCCCGCGGTGAGGCCGAGAGCCCGCTCGCCTCGCCGCGCTCCGGACGCTCCGCACGGCCGCCCCGGCGGACCTCGCCCGCGGTGGGCGACCGGCCGGCCGCGCCGCGCCGGGACTCGTCCCGCCGCTCCTGCCGGGGCCGGTCGCCGCGCCGCGGCTGAGCGCGCCGCGGCCGGTGCTCTTGCCGCCCGGCGCGCGCCTCGCCGCCGGCCTCCGGGCGCACGTCGCCGCGGTCCGGCCCGCGCGCCTCGCCGGGCCCGCGCCCGGCCGGGGGCGGCGTCTCGGCCGGGGGCGCCGCCCGGACGACGTTGTTGGTCGGGCGCAGCTCCACGACCGGGCCCGCTGGGCGGGTGGCCGCGCCGGGGGACGGCGCGCCGGAGGTCCCCGGGCGCCGCGCCGCGGAGGGCGTGCCGGGCGTGCGGTGCGGGGCGGCGACGACGGGGAAGGACGGGCCGGGCCGGTTGTCGCCCAGGGCCGGGCCGGGGCCGAGCGGGCTCGCCCCCGAGGAGGCGGGGCCGCCCGGGTACGGCCGGCCGGTGCCGGCGCCCCCCGGCGCGGCGCGGACGTCGATCGGCTCGGCCGGCGGGTGGCCGTCCGGGGCCGCGGTGACGCTCACCGGGCCGGTGAGCCAGAAGTGGTGGAAGGCGAGCGCGATCACGAGGGCGACCGCCAGCGAGGCGGCGCCGGCGGTCACCCCGCGGAAGACGCGGCGCTCGGCGCCGATCGGGAAGCCCGAGGCGTCGAGCGGGCCGACCCGGCGGGCGACGAGCCGCCGGTAGGGCAGCAGATCCGGGTCGGCGAAGCAGCTCATCACCCGCACCCGCAGCGACTCGGGCAGCACGGTCTGCGGCAGCAGGCCGAACACCTGGGCCTCGCGGCCGCGCAGCTCGGCGGCGAGCGCGTCGTATAGCCGCTCGGCCGCGGCGCCGTACCGGCTCTTCGCCTGCCGCCGGGAGATGCCGATGACCCGGGCCGCGTCGGCGATGGAGAAGCCGTGCCGGTGGACGAGCTCGAGGATCTCCCGGTCCGCCGGGGAGAGGGCGGCGACGGCGTCCCGGGCGACCGCGCCGAGCCCGGCCTGGTCGGGGCCGTCCTCGGGGACGGGCGCGGCGGTGGGGCGGCGGCGCAGGCACTCGCCGCGGGCGAGCGCGTACAGCCAGACCTTGAACCGCGCCGGGTCGGTGAGCGCGTGGATCCGCGCCTCGGCCGCGATCATCGTGTCGCGGAGGGCCACCTGCGCGCCGTCCGGGCCGCCGGTGAGCGTCCAGCAGTAGCGGTAGACGCTTTCGGCGTACCGGTCGTACAGCTCGGCGAGGGCGTTGGCGTCGCGGGCACGGAGCGCGTCGACCAGACCGCGGTCATTCATGTAACCGACAGTAATAAGTGATAACAGGGAGTTCCAGCTTTTTGAAGGGCCGACGGGAATCGGCCGATTTTGCACGCAATGCGCAAATCGTAAGTTTTATGACCTACTTCCCAGAATGTTTCACTCAAGGGTGGCGGCCTCGCTTCCGCGGTCCTTGGGAAACGGCGCCGTCTTCGGCTTGTCGGTGTGCAGCGGCACCGCGCCCGCCCGGGCCAGCTCCTCGTACGGCCGGGCGGTCGAGCCCCAGGGCGTGACGAACACCTCGGTGTGCTCCGGGTCGACCTCGCCGGCCACCTTGGGGACCGTGATGACGAAGTGCCGCCAGGCCCCCGGGCCGACGTTCTCCACGAAATCGGAGCGGCCGCCGGTGGTGCGGCCGTTGCGGTCGCGCAGCACCGCGGTGACGGTGAGGGTCGCGGCCTCCTTGCGGAACGGGTTCCGCAAATTTCCGCTTACCAAATATTGCCCGCCGCGCAGTTTCACCGTATTGAGGTCGGCGACCGGGAACCGCTTGAACGCGGACGGAATCCGCGCCGCCTTACTCCACTGCGACGATTCGACGGATATTTCCACCTTTGCCGGTTGTGTCGTGGTGGCCGTCATCGCGCTGAACGCCGCGGTCCCCCCGGGCGGCACCGCGTCCACCGGGTGCCTGCTGCGCACCACCTCACGGCCCTGGGCGTCCCGGCCCACGACCGTGGCCACCACGTTCTCCGCGAAATGCCACCGGTTCGGATTGGCGAGCACCAGCGTCCAGATCACCCGGTGGTCCTTGCCCGCGGACATGATCGCGAAGGTGCGCTCCTTCGCCGCGAGCGGCCGGAGCACCTCCGTCGTCCGATCCGGCTCCGCCGTACACCCCGCCAGGAGTGAGCCCGCCGCCAGCGCCGCGACGGCGAGCGGACGGGCGACCCGATTCACACTGCGCTGCCTCACCCTGCCGTGATAACCGGCGGGCCCCCGGCCCGGGCCCCCGGCACGCGGGCCTCGGACGCATTCCTATGGATGTCTTTAGCCGGGCACTAGACGCGCCCCGGCCGTGCCGCGGCGCTCCCCGGGCTCACCGGGCGAGCGCGGCCCGGCCCTCGTCCCAGACCGGCTCGGGCGCCTCGTACACCCGGCCGTCCGCGCCGAAGACCAGGAAACGGTCGAACGACTCGGCGAACCACCGGTCGTGGGTGACCGCGAGCACCGTGCCCTCGTACCGCTCCAGCCCCTCCTGCAGCGCCTCGGCGCTCGTCAGGTCGAGGTTGTCGGTGGGCTCGTCGAGCAGCAGCAGCGTCGCGCCGGACAGCTCGAGCAGCAGGATCTGCAGCCGGGCCTGCTGCCCGCCGGACAGCGTCTCGAACCGCTGGTCCCCGGTGCGGCCCGCGAGCTCGTACCGGGCGAGCGCCTGCATCGCCTCCTGCCGGGTCCGGGCGTGCTCGGTCATCACGATCTCGCACGGGGTACGGCCGTGCAGGTCGGGCCGCCCGTGCGTCTGCACGAAGTGGCCGGGCACCACCCGCGCCCCGAGCCGCGCCGTGCCGCTGTGCGGGATCTCCTCCCCGGCGAGCAGGCGCAGGAAGTGGGACTTGCCGGATCCGTTCGAGCCGAGCACCGCGACCCGCTCGCCGTACCAGACCTCCAGGTCGAACGGCTTGGTCAGCTCCGTGCCGTCGGGCGCGCGCAGGGCGAGGCCCTCGCACATGACCGCCCGCTTGCCGGTGCGCCCGCCGCGCAGGCGCACCGCGATGGTCCGCTCCCGCGGCGGCGCCTCGGGCGGCCCCGCCTCCTCGAACTTGCGCAGCCGGGTGCGGGCCGCCTGGTAGGCCGAGGCGAGGCCGTCGTTCACCGTGGCCCGCTGCTTGAGGTCGTTGACCAGGCGCTTGAGCCTGGCGTGCTCCTCGTCCCAGCGGCGGCGCAGCTCGTCGAGGCGGGCGATGCGGTCGCGGCGGGCCTGCGCGTACGTGGCGAACCCGCCGCCGTGCACCCAGACGCCGCCGGACTCGACGGTGATGATGCGGTCGGCGGTGTTGGCGAGCAGCCGGCGGTCGTGCGACACGAGCAGCACGGTCTTCGGGGTCTCCCGCAGCGCCTGCTCCAGCCACTGCTTGCCCGGCACGTCGAGATAGTTGTCCGGCTCGTCGAGCAGCAGCGTCTGCTCGGGCCCGCGCAGCAGCGCCTCGAGCACGAGCCGCTTCTGCTCCCCGCCGGAGAGCGAGTCGAGGTCCCGGTACTTCACCCGGTCGTACGGCAGGCCGAGCGCGGCGGTGGTGCAGGTGTCCCACAGCACCTCGATGTCGTAGCCGCCGGCGTCCGCGTAGTCGCCGAGCGCCTCGGCATACCGGAGCTGGGTCTTCTCGTCGTCCCGCTCCATCATGGCGAGCTCGGCCCGCTCCAGCCGCTCCGCCGCCGCGCGCACCCGCGGCGGCGCGACCGACAGCAGCAGCTCCGCGACCGTGCGCGGCCACCGCGTCTCGCCGTCCGGCCCGGCCGGGCGCGGCCCGCCGATGAACTGGCGCATCACGCCGAGCCCGCCCGAGCTGGTCACGCTGCCCTCGGCCGGCTGCACGTCCCCCGCGATCAGCCGCAGCAGCGTGGTCTTCCCCGCACCGTTCGGGCCGACGAGCGCCGCCTTGACCCCGTCCCCCACCCGGAACGACACGTCGTGGAACAGGGTGCGTCCGTCGGGCAGCACATAGGTCAGGTGCGCGACCTCCACGTGGCCCATGGCCGTGTTGCCTCCCCTTCGGGCGCGTTCCTCCAGGTCCCGGGGGAGCCTAGTGGGGGCCCGCGGCGCGGGGCACCCGATTTTTCTCGCGCCCTGTACAGCGGTAGGGCGGGTACGGCGGGGCGGTCACGTCCGGCCGATCTCGCGCTCGCACAGCGCGGCCGCGCCGACCACCGCGACCGAGGCGAGGAGCAGCGGGAAGATCGGGTGGAACCGGAGGAGCAGGGCGCCGAGGCCGGCGCCGGCGACCATGCCGAGCACGGTGGCGAGCCGCCGCAGCCGGGTCTCCACCGGGCCGCTGATGAACGCCCCGGCGAGCGCCCGGGTGACCACGGTGGTGGGCAGGTCGCGCGACGGCGCCCCCGCCCGGATGATCGTGACGTTCCGGGCGCCCATGATCGCGGACACCGCGCCGATCACGACGAACCGGTGCGGGCTGAGGTGCGGGGACTCGGCGGGCAGCCCGAGGGCGAGCATCGCCGCCACGGCGAGCAGCGCGCCCTCGCCGTACAGCGCGAGCGGCAGCCACCGCTCCCCGGCCCGCTCGGCGAGGCCCGCGTTGACCCGGTTGCCGCAGAACCCGCCCACGGAGAAGGCCGCGACCGCCACCAGCGGCCCCGCGACCGGCAGCCGCTCGCCCGCCAGCGCGAAGCCGAGGAAGAGCGTGTTGCCGGTCATGACCGCGGTGAACACCATGCCGAGCCCGAGGAAGCTCACCGCCTCGACCACCCCGGTCACCGCGGTCAGCACCGCGAACGCGATCACGAACCGCGGCGGCCGCGGCGGGTGCACGCCCCGCGTCATGTGCCCGGCGCGACCACCCGCGGGGCCGGGGATCCGAGGACGCGCCGGCGGCCCCGGGTGATCGCCGTTGTGCCGCGGCTCATCGCGCGCGTCCCGCCGCGCCGGCCGGGGCGAGCGCGCGATCCGACGGCGACGGGGCCGGCGCGAAGCCGCGGCGGGGCTCCGGGCTGATCCGGTTGAGCGCGAGCACGAGCGCCGCGCCGTACACGACGTGGGCCGCGGCCATCACCGCCCGCCGCCCGGGCAGGTCCTGCGAGATCGGCGGCATGATCTTCAGCTGCGGTATCCAGCCCTGGTACCCGGAGACCCACAGCGCCAGCGCGTACGCCACCCCGGCCGGAATGCGCGGCCGGCGGTCGCCGACGAGCAGGCCGAACAGCGCGCCCGAGGCGGCGCCGAAGGCGAAGTGGGCGAGCGTGCCGAGCCCCCGCTCCCCCGGCTTGGGCCGATGCCGGTGCCCGGGCAGCAGCGCGCGCACCACCCGCTTGGGCGGCTGCTCGCGCATGAGCCCGGCCCGGGCGCCCGCGAGCATGAGGCCGCTCATCGCGGCGGTCGCCACCGTCCCGGCCAGGGCGCCCCGGGCCATCCGGGCGATCATCGGGCCACCGCCGCCACGCGCCGGAGGTGCTCGGCGAGCCCCTCGGGGTCGGCCACGGTCACGGTCACCGCCGGGTGGGTGAGCACCCGGCCCGGGGCGAGCGCGCGGACCGGCTCGTGGAAGCGCACGCACACGCCGCGCCGGGTGTTGGTGCCGAAGGTGAGGCCGCGGTCGGCGAGCGAGAGGTGCGGGCCGATCACCCGCCACGGCGCGAACGGGCCGGTGACCGCCGCGTCGGCGACGTTCCCGACCGGGGTACGCACCAGCCACGGGCCGAACCGGACCGTGAACTCCTCGTTCACCTCGACGTACGCGCTGCTCGGCCGTACCCCGATGAGCCGGAGCGGCAGCCGCCACAGGGGGTCCACCGAGAACGGGAAACGTCGCATCTCATCCCTCCCCAGGCCGCAGCACGACCTTGATCACGCCCGCCTCCTTCTCCCGGAAGGCGGTGTAGGCGCGGCTCGCCTCGCCGAGCGGCAGCTCCGTGGTCACCAGCCCGCCCGCGTCGATCGGGTCCCCGGCGCGCAGCACCTCGAGGATCCGGTCGGTCCACCGGCGCACGTTCGCCTGGCCCCAGTGCAGCGCCACCTGCTTGTCGAACAGGTCGCCGATGGGGAAGCGCATCATCCAGCCGCCGTAGACGCCGGTGACCGAGACGGTGCCGCCGCGCCGTACCGAGCCGAGGGCCTGGTGCAGCGCCGCCATGCGGTCCGGCTGCACCTTCACCGTCTGGAGCATCTTCTCGGCGAGCGAGCCGTCGGCGTCCATGCCCACCGCGTCGATCACCGAGTCGGCGCCGCGCCCGCCGGTCAGCTCCCGGATCGTCTCCACCACGTCGTCGACGGTGGTGAAGTCGATCGTCTCCACCCCGTGCGCGGCGGCGAGCTTGAGCCGGTCCGGGTACCGGTCGACGCCGATCACCCGCTCCGCGCCGAGGTGCCGGCCGATGCGGCAGCACATCTGGCCGATCGGGCCGAGGCCGTACACCACGAGCGTGCCGCCGGGCGGCACCTCGGCGTACTCGACCGCCTGCCACGCGGTGGGCAGCACGTCGGCGAGGAGCACCGCGGTGGTGTCCGGGACGGCGTCGTCCACCTTGATCGGGCCGAAGTGGGCCTGCGGCACCCGCAGGTACTCGGCCTGGGCGCCCGGGACCCCGCCGTACATGCGGCCGTAGCCGAACAGCGCCGCGCCCTTGCGGCCGTGCATCGACTGGGTGGTCTCGCACTGCGAGTAGAGTCCCCGATCGCACATGAAGCAGTGGCCGCAGGAGATGTTGAACGGGACCACCACCCGGTCCCCGGGCTTGATGTGGGTGACGGCCGAGCCGACCTCCTCGACCACGCCGAGCGCCTCGTGCCCGAGGATGTCGCCCGGCCGCACCATCATCGACGCACCGTGGTCGTACAGGTGCAGGTCCGACCCGCACACCCCGGTCGCGGTCACCCGGATCACCGCGTCCGTGGGCTCCTCGATCCGCGGGTCGGGCACGGTCTCGACCGACACGTTCCGCGGCCCCTGCCACACGACTGCCCTCATCCGGCTCGCTTCCTCCTCCCGCTCCACGGAGCCATCGGGTCGGGGAACCGCCCGCCCGGCCGTATCCGGCGCGCTGCAATGCGGGTACATCACGCTCCGTAGTCGCCCGGCAGGCACCCGGGTTGTGCCCGCCGCATCGCCGCGGAAACGGGCATCGCTCCGTCCGTCCGCTCAGCCCGCCCGGTAACCCCGCGGGCAACGGGGACGGCGACCGGGCAAAGAGAAGCTGACCGACACTTGTACGACCTTTGTCCGTCGTTGACCTGCGGTTTCGTACTCTTCCCGCATGTCCCGTTGGATTGGCGCAGACGGCTGGGAAGTCGAACCGATCCGCCTGAACGGCAGCACCGTCCTGAGGATCCGCCACAACGGCTACCACGTCGCCTACGCGCGCAGCATCGCCGAGCTGTCCCGGCACGGCATCGACATCGCCGAGCTCGTCGAGGTCGCCGACCTGCCCCGCTGACCCCGTTCGCGGGTTCCGGCCTGCGCCCGGGCGGTACGGCGGGGCGGTCGCATGCCCGGACTCCGCCGGGTAGGCGCCGCGCACACCGCGCGCGAGCCGTACCGCCGGGGGATGGCCCTTGAGAAAAGCCGGGAGGCCGGCCGAGGACCGGCCGGCCTCGCACGACGTGGAGACTAAGGCCGCTACGCGGTCGCCGACGCGGATCGGTCGTCGCCGCCGCTCGCCGCCGCCTGGGCCATGAGCCGCTTCTCCTCGCGGGTGGCGAACAGGCCGGACGGGGCCACGATCTTCGACTGGACGAACGGGGCCTCGGTGCTCGGCAGCGGCTCGGTGGCGCGGATCGCCTTGATCCACACCCGGGCCGCGTCCGCGATCACGACGATGATGAGGATCGCGAACAGCGCCGCGAGGACGCCGTCGACCGTGGAGTTGATGACGATCTGGTGCATCTCGTCCATCGACTTGGCCGGGGCGAGGACCTGGCCCTGGTCGATGGCGGCCTGGTAGCGGTCGCGCTGGGCGAAGAAGCCGAGCGTCGGGTCGCTGGAGAACACCTTCTGCCAGCTCGCGGTGAGCGTCACCGCGGCGTCCCAGGCGAGCGGCGCCGCGGTCACCCAGGCCCACTTCCACTTGCCGCTCTTGATGATGAGCGTGGTGGCGACGGTGAGCGCCACCGCGGCGAGCAGCTGGTTCGCGATGCCGAACAGCGGGAACAGCTGGTTGATGCCGCCGAGCGGGTCGTTGACGCCCTGGTAGAGGAAGTAGCCCCAGGCGGCCACGACGACGGCGCTCGCCGCCACGAGGCTCGGCCACCAGCTCACCCGGCCGAACGGCTTCCAGATGTTGCCGATCGTGTCCTGCAGCATGAACCGGCCGACCCGGGTGCCCGCGTCCACCGTGGTGAGGATGAACAGGGCCTCGAACATGATCGCGAAGTGGTACCAGAACGCCTTGAACCCGTCACCGCCGAGGAACCCGGAGAAGATCTCCGAGATGCCGACGGCGAGGGTCGGGGCGCCACCGGTGCGCGCGATCAGCGTCTCCTCCTGCACCGCGTCCGCCGCGGCCTGGAGCTGCTCGGGCGTGATCACGAAGCCCATGTTCGACACCGCCTCGGCGGCCGACTGCACCGTGGTGCCGACCACGCCGGCGGGCGAGTTCATCGCGAAGTAGAGGCCGGGGCTGAGCAGGCAGGCCGCGGCCATCGCCATCACCGCGACGAACGACTCCATGAGCATGGAGCCGTACCCGATCAGCCGGACCTGCGACTCCTTCTGGATCATCTTCGGCGTGGTGCCGGAGGAGATCAGGGCGTGGAACCCGGACAGGGCGCCGCAGGCGATGATGATGAACACGAACGGGAACAGCGACCCGGCGAAGACCGGCCCGTCACCGCGGAACGCGAAGTCGGTGAACGCGGTGTTCCGCATCGGCGGCAGGGTGACGATGATGCCGACCGCCATCAGCACGATGGTGCCGATCTTCATGAAGGTCGACAGGTAGTCGCGCGGCGCGAGCAGCATCCACACCGGCAGCACCGCGGCGATGAAGCCGTAGATGATCAGGGCGATCGCGAGCGTCGACGGGCTGAGGGTGAAGTACTCGGCCCAGCTCGACTCCTGCACCCAGCCGCCGGCGATGATCGCGAGGATCAGCAGGCCGACGCCGATCACCGAGGTCTCGACGACCCGGCCCGGCCGTACCACGCGCAGGTAGAAGCCCATGAACAGGGCGATCGGGATGGTCATCGCGAGGGAGAACACGCCCCACGGCGACTGGGCGAGCGCGTTCACCACGACGAGGGCGAGCACCGCGAGCAGGATGATCATGATCGCGAAGACCGCGATCAGCGCGGCCGCGCCGCCGACCGGGCCGATCTCGTCACGGGCCATCTGGCCGAGGCTGCGGCCGTTGCGGCGCATGGAGAAGAAGAGGATGACCATGTCCTGCACGGCGCCGGCGAAGATCACGCCCGCGATGATCCAGATGGTGCCGGGCAGGTAGCCCATCTGCGCGGCGAGCACCGGACCGACGAGCGGACCGGCGCCCGCGATCGCGGCGAAGTGGTGACCGAACAGGATCCGCCGGTCAGTGGGCTGATAGTCGATGCCGTTGTCGAGCCGTTCGGCCGGGGTGGCGCGGTTGTCGTCGACCCCGAGCACCTTCCGGCAGATGAAGCGGGCGTAGAAACGGTAGGCGATTGCGTAGGAGCCGAGGGCGGCGCAAACCAGCCAGACGGCGTTGACGTTTTCACCTCTGGACAGGGCGAGCACCGCCCAGCCCGCCGCGCCCACCACGGCGACCAATGTCCAGATGATGATGGACCGAACCTTCTTCACCGGCTTACCTCCCGTGCAAGGGACGGCCCAGGCAGCAGCGCAGGCCGGCGTCCGGCGGCAGATCGGTGGTGAACCGCCGCCAGCGCCACAGCGGACGGCAGTCGATCGTCACCGGCTGGTCGACCAGGTGCACCCAGGCGAGGGGGTGGGCGAAGACCGAATCTCCGAGCCGACGGGCCCGGCGGGGCAGCCGTGACCGCCGCACCGCCCGCACGGAGAACTCCCCGGCGTCGGCACAGCACAGGCCGGTGATGTGCCAGTCGAAGAAGATGACCTCGTCCTCACCGAGCGCCTCGCGCGCGGCGGCGGTCAGCGTGATCTGGGACATCCGGGACTCCCGTGGGCTCACGACCCAGAGCTAACGGCGCGTTTACCCGATCATGCAAAGATCGAAACACCGGTCTTTCACACGTTGTAACGGCGAAATACAGGCGTTACAGCGGTATAGCACGCTAGACACCTGTCTGTACATATGACAGCCGGAGTGAGTGCATTGTCCGGATAATTGATCTTCGGAGCCGCCTGTCGCGTTTACCGGCGGATCCGGCATCGCAGGCTCCGCCGCTCGCGAGCGGCCCGGCGCCCCGGCCGAGCGACCACCACGCGGCCGCCGGGTACGAGCCTGCCCCGCCCCGGGCGGAGATGATGATGTTCATTTCATGCCCGGTCCTTCTGCGTGGATCGCAGCGATTCTCGAAAGCGGCGCGATCCACGCGGCCCTGCCCTCTGCTGGCACCTCCCGCCGGAGGCACCGACAGGTGGAGCGACAGCACCGGTAGGCCCGCATTCGAGGTCCGCCGACACGCGCCCCGCGACTTGCCCCGGCCCGGCGATGAAACCGGGGCAGATCAATTCGGCCCGTAACGGCAGGCGCTACGACATCAACACCAGGCTCCCCTGCGCGTCGGATACCGCGGGAAAGCCGCGCCGCAAGCCTCGCATGCAGCCGTGATCGCCCCGCCGCACGGCCGCTGATGCATCCCGCCGGCTCGCGGCCGCCACGCGGATATCCGCAGCGTGCGACACTACGCGGAGATCTTCAACGACACCAGACCGACTGTCGACCTGTGTGAATGCTTCCCTCCAGGGGCGATCGAGGAGCCGCAGTCCGGCGCTGACGACGCGGTCATGGAGCCGCAGTTGCTATCCCCCAAGGGGTGATCGAGGACACGAGACCGGCGCCCCTGCCACAAAGCCTGCGCCGAACGGTTGCTATCCCTCCAGGGATGATCGAGGACGTGCGGCGTGCGGCGGAGCGGAGCGCCTGGTCGGCCTGCCGGTTGCTATCCCTCCAGGGATGATCGAGGACCCGCCGCCTGAGAGAAAAGATGCCCGAAATCCTGATCAGGTTGCTATCCCTCCAGGGATGATCGAGGACCCCCTCCGGTGTGCTCGCGTCGACGACCACGCCCCGGTTGCTATCCCTCCAGGGATGATCGAGGACGCTAAGGCGTTCTGATTCGGGTAGATCAAGGTTGCTATCCCTCCAGGGATGATCGAGGACCCGTATCCGGCGGGTGTGCCGTATCCCGGTGACGGTGACGTTGCTATCCCTCCAGGGATGATCGAGGACGGGCTTTCCTTTGGAGCCCACCATGACCGCATACACGTTGCTATCCCTCCAGGGATGATCGAGGACTCAAGCTTCTTTTGGCGGCTAGCCTTATCGTTCTCGGTTGCTATCCCTCCAGGGATGATCGAGGACCCGAGGGTAAAGTCCCAGGTCAGCGCGGTGTTGATCAGGCGCTTATGGCGAGTTTTTGCAGCGACCCGGCGGTAGTGCATCTGCCCTGGTCAAAGCTTGATCAAAGTATCGGGCTGGTGTTGCCGAGGTCTTGACCGATTGTCTCGGTCTCGACCAGTACGGGCGTTTGAATGCGGTAGATCAGGACGCTGTCATAGCTTGTATCGATCACCTTCCTGATCGCGGCAGTGAAGCTTCGGTGTTGGGCTGCGGAGAGTTCGCCCTGGAAGACGCTGCGTTGCACCCAGTGTAGGTAGCGGCGACAGGTCTTGAGGATCTTCGGATTGCGTTCGGCAAGGGTGTCGTAGACCACGATGACGAACATCGGTCACCACCACGGCCTGAACGGGGTGTACGTCTCGTTTTCCAGGCACAGCCGGACGATTTTCAGGGCCTCCAGGTGGATGAGCTCTTCGTAGGAGACCTTGCGCCGGAGTTTGCGGTGGTAGACCGTCGTCTCGAGTTCGGTGCGCATCAGCTCGGCGACCTTCTTTCGACCGTCTCGGCTCAGCGAGACATAGCCGACCCCCGCCTCGAAGTCGCTCTCCCGCAGGATCTTCTGCGCGGCCACCCTGCGTAGCAGACGTTCGGCGAAGAGCGGCTTGAACGGCTCGGCCAGATCAAGGGCGAGGGTGTTACGTCGGCGATCGGTATCGGCGTGCAGGAAACCGAGCGCTGGATGCAGCGGGGTGCAACGCAGCGCGGTCAGGACCCGGGCGTACGTGATGGCATTCATGTACGAGATGAAGGCATTGCCGGCGTTTGTCGGTGGACGGCGCGTGCGCCCTTCCAGGCGGAGCCACGGGGGCAGCATCGTGTCGAGTACGCCCCATGCCGTGCGGCGAAAGTTGCCTTCCGCTCCCATGAGCTGCTCGGGTGAGGCGCATTCCGCCAACTGCTCGGTCAGTCGCTTGAGCGGCTCGTCCAGGAGATCGGTTTCGAGGCACCAGCGGATGTTGTGTGCTGCGGCGGTGACGAGAGCGCGGCCGACGGAGATCTTGGTCTCCGGGAGGTCGGTCAGCTTCACCTGGCTGCGTATCACATGGGCCGAGGAGTTCTCCTCGGCGGGTGTGATCGCTCCGACGTAGTTGCCGTAATGGTCGAGGACATGGATGATGACGCCGTGTCTGCCGAGCACCGAAATGGCCGCCGTGTTGATGTCCACGTGGTCGAAGGCGACGATGTCGCGGATGTCGGTGATCGGGATGCGAACGGGAGTCGCGTCGGCGCGTTCGATGCGGATACTCCCGTCCTCACGGCGTATGCGACAGGGCTCGGTCAACCAGTAAGTGCGTGAAGAAGCGCTCATCAGCCGCCCCAGCAGTAGTCGACGTACGAACAGCCGCGGCACCTGCGTCGATCGAGACGAGGCGGCGCGGTCGGTGACGCGATGACCTCACGAGCCCGGGACTCGGTCTCCTCGGCCAGAGCCTTCGCCGACTTATCCCAGGTCACTTCCACCGTTCGCCGGATCAGCGGGTAGTGGACCACCCCGCCGCGAACATTCACGCCACGCCGCTCGAGCAGCAGGCAGTAGTGGCGCACCTGCGCCTCGTGCTGCTCGGACGGGGCACGTGACGACTTGGTCTCGTGGATGATCGCTCCCGTGGTCACCCAGTCGATCTTCGCCTCGCCCAGATCGAGGTCGCGCCGGCGCGTGTAGGTGGTCTCGTCCACCGCTTCGCCGTACTGCACGGATGCGCTGCGCTGTTCGGGACGATAGCCGCGCACGTACAGCCAGAGCTGGCGAGGGCAGTGCAGCAGGTACTTGATGTGTACGCCGCCGAGGCCACTGACGTCGTCCTCGTCGATGACACCGCTCAAAGGATCGTCTCCACGGGTGGTGTGATCTTGCCTGCTCTATCCAAGGGCGCCGACAGTCCCATCTCGGGCGAGTACGGCATCGCAATCTCGAACATCCGCAGCCGCCGGTTGTAGGTCCCGTAACGCACGGCCGAGAGGTACCGCATGGGAATGAGCAGCCGGTGGGCGAGCAGGGGATCCTCCGCCTCGAGCTCGCGATACCGGTCGATGTCCTCGTGGTGCAGCACCTCTACGCTGTCCAGCTCGCGGGCCAGCTTGTCGGCGAACTCGGCCCGGTCGTGGAAGGGGGTGGTGAAGGTGAAGAACGCTTGATCGAACGTGTCCCTGCTCTGGCGGGCCTTGGTCTCCCAGGCCCGTCCCCACTCGGTGGCGTACGCGGTCTTCAGCCACGCGTCGATGGTCTGCTCAGAGATGATCGGACCGGGATGTTCGGTGAGGGCGAGCCGCGCGGCGTCCAGAGCCGCCTGCTCATACGGCCAGGCCTCGACGTCGAGGTGCACACGGAATTCCACGACGCCGTCCGGGTGACACCCACGCCGGTTGACGCGCCCGGCGCGCTGTGCGATCGCCTCCACCGGCGCCAGCTCGCTCACCCCGCGATCGAAGTCCAGGCACAGAGAGACTTCGAGGACCTGGGTGGCGACGACCAGGCCACCCCGACGCTCTCCCCCGCGTTCGTCCCGCTCCGGGTAGCGCGCCCGAATGCGCCTCTCGATCGCCGCCCGATCCTGGTGGCGAAACCGTGAGTGCAGCAGGATCGCGGCATCCGTATCACCCGGGTACGTCTGGAGCGCCGCCGGCCGAAGTTCCCGGTACAGCTGCTGGGCGCGTGCGACGGTATTGGCCACCACGAGCACCCCGTGTCCCTCGGCCAGCCATCCGCGGATGCGGTCCAGGCTCGCCGGGCTGTCGATCGGCTCCTCGTCCAGCACCAGCCGATGACGATCGGGCGCCACCCCGTGGGGTGCGTCGACGATCTCGACCGGCGAAGGGCCGAGCGACTCGCGTACGAGGTCGACCATCGGCTGGGCCAGCGTCGCCGAGAGCACGCAGACGCGGCTGCCGAGTCGGGTCCACAGCCGCATGGCGGCGCAGATCCGCCCGAACACCACCGGGTCGTAGGCGTGCAGCTCGTCCAGCACCATGAGCGCGTTCGCCTGCTCGATGAACCCTGCGGAATGCGCAGGGCCGGCGAGCGCCGCCCGCAGCAGCTGGTGCGGGGTGGCGACGCGGATGCGCTGTGAATAGAGCCGCATCGCCGCGCGCTGGGCCTTCGCCTTGCGGGCCTGTTCCCGCCCGGCGTGCCCGTCGTCGCCCACGCACTCGGCGAGCAGGCTCTGCGCGGCGGTGGCGTGCAGGATCGCGATCTCGTCCGGATCGGCCCCCAGATCCTCGATGAACCGAAGCCGGGCCGCGTCGATCGACGCCCGGTACGGCAGCAGCCAGACGAGCCGCGGACGGCCCGGCATATCGTCGAGCTGGCGCGACGCCCAGCACAGGCCGGTCTCGGTCTTGCCGCTGCCGGTCGGGGCCCGCACGATCAGGTGGCCGACGTGTTCGCTCGCCTTGACCTGGTGCGGGTACGGCCGGGCCAGGGTCGCGACGTACCGGCGGGGGAGCGGCATCCCGGTGCGGAGCGGTACGTGGGCGGACGCCGAGCGGTCGGCGAGGACGACCGCGCCCTGGAGCAGCACGGCAAGCAGCCCTTCCTCCGGCGTGACCTCGCCGGACCAGCGGGTCCTGACCTGCTCGAAGGCGTCACGGGCCAGTTCCCACAGCTTGCGGTCGCCCGCCGGCGCCTCGACGCCCAGCTCTCGGGCGAACCAGTCGAGCACGGCGGCGCGCCGGGGAAGCGGGACCTGGATCCGCGGCCGACCGGGGGCGGCGTTCCGGTTCAGCCCGAACTTCGCCTCCCAGTCCGCCTCCGGCGGGTACCTGCTCGCCAGACCGTCCTCGCCGGTGAGCGCGTGATGGTGGAACACCACACCTGCTGCGATCATCTGCCGGTCACGCTCGGGCAGATGCCGGGTGAGCAGGGCCCGAAGGGCCACGAAGAGCCTACGTGCCGCCCCCCCCAGGGGCCCCGCCCCGGGGG
>QGUZ01000103.1 GCA_003242605.1 Actinomycetota bacterium
GTAGGTCGCGGACCCCCCCGTGTCCCTGCCCCGCCCCGCCCCCGCCCCCCCCCTCCCCCCCCCCCTCCCCCCCCCGCCCCCCCCGCCGGCGCGCCGCCGGCCGCCGCGCGCCGCCGCGGCCGCCGCGGCCGACGCGGACCTCGCGGTACGGCTCGCCGACGGGCGCCGGATCGCGGCGGACGCCGTGATCCTCGCCCTCGGCAACCGCCCGCCGGCCCCGCTGCCCGGCGTGCCCGCCCACCCCCGGCACATCGCCGACCCGTGGGCGGGCGACGCGCTCGCCGCGATCGACGACGGCGTGCCCGTTCTCGTCGTCGGCACCGGGCTCACCATGGTCGACGTCGCGCTCACCGTGACCCGCGCGCACCCCGGCACCGTGGTGTACGCGCTGTCCCGGCGCGCCCTGCTGCCCCGGCCGCACCGGGCCGACCCGGCCCCGCCGTACCCGGTCCGGCTGCCGCCCGGCGGGCCGCTGCGGGTGGCCGGCCTGCTCGCCGCGGTGCGCCGCGCCGTACGGGAGAACGGCGGCGAGTGGCACGGCGTCGTGGACGGGCTGCGCCCGCGCATCCCGGAGCTGTGGCGGCGGCTCGACGTGGACCAGCGGCGGCTGTTTGTCCGGCGGGTGGCCCGCTACTGGGAGATCCACCGGCACCGCATGCCGCCCGCCGCCGCGGCCGCGGTCGCCGAGCTGCGGGAACGCGGCCGGCTCCGGCTGCTGCGCGGCCGGCTGCGCGGGGCGGAGCCCGTGGCGGACGGCCTGCTGGCGCGCGCCGACCTCGACGGCGGCCCGGCCGAGCTGCGCGTCGGCTGGATCGTCAACGCCACCGGCCCCGGGTGCGACGTGGCCGCCGACCCGTTCCTGGCGGGTCTGATCGCCGCCGGTACGGCACGGCCCGATGCGCTGCGGCTCGGCCTCGACGCGGCCCCGGACGGCGCCGTGCTCGACGCGGCCGGGCGGCCGAGCGACCGCCTGTTCGCCCTCGGTCCGCTGCTGCGCGGGCTCCACTACGAGACGACCGCCGTGCCGGAGATCCGCGCCCAGGCCGCGGCGCTCGCCCCCCGGCTGCTGCGGATCGCCAGGTCCCGCACCGCCCGCACCCAGCCCGCGGCGTGACCCAGGGGCCTAGGGGCGCCGCGCGAGCACCAGCGCGCAGCGCGCGGTGCCGTCCCTGCGGCGGCCCAGCGCCTCCAGCGGGACCGTGCGCACCGTGAACCCGGCCGCGGCGAGCTCGCCGCGGATCGCCGAGAGCCGGCAGGTGCCGTAGTACATGATGAACCTCGGCCGCCAGATCGCGTTCCGCACCCGCATGACGAGGTCGAACCCGTTCATCAGCCAGTAGGGGACCGAGCCGATCGGCGGCGGCGCGCCGAGCGGGAACGCCAGCAGCCCGCCCGGCCGCAGCGCCCGGTACACCCCGGCGAACAGCGCGGGCCGCTCCGCGGGCAGGAAGTGCCCGAGCGCGCCGAAGGTGACCGCGAGGTCGAACGCCGAGGTGAACGGCAGCGCCCGCGCGTCCGCCCGCACCCACGTCGCGTCCGGATGGGCGAGCCGTGCCCGGGCGAGCATGCCCGCGCTGAAATCCACCCCCACGACGCGCTCCCGGCACACCGGCGCGAGCGCCCGCATGCCCGCGCCGGTGCCGCAGCACACGTCCAGCCCGCGCGCGAACGGCCCGAGCGGGCGCAGCGCCTCGGCGGTCGCGTCGAGCACCGCGTCCGGGGTGCGGAACGGCGTGTGGTCGAACTTCGGGGCGAGCAGGTCGTAGCCGCGCTGCACCGACGACAGCCCTTGGACCACGAGCTCGCCCAGCGACGGACCCTGCGGCGAGAACACGCGCCCAGCGTACGGCGTCGCCGCCCGCCGCGAGCGGGCGTTCGGCGGCCGGCACCGCACGGCGGACCGCTCGTGAATCCGCGACGAGCCGGTCACCGCCGGCGCACCACCCGCCCGTGCACGGGGGAGGGTCAGGCGGCCGGTCCATCGGGGCATGCCGCGGCGACGCCGCCGGGGACCGATGGCCGCACCGCTCCGGTGGGAGCGCGCCATGTGCCACACTCCCGCGGTCCCGGCGGATCGGCGTGGGCGCGCCGGGGCAGCCCGCACCGCGGCGAGCCGCCTGTCACCCCTGTGCAGGCGTGGCGTGCGGGGGCTCGTAGTCCAGCGCGAACATGCCGCACAGGTCCCGCAGGCACTCCTCGAAGACCGGCTCCAGGTCGCGGTAGGCGAACTCGAGCTGCTTCATGACCTCCATGCACAGCAGTCCGTAGAGCCGGATCCACGCGGTGAGGAACACGTGCAGCGCCTCCGGCGGCAGCAGCCCGCCGATCCTCGCGGCGTAGTCGCACACCTGGGCGCGGAGCGACGGGTCAAGCTCGTCGAGGTCCGGGACCGGGAAGCCCCGCTCCTCCCAGACCTTCGCGATCTCCTCCATGAAGACCCGCTCGAACTCGTATCCGGCCTCGGTGCGGGGCGAGTCGGCGCCGGACTCCCCGGGGGCCGGGTGCGGGCTGGCGAACATCCAGCCGAACTCGGCGGGATGCGCGATCGACCACTCCCGCAGCGCACGGCACATGGCGAGGATGCGCCGGTTGGCCGGTGCCGCCGCCCACGCCGTACGCGTCTCCTCGAGCACCGCGGTGAGCTCGCGATAGAAGCCCGCGGTCACCGCCGCCACCAGCTCGTCCCGGCTCGCGTAGTAGCGGTACAGCGCGGGCCCGCTCATGCCGAGCTCGCGGGCGAGCGCGTTGATCGTCACCGCCGCGGGGCCCTCGCTCACCAGCAGCCTGCGCGCGGCCGCATGGATCTGGCGCACCGTCGCCTCGCGCAGCCGCTCCCTGCGGCTCACGATGTTGCGTGCCGTCATCGAGCCCCTCTCGCTATGTGCCGTTGACACCGTCGAGTATCGCAGTGTTAGAGTCATTAACGAAGTTAATGCCTCTAACTCAACGAATCAAGGCACTAGCCCACCACGCCATTCAGGGAGTCGGCATGGAAACCGGCAGGACGACGGCCGGGCGTGGCCGTACCGCGATCAAACCCCTGGAGCGGATCTTCGCCAGGCACGTGTCGGAGGGCACGGTCACCGAGGTCGGCCTGGTCACGCCGACGCTCAAGCGGATCCGCATCCGCTGCGAGACCGTGGACACCTGGTCCTACGTCCCCGGCCAGCACGTCCGGGTGGAGATCAACGACCCCCTGTCGCTGTACGGCATCCTCCGCCCCGGAGACACCCTGCGGACGTACACCGTCTGGGATCTGTCCGTGGCCGACCGGACGTTCGAACTCCGCGCCCACCTCTACAACGGAAACGGCATCGGCCTGAATTGGGCCCGCACCGTCGAACCCGGGGATTCGGTGAAGTTCTGGGGACCGATGGGCGATTTCCACCCGAATCCGGAGGCCCTGTTCCACGTCTTCATCGGCGAGGAGACCGCCTCGGTCGCGTTCGGCCCGATGATCCGCGCGCTGGGCCCGGACGCGGAGGTGTACGGCGTGCTGGAGAGCGAGACCGCCGAGGACGAGGTTCCCATCCCCGGCCCGCACCACCTGGTCCGCGTCCACCGCAACGGGGCCTCCGCGGTGGCCTCCCACACCCTGCTCACCGCGGTCTGCGACCTCGACCTCCCCGGCAACACCGGCATGGCCTACATCGCCGGCGAGGCCCGCACCTGCCAGCTCATCCGCAACCACCTGGTCCGCGACCGCAACTGGCCCCGCAAGTCCATCAAGGTCAAGCCCTTCTGGACCCCGAACAAGCGCGGCCTCCACCACTGACCGCAAGCGTTCCGGCGTCGCGCGCCCATCGCCGTGGCAGCGAATGTCGCGCCGTTTCGCAGGCCGGAGGACCGGGCGGGAGTCGAGAATCTCCGGGTGCCGACCGGCATCAGATCGCGGAGGCGATCAGGTCCGCTCGCCACACCGGCACACCTTCGGCCGCGCTCGCTCGCACGACGACCGGCCGGCAACCGTATCCGGCGTCCCAGCAGCCCGTTCGACTACCCAGCCTGCTGCGGGAACGCTCACTTGGTCTCCAGATCGCGGCGGCGGAAGCCGTACAGGCCGAGGGCGATGAGGGCGGCGGCGATCGCGGTGAGGGCGAGCAGCGGGGTCCAGGTGAAGTCCTCGACCGGGAGCCGGGGGACGTGGCTGAACGGGGACAGGGCGGTCGCCCAGGAGGGGAGCCGCAGGAGCATGCCCAGGTAGCCGGTGACGCCGACGTACCCGACGAACAGCCAGGCCAGCACGGTCGCCCGGGGAAGCCAGCCCACCAGGGCCACGGCGAGGCCGGCCGTCACCCACAGCGCCGGGATGTGGACCGCGGCGGCGGCCACGGCCTTGCCGAAGAGGCCGGTCTCCGCCACCGTGGGGGCGCCGGTCGCGGCGAGGGCCAGACCCGAGAGGAGGAGCATCACCGGCCCGCCCGCCAGGGCCACCGCCAGGTGGCTTGCGAGCCAGCGGGTGCGGGACAGGCCGGTCGCGAGCACCGGTTCGGCCCGGCCGGCGGTCTCCTCCGACCGCGGCCGGAGCGCCGTGATCACCACGTGGACCGTCGCGACGAGCGTGAAGATCGTTGTGACCATGGCGATGAACGAGTCGATGACCGTGGCCCCGCCCAGCGCGGCGAGCGCGTCCTGCAGCACCTGGATGTCCCGGAACATCTCCTCGATGTCGCCGAGGAACGGGCCGTACGACGCGCCGAGCAGCAGCGCGCCGACGGCGAACCCGATCAGCATCCCCCGGTGCAGGCGCAGCGCGAATCCGAGCGGGGTGGCGAGCAGCCGGGAGGCCGCCGGCCTGCCGCGCCGGGCCGCGCGCAGGCCGGCGCCGAGGTCGCGGCGCAGGCTGAGGGCGAAGCCGGCGGCGGCGAGCACCGCGGCCGCGGCCAGGTTGAGCAGCAGCGGCCACCAGCGGTCGTCGAGGTAGGGGAAGGTCTGCTGGGCCCAGCCGATCGGGGAGGCCCACGACAGCGCGCTGTCCGCCGAGTCGCCGGCCGCGCGGACCAGGTAGGCCGCGCCGACGACCGCGAACCCCATGCCCGAGGCGCCCCGGGAGTGCGCGGTGAGCTGGACCGTCACCGCGGCGACCCCGGCGAACGTGACGCCGGTCGCCGCGTGGGCCGCGCCGTACAGCAGGCTGCCCTGCCACGTCGTGCCCTCCAGGCCGAGCGCGCCCATGCCGAGCGCCAGGAGGATCGCGAGGGCGGCGTTCACCGCGACGGCGAGGATGAGCGCGGCGGCGAGCTGGGCGTGGCGGCCGACCGGGGCCGCGCGGACGAGCTCGGCGCGGCCGGTCTCCTCCTCGGCCCGGGTGTGCCGGGTCACCAGGAGCACGCTCATGATCCCGACGAAGACCACGACGAAGCCGAGCAGCTGGTGGCTCACCATCGAGCCGTAGTGGTAGTCGCTCAGATAGCGCTGGGGACCGGTGAACGCCAGCCCGGCGGGGCTGTTCATCGTGGCCATCGCGGTCCGGCGGGCGGCCTCGGTCGGGTACAGCTCCGGGAACGCGGCCGCGGGCCAGACGCTGCCGAGGGTGAGGGCGGCGAGCCACACCGGGATGCGCACGCGGTCCCGGCGGAGGGCGAACCGCACCAGGCGGCCCGTCCCGGCCAGCGCGTTCCCGGCGGCCGGCCCCGCGGTACGGCCGAGGGCGGGGGTGGCGGTCGCGGTCATCTCCTCACCTCCTCGCGGCGGCGGTGCCGTTCCCGGCGGCGAGGTCGTCGCCGTAGTGCCGGAGCATGAGCTCCTCGAGTGTCGGCGGGTGGCTGGTGAGCGCGCGGATGCCGAAGGCGGTCAGGTGCTTGATCGCGCCGTCGAGGTGGGCGCCGTCCACCGCGAACCGCACCCGGGTGCCGCTCACCTCGGCGTCGTGCACGCCGGGCAGCCGGTCGAGCCCGGTCACCGGGGTGGCGGTGTCGGCCTCGACGGTGGTGCGGGTGAGGTGGCGCATCTCGGCGAGCGTGCCGGACTGCACGATCCTGCCCTGGCGGATGATGCTGATCCGGTCGGCGAGCTTCTCGACCTGGGCGAGGATGTGGCTGGACAGCAGCACGGTACGGCCGGCCGCCTTGACCTCGCGGATCACCTCCTGGAACACGACCTCCATGAGCGGGTCGAGCCCGGCGGTCGGCTCGTCGAGCAGCAGCAGCTCGGCGTCGGAGGCGAGCGCGGCCACGATCGCGACCTTCTGCCGGTTGCCCTTGGAGTAGGTGCGGCCCTTCTTCGACGGGTCGAGGTCGAAGCGTTCGATCAGCTCGTCGCGGCGCCGCCGGTTCAGCCCGCCGCGGAGGCTGCCGAGCAGGTCGATGGCCTCGCCCCCGGTGAGGTTCGGCCACAGCTCGACGTCGCCCGGCACGTACGCGATGCGCCGGTGCAGGGCGACCGCGTCGGCCCACGGGTCGCCGCCGAGCACGGTGACCGAGCCCGCGTCGGCCCGCAGGATGCCGAGCAGGATCCGGATCGTGGTGGACTTCCCGGCGCCGTTCGGGCCGAGGAAGCCGTGGACCTCGCCCGCGTTCACGGTGAGGTCGAGCCCGTCGAGGGCCCGCGTCGCCCCAAAGGTCTTGACGAGCCCGGAGGTGGCGATGGCAGCGGTCATGTCGTTTCCCGGTCCGTGTTCTCGTTCCGCTCGGCCGGCCGCTCTTCGGCGGCCTGCCGTTCGGCGGTCTTCATGGCGTCCCGCCACTTCTCGTAGAAGTCCTCGTCGAGGACGCCCTTGGCGAGGACCTCGGCGTTGATCCGCATCCACTTGATCAGCGAGCGGGTGTCGCTCTCGAGGAGGTCGATCCCGAGCAGCCGTTTGACGTGCTCGTGCAGCACGAGCGTGCCCAGTTGCCACAGGCACAGCAGGGCCGCCGTCTCCCGGAGGTTCTCGGTCGGTTTGATCAGCCCGTTCGCGATCCCGTCGGCCAGGTAGGACAGTGAGTCCTCGACCATCTCGTCGATCAGCTCGTCCACGTGCGGCGAGCCGTCGGCGATCGTCCTGGCCAGGTAGCGGAGGATCGGCGTGCCGTCGTACCCCTCCCGGATGGCCTGGAACGGGTCGAGGTTCCTGCCGGCCGCCATCGCCTTGCTCTTCTGCTCCCTGATCAAGGAGGCGACGTACTCGTCGCAGGCGGCCCGCAGCCCGTCCTTCGAGCCGAAGTGGTGGATGACGAGCGGGGTCGACACGCCCGCGTCGGCGGCGATGTCCTTCAGGTTCGTGGCCGCCACCCCGTGGGTGGCGAAACGCTCGATCGCGGCGTCCCGGATCCGCGCCCGCGCGGTGCGGTCGGAATCGGTGGTTCGCCTGCGCCTCGGCGGGCCTTTCGCGGTCATCACAACTCGCCTGAACTCTGCTCAGTCTGCTGAATCGAGTTCAGGCTAAATCGCGTTCAGTGCCCTGTCAACGGTTCGGTCCGCGCCCGCGCCGCGGCCGCAAGGCGCTCGTGCAGGACGTCCCGGCCGCCGGTCACGTCGGCCGGTACGGCGTGCCGACGGGGCGGCGAGGCGGCGCCGCGTCCTGACCGGGCGGCCCGTCGTCGATCGCGTACGGCGGGGCCCGCGGCCGGGCCGTACCGGTCGCCCGGGCGCAGTGAGGAGACGCATCCGGGCGGCGGCCGCGGAACCGCTCGCCCGGTGGGCGCGCCCGCTCGCCCCGGACGCCGTCGCCGGGCCGGGCCGTACCGGGCGGAGCGCTACGAGGTCGGCCGTTCCTCCTCGGCGGGCGGGCGCGGGCCGGGGCCGCCCGCCGTGCGGACGCCGCCGTAGTGGGCGAGGAGCGGCAGGAACAGGTCGTCGACGATGGCGGTGATGCGCTCGTCCGGCACGGGCTCGAAGGTCATGAGCATGTCGTGCCGCATCAGGTCGAACGGCATGTCGAGCACGTGCCGCGGCACGCGGGTGAGGTCGAGCTCGCCGCGCTCGGCCGCCCGGTCGAAGATGCGCCGCGACGAGGGCCGGCGGCCGCCGAGGACGAGCTCGCGCAGCTCGGCGGGGCTCGTGCGGGCCTCCGTGAACAGGCCGCCGAGCTGCGCGCCGATCATCGCGGCGAGTTCCCCGCGCCTGCGGGTCATCGCGCGGAGCAGAGTGATCAGGTCGTCGCGCAGGTTGCCGGTGTCCGGGAGCGGGATGGGGTTGGTCTCGATGTGGTGCCGGATGGCGGCCAGCGCGAGGTCGGCCTTGCCCGGCCAGCGGCGGTAGAGCACGGCGCGGCTGGTGGCCGCGCGCACGGCGACCCGTTCCATGGTCAGCGCGCCGTACCCGGACTCCACCAGCTCGTCCCATGCGGCGCGCAGCAGCGCGTCCTCGAGCGCCCTGCCGCGCCGCCGCCGGTTCGCTTCCTCCGCCACGCTCCGCTCCATAAGAGTCATTTGTGTTTCTTACTACTTCAGCCTATCGTGGCCGTAAGAGACACTCATGACTCTTATCGAGGGCGGATGCATGGCTGACACGGAACGAATCGATCCAAAGGTGCTACGGACGGCGGGTGTCCTGATCTGCGGAGGGCTCGCCGTCATCTTCGACACCACCATCGTCGGGGTGGCGCTGCACTCCCTGGCGGCCGACCTGCACACCACGGTCGCCACCGTGCAGTGGGTCGCCACCGCCTACCTGCTCGCCCTCGGCATCACCGTGCCGCTGAGCACGTGGGCGACGGCCCGGTTCGGCGGCAAGCGGCTCTGGCTGTTCTCCCTGCTCGTCTTCCTCGCCGGGTCGGTGGCCGCCGCCCTGGCCTGGAACGCTCCGGCGCTGATCGCCGCGCGGGTCCTGCAGGGCCTCGGCGGCGGGCTGATGATGCCGGTGATGACGACGCTGGTCGTGCGCGCGGCGGGCGGCCGGCTGCTCGGCCGGGTGACCGCGCTCATCTCGCTGCCCGCCGTGCTCGGGCCGATCCTCGGCCCGCTCCTCGGCGGCCTGATCCTCACCCACCTGAGCTGGCGGTGGATGTTCTGGATCAACATCCCGCTCTGCGTGGCCGGGTTCGTGCTGGCCGCGCGGTTCCTCGAGCGCGACGAGCCGGACTCCCGGCCGCGGCTGGACGTCGCCGGGCTCGCCCTGCTGGCGCCCGGCGTCGCCGCGCTGCTGTTCGGTCTGTCCGAGGCCTCCGACGGCGGGTTCGGGCACCCCACCGTGCTCGTCCCGCTGGCCGCCGGGGCGGCCCTGGTCGCGGGGTTCGTCCTGTATGCGGCCCGCCGTACCGAGCCGCTGGTGGACCTCCGGCTGCTCGCCCACCGGCCGACGTCGGCGGGCTCGGCGGTGCTGTTCTTCTCCGGCTTCGCCCTGTACGGCGCGCTCTTCCTGCTGCCGCTGTTCTACCAGCAGGTCCGCGGCACCTCGGCGCTCGACGCCGGGATCGCGCTCATCCCGCAGGGCGTCGGCACCCTGCTGAGCCGCTCGATCGCCGGGCGGCTCACCGACCGGGCCGGGGCGCGGATCGTCGCCGTGACCGGGTTCGTGGTCGTCGCCGCGGCCACCCTGCCGTTCGCGTTCGCCGACGCGCAGGCGAGCCCGTGGCTGCTCGGCGGGGTGCTCCTGCTGCGCGGGATCGGCCTCGGCGCGGTCACCGTGCCGGTGATGGCCGTCGCCTACCTGGGGCTCGGCCGCGAGCAGGTCGCGCACGCCAGCGCGCTGGTGCGCATCGCCCAGCAGATCGGCGGCTCCTTCGGCACCGCCGTACTCGCCGTCCTGCTGCAGTCGGCCACCACGGGCGCCGGCGGGCTCACCGCGGCCTTCCAGTGGAGCTTCTGGTGGGCCACCGGCTTCGCCGTGCTCGCCGCGCTGCTCGCGCTCGCCCTCCCCGGCCGGGCCGCGACGGCGCCGGCCGCGCCCGAGGGGTCGCCCGCGGAGGAGGTGCGCGCGGCCGCCTGACCGGATGCGGGCCGCTAGCGGCCGGCGGGCCCGGCGGCGTCCGCGGCGGGGCGCGGGATCCCGGCGACGAGGATCAGGCCGAGCAGGGTCGCCGCGGCCGCGGCGAGCAGCCCGGCGCGGTAGCCGGTGGTGAGCGCGGCGACGCCGCCGGCGGGCGTGGCGGCGGTGGCGATCGCCCCGAGAACGGTGACGCCGACCGCGGTGCCGAGCTCCTGCGCGGAGTTGAGCAACCCGGAGGCGAGCCCTTGGTCGCGGTCGGGCACGCCGCCGGTGCCCGCGACGAAGATCGGGGCGTAGGAGAGCCCCGAGCCGGCCGCGAGCAGCAGCATCCCGGGCAGCACGTCCCGCAGGTACGTGCCGTCGGCGGGCACGCGGGCCAGCACCAGCATGCCGGCGGCGAGCAGCGCGAACCCGATCGCGATCAGCCGCCGCGGGCCGTACCGGGTGGTGAGCGCCCCGGCGCGCGGCGAGATCAGCAGGATGAGGACGGTGATCGGCGCGAAGGCCGCGCCGACGGCGAGCGGCGAGTACCCCAGGACCACCTGCATATAGAGAGTGGTGAAGAACAGCGACGCCCCGAGCGCCCCGGCGTCGATCGCGAGCAGCGCGTTGGCCCGGGCGACGCCGCCGATGCGCAGCACCCGGCGGTCGAGGAGCGGGGCGCGGTGGCGGCGCTCGACCACCACGAGCACGGCGAACGCGGCCGGCGCGGCGCCGAGCAGCCAGGTGGCCTGGACGGCGTGGCCGCCCTCGGCGTACCGGGTGAGCGCGAGGGTGGTGGCGGCGAGCGCGACCGTGAGCACCACCGCCCCGGGTACGTCGAGGACGGGCCGGTCCGCGGCCCGGCTCTCCGGCAGGTGACGGCGGGCGAGCGCGAGCGTGGCGGCGCCGATCGGCACGTTGATGAGGAAGATCCACCGCCAGTCGAACAGGTCGGTGACGACGCCACCGAGCAGCTGACCGGCGACCGCGCCGCCGGAGCCCACCGCGCCCCACAGGCCGAGGGCCCGGTTGCGGCGGTCGCCCTCGGCGAAGGCGGTGGTGAGCAGGGCGAGCGCCGTGGGCGACACCATCGCGGCGCCGACGCCCTGCGCGGCGCGGGCCGCCAGGAGCTGCCACTCGGCCCGGGCGAGGCCGGTGGCGAGCGAGGCGAGGGTGAAGGCGCCGACCCCGATCAGGAACAGGCGGCGCCGGCCGTACAGGTCGCCGATCCGGCCGAAGACGATGAGCAGGCCGCCGAAGGTGAGCGTGTAGCCGACCGAGACCAGGTGCAGGCGGCCGTCGGGGATGGCGAGGTCGGCGCGGATCGTCGGCAGCGCCACGTTCACCACGACGACGTCGACGATCAGCATGAACTGGGCGGCGCACAGCAGGAGGAGGGTGAGCCGGCGGTGATGCGGGTACGGCCCGCCGCCGCGACGCCGGCCGTCACAGGTGCTCCCGCAGGTGGCGGCCCCAGTCCGGGGTCGTGCCGTCGACGTCGGTGAAGCCGTACCGCTTGGCGAGGTCCCAGCTCGTGGTCGCGGTGCCGGTGAGGCTCAGCCGGTCCGGGTCGGCGGCGAGGTGGGCGATCCCGCGGCCGATGTAACGGGGTGTCTCGGACGCGGCGAAGTGCGGGTCCTTGGCGATCGCGTCCCGCCAGGTGTCGGCGGTGACCCCGAAGTGGTCGAGCACGGCCTCCGAGCGCAGGAACCCGGGCGTGACGGCCACCGCCGCCACGCCGTACGGCCGGAGCTCCTCGGCCTGGGCGCGGGCGAGGCGGATCACCGAGGCCTTGACCAGGTCGTAGAAGAGCGAGCCGCGGTAGCCGTCCCCGACGCCGTCGGTGACCTCGACGATCAGCCCGCCGGAGCCGCGGATCAGCAGCGGGGCGGCGTGCCAGCTGGTGATGATGTGCGTGTCGATCGCGTTGCGCAGCATGCGCAGGCCGTTGCCGAGGTCGTGCCGCCAGAACGGCACGCCCCACTCGGTCAGCGGGTCGCCGCCCCAGATGTCGTTGACGAGCAGGTCGAGGCGGCCGTGCTCGCGGTCGATCCGCTCGGCGAGCGCCCGCACCTGGCCGGGGTCGGTGTGGTCGACGCGTACGGCGATGCCGGTGCCGCCGGCCTCGGTCACCAGGCGTGCGGTCTCCTCGATGGTCTCCGGCCGCCGCATCGGCGACGGCGATCCCGCGGTGGACCGGCCGGTCACGTAGACGACCGCGCCCGCGGCGCCCAGCTCGACGGCGATCCCGCGGCCGGCGCCCCGCGTCGCCCCGGCGACCAGGGCGACCCTGCCGGTGAGGTCGATGGTGGGAGAGGTCATGCCGCCGAACTTACTTTATGTCCATTAATAAAGCAAGGCGGGATAGGATGGCCCCATGACCGGTCGCCCCCGCTCCGTGAGCGACGAGGCCATCTTCCGGGCCGTCGCCGCCGTGATCTCCGACGTGGGCCCGAAGGGCCTCACCCTCGCCGCGGTCGCCGAACGCGTCGGCCTCACGGCCCCCGCGCTGACTCAGCGCTTCGGGTCCAAACGCGGCCTGCTGGTGGCCTTCGCCACCCGGGAGGCGGCGGGCGTCGCCGACGTCTTCGCCAAGGCCAGGGCGGCCCACCCCGACCCGCTGACCGCCCTCGTCGCCACCCTGGCCACGCTCCCGAGCGGGGTCACCACCCCCGAGAGCATGGCCAACAACCTCGCCTTCCTCCAGCTCGACCTCACCGACCCCGAACTCCGCACCCACGCCGTCGCCCAGAGCCGAGCCCTCCGCGCCGAGGTCGCCGCCCTGGTGACCGAGGCCGTCGACGCCGGCCTGCTCGCTCCCGCGACCTCCCCCGAGACCCTGGCCGCCGACCTGTACGCGACCTACTGCGGCGCCATGCTCACCTGGGCCATCGACGGCACCGGCGACCTCACCACCTGGCTGACCGAACACCTGGAACGCACCCTCGCCCCCCACCGCGTGCGGCCGGTGGCATCCGCTAGATGACTCAGTCGTCGGGCATCGTTGGGCGGCGGCAGATCGGGGCCGACGGTGCGGCCACTCGGAGACGCTCGAGTCCGCGTGCCCCGCGGGCAGCGGCGGGTTGCCGCACCGATCGGGACGTTATGGCCCGCTCGGACGGCCGTGGACGTGACCGGCCGACCGACATCCACCCGCTACGGCCCGGGCACCTGGTGGGCGGGCGCTCGATGCAACGCCGCCCCCTGCATCACCGCGGCGGCCGAGGCGATCGAAAGGCGGCTAGCCGATGTGCGGGCGGCCGGTATCGGCGAGGAAGTGCTCGATCCGCATCCGCATCGACCGGTCCATCGGATAGGAGAGGACCTGGTCGCGCGGCACCCAGCGGACCTCCCGCGACTCATCACTCGGCGTCGGCGTCCCGCCGGTGGCACGGGCGGTGACCACGATGGAGAACTCCTGGCGCACCTCGCCGTTGGAGGTGTAGAGGATCACATGGCGCGGGTCGGTGTAGATGCCGACCAGCCCGGTGATCTCACACTCGATGCCGGTCTCCTCGCGGGTCTCGCGGACCGCGGCCTGGGGAAGGGATTCGCCCAGGTCGATCGCTCCGCCGGGGACGGCCCAGTTGTCGTTGTCGGACCGGCGGATGAGCAGGATGTCGCCGGTGTCGTTGGTGACCACGACGTTGACCGAGGGGACCAGGCTGTTGGCGGGCGGGGCGTTGGGGTCGTCGTAGAAGTCGATCCTCCGCGCCATGGTCACCAGAGCCTAACCGGCGATCGGCCGTTGCGCCGGTCGATGTCGCAAACGCGTTCTCGGCTTGCGGCCCCGACCGACGCTCCCACCCAGCAACCCGGGCCGGCCCGGTATCGGCATGTGCGCCAAGCGTCCTTGTGGTGCGGTCAGCCGGTGATGGCCTGGGCGACCAACAGCCCCATCGCCGCCGCGCCGAACCCGGCCATCACGCTGGCGACGATGTTGGTCAGTGCGTAGCACCCGGACCCCTCCCGGGCCAGCCGCAGCGTCTCGTAGCTGAAGGTGGAGTACGTGGTCAGCGCGCCACAGAACCCGGTGCCGAGCAGCGCCGACCAGGCCGCATGGGTGGGCATGCCCACCAGCAGGCCCAGCACGAACGACCCGGCCACGTTGACGGTCAGGGTGCCCCAGGGGAACACCGAGTCATGTCGGGTCTGCACCAGACGATCGGTCAGGTAACGCAACGGGGCTCCGATCGCGGCCCCGAGGGCCACCAGCAACGCGGTCACCGGGAGCCCCCGTCTGCGGCCTCGGACTCGTCCGCCGCCCCGGGTGTTCGGTCGACGTACCGGATCATTTCGACCTCGTCCAGGATGATCAGCCCTTCACTGATCAAGTCGTCCAGTTGCGGCAGAAAGGCGCGGATCTTGTCCTCGGTGTCGACGATGACGACAGCCACCGGCAGGTCTTCCGGCAGCGACAGGATGCGTGTGGTGTGGACGAGTTTTGGAGGCCCCGTAGCCCTCCACGCCGTGGAACACGCTTGCGCCGGCCAGACCGGCGGCGTGCGCCCGGCGCACGATCTCGTGATGCAAGGGCTTGTGATGCCAGGTATCGGTGTCGCCGATGAAGACGGTCAGCCGCAGCGCGCGTCCGTGCAGTTTCACCGCTGCCTCCTGTGTTCGCGGCGCCTGGCGATCGCCAGCGCCTGCCCGGTGACGGCCGCGCCGGCCCAGACCGCCAGCAGGGCGGCGACCAGCGTGGCGGTCAGGTACGTGAGAGCCACGCCGGGTGCACCGGCCTGCATCGCGGTGTGCACCTCGAGGATGTGCGTGGAGAAGGTGGTGTAGCCGCCCAGTACGCCCACGCCCAAGAACGGGCGCGCCAGTCGCTGCCCGGTTCCGGGGCATCTGCGCGGGGCGGGCTGATGGCAGCCCAGGCAATTTGCCTAGGGTGAACGGCATGGGGCAAGCAGCCTGGGCCCGCGATCTCGCTCGAAAGCTCCTTGAACGGTCGCTGCCGCGGCGATGGGCGCACTCCAATGGTGTCGCGGCCCGAGCGGTGGAGCTGGCGCCGGTCCTGGGTTCCGCTGCCGAGCTGGTGGAGGCGGCGGCGTGGCTGCATGACATCGGGTACGCGCCCGATCTGGTCGACACCGGCTTCCATCCGCTGGACGGCGCGCGCTACCTGCGCGATGTCGCCGGAGCGGATGAGCGGCTGTGTCGGCTGGTGGCGCATCACTCGTGCGCGGTGTTCGAGGCCGAGCAGCGCGGCCTGCTCGAGGTGCTGCAGGCCGAGTTCCCCCAGGAGACGGTCGAGCTTCGGCAGGCGCTCACCTACTGCGACATGACCACCGGACCCGACGGCACACGTCTGGACGTGGCCGATCGGCTGGCCGAGATTCACTCCCGCTACGGACCGGATCACCTGGTGAGCCGGTCGATTGCCAACGCCACTCCCTGCATCACCGCGGCGGTCGAGGCGATCGAAAGGCGGCTAGCCGATGTGCGGGCGGCCGGTATCGGCTAGGAAGTGCTCGATGCGCATCCGCATCGACCGGTCCATCGGATAGGTGAGGACCTGTCGCTCGGCACCCAGCGGACCTCACGCAGGACACTTCGACAAGGCCCCGGCACGGTCCGGAGCCCTTCCTTGTCAGGGTGCGACCTGGGCAGACGCCCTCAAGATCATTCCACGCATATTCCGCGAACAGCGATCCACGGCTGCTTCCGATGGCCTACGGCTGCACACGGCAGAAGAGCGGTGGAATGCAAATGCCCAGGCCAGAGGGCATCTCTCGAGGTCGGAGGAGTGCCCCCGGCAGG
>QGUZ01000104.1 GCA_003242605.1 Actinomycetota bacterium
GGCGCCGACTCGTTCGCCTCCGGCCTGTTCACGCGGTTCGACCTGACGTTCCTCGTCGCCGAGCCCACCCGGCAGGGCGTCGGCGTCTACCGCCAGTACCGCGAGTACGCCGCCGACTACGACGTGCCGATCGTGGTCGTGGGCAACAAGGTTCAGGACGACGGCGACGTCGCGTTCCTGCGCGACCAGGTGGGCGACGACCTGCTCGTCTGGCTGGAGCACTCGCGCGCGGTGCGCGGCATGGAGCAGGGCCGCCCGTTCACCCTCGACGACCTGGAGCCGGGCAACCGCGACGCCCTCGCCGCGATGCTGCGCCGGCTCGACGCGCAGCCCAAGGACTGGGAGAAGTTCGGCCGCCAGGCGATCGAGTTCCACCTGCGCAACGCCGAGGCGTGGGCGAACCGCGCGGTCGGCGAGGACCTGCGCGCCCAGGTCGACCCGGACTTCGTCTTCGGCCCGGTCGCCGCGGGATCGCCCGCGTGATCCCCCGCCGCCCCGGTGCCGTACGGCCTCGCCGCGGCGGTGTTAGCCGGTCCGCCGGTGACGCGCAAGAGAGATCTGATCTCGCCTTCGCGTCCGGCGAGTGTCGCCTCGCGGTGGCTGGAAGCCGGTCGGCTGATCGGCCTAGCGTCGAAGCGGTTGCCCCGCCACCGGTGATCAGCTCCCGAGGCACATCCGCCCGTCATTCCGATGCGAGAGGAGCACGCCAATGTCGCTGACCGTTCCCCGTGATCTGCTCGACCGGGCCCAGGCCGGGGAGGTGGACGACGAATCGTTCGTCGCCTGCATCCGCGACTCCCTGCCGTACGCCTGGTCGGTGATCAGCGGGCTGGTCGAGGAGCGTAACCGGACCGGCGCCGACTTCGCCGACAACCAGGTGCCGCCGCCGGACGAAACCGCCCGCGGCCAGCTGCTGCGCTGCATGGCGAGCGACGCCATGCGCGGCGCGCTGGAGCGCCACTTCGGCGTGCGGCTCGCCTTCCAGAACTGCCACCGGGTCGCCGTGTTCGCGCCCACCGCGACCGAGGCGTACGCCGAGTTCATCACCCCGCGCGCGCAGATCCTCAACCAGCGTCCCGAGCTCGTCGACTGCTGAGCGCGACGGGCGACGGAGCGGGCGGGCCGGGCGTCTCGGCCCGCCCGTTTCGCCTGGCCGGGGGCGGCCGCCTAGCGGGCGCCCCCGTTGACGTAGAGGGTCTGGCCGCTCACGTACGAGGCGTCGTCCGAGGCGAGGAACGCCACCACCGCCGCGACCTCCTCGGGGCGGCCGACGCGGCGCAGCGGCGTGTTCGCCGCGGCCGCCGCCTGGTGCTCCTCCGGGGTGACCCCGACCCGGACCGCCGTGGCCTCCGTCATCGCGGTGACGATGTAGCCGGGGGCCACCGCGTTCACCCGGATGCCGAACGGGCCGAGTTCGATCGCCATCGTGGCGGTGAGGCCCTGGATCCCGGCCTTCGCCGCCGAGTAGTTCGCCTGGCCCCGGTTGCCGAGCGCGGAGCGGCTCGACACGTTGACGATCGCGCCGTACCGCTCGGCGACCATGTGGCGCTGCACCGCCTTGGAGACGAGGAAGACGCTCTTGAGGTTGACGTCGAGGACCCGGTCCCAGTCCTCCTCGGACATCTTGAACAGCAGGTTGTCCCGGGTGATCCCGGCGTTGTTCACCAGCACGTCGACGCGCCCGAACGCCTCGACGGCCGCCTCCACCATCTCCTCCACCTGACCGGCGTCGGAGACGTCGCAGGCGAGCGCGATCGCCTCGCCGCCGGCCCGCTTGATCTCGTCCACGACCGGGCCGCAGCGTCCGGCGTCGAGGTCCACCACCGCGACGGCGGCGCCCTCCGCGGCGAGCCGTCGCGCGGTGGCCGCGCCGATGCCCTGCGCGGCCCCGGTGACCAGGGCGTACCTGCCTTCGAACCGGCGGGGAACTGGAGTGGGCACGGGGATCCTCCTTGACGGGGGTGGCGGCCTCATCATGCCGGATCGGGATCTACCCCGCGGACCGGGCGCCATCCCCCGGCAGCAGCGACTGCACCGGCTCCAGATCCGCGGCGATGTACCGCGCGGCCACGTGGATCGCCCGCAGCGTGGCGGCGACCGACGGGCGGTGCGTGCTCGACGGCCGCACCACCGCGTGCACCTCCCGGGCCGGCGGATCGCCGGGCAGCATGCGCACCGCGATGCCGCGCACCCCCGCGGCGAGCGCGAGCGAGGGCACCGCCGCGATGCCGACCCCCTTCGCCACCAGGCCGAGGATCGTGCCGAGCCCCTCGAACTCCCACGCCACCGGCTGGGCCCCGCCCACGTCGGCGAGTAACCGGTCCACGGCGAGCCGGGACGGCTCGCCCTCCGGCGTCGCCATCCACGGCTCGCCCCGCAGCGCGTGCAGGTCGACCGGCACCGCCGGGTCGGCCATCGGGTGCCTGCGCGGCACCACGAGCACGAGCGGGTCCTTCAGCAGCGGGAACACCTGCAGGTTGTCGTAGCCGCGGGCCCGGCCGTACCAGTCGTCCACGAGCGCGATGTCCACCTCGCCGGACTGCACCTCGCGCAGGCCGCGACCGGACCGGCTCTGCCGCAGCCGCAGCGTGAGCTCCTTGTGCCGCCGCAGCGAGCGGGCGAGCGCCGGGGCGAACGCGACCGCGGCCGTGGGGAACGCGGTGACCACCACCCGCCCCCGGGGCGTGGCGGCGTGCGCGGACAGGTCCGCCTCGGCCTCCTCGACCAGCGCGAGGATGCGCTCGGCGTACCCGACGAGGCGGCGACCGGCGTCGGTCAGCTCGGCGCTGCGCGAGGTCCGGTCGAGCAGCGCGGTGCCCGCCTCACGCTCCAGCGTCGCGAGCTGTTGGGAAACCGCACTCGGCGTGTAACCCAGCGCGGCCGCCGTCGCGGCAATGCTCCCTCTACGAGCGAATTCACAGATGAGCGCCAGGCGTCTGATATCTAGCATCACTAAATCTTATGCCCACCCACGGCAACCCTCGCTTGTACTTACGCCTACGCCGACGCACTCTGGGAACGGTTCCGAGCAGACGAAGGGTTTGTGCATGAACGTCACGCTTTCTGCCACCTTGGCGGCAAACGAGGAGATAGCACGTCGGCGCCGGGCCGGAGAGCGGGTGCTCCACATGGCGTTCGGCGAGGCAGGACTTCCGGTCCATCCCTCGTTACGCCACCGCCTCGAGGCGTCCTCCGCGAGCAACGGGTACGGGCCGGTCGCGGGTACGGCGGAGCTGCGCGAGGCCGCCGCGGGCTACTGGGCGCGGCGCGGCCTGCCGACCGACCCCGAGCTGGTGGTCTCCGGGCCCGGCAGCAAGCCGTTGCTCTACGCCCTCCTCATGGCGATCGGCGGCGACATCGTGCTGCCGCGGCCGAGCTGGGTGAGCTACGCCGCCCAGGCCGAGCTGATCGGGGTGCGCCCCCTGCTGGTGCCGCCGCGGCCCGGTGAGGGCGGGGTGCCCGACCCCGAGCTCGCCGCCGAGGCGGTACGCGCGGCCCGGGCCGAGGGCCGCGACGTCCGCTCGGTGCTCGTCACCCTCCCCGACAACCCCACCGGGCTGCTGCCGCGGCCGGAGACCGTGCATCGGCTGGTCGAGGTGGCCCGGGAGCTCGATCTGACGATCATCTCCGACGAGATCTACGGCGATCTCGTGCACGACCCGCTCAACCGGTGCCCGAGCCCCGCGGCGCTCGCCCCCGAGCGCACCGTGATCACGACCGGGCTGAGCAAGAGCCTCGCCCTGGGCGGCTGGCGCATCGGCGTGGCCCGGCTCCCCGACCGCGGCCACGACCTGCGCGCCCGCATGCTCGCGATCGCGAGCGAGATCTGGTCGAGCCCGACCGCCCCCGTCCAGCACGCGGCGGCCTACGCGTTCTCCGAGCCGGTCGAGCTCGTCCGCCGGATCGCCGAGAGCCGGCGGCTGCACGCCACCGTGGTGCGGGCGGTGGCCGGACTGTTCCGGGAGGCCGGGGCGGCCCTGCACATGCCGCACGGCGGCTTCTACCTCTACCCCGACTTCGGTTTCCTCACCGGCTTCGCCACCTCGGACGAGTTCGCCGCCGTCCTGCTCGACCGGTACGGCGTGGGCGTGCTCCCCGGCAGCGCGTTCGGCGACGACCCGCGGGCGCTGCGCGTGCGGGTGGCGACGAGCATGCTGTACGGCGAGACCACCGAGCAGCGGCTCGCCGCGCTGGACGCCGCGGACCCCGTGAGCCTGCCGTGGATCGCCGACGCGCTCGACCACCTCGCCGAGGCCCTGTCCGGCATCACCGGCAACGAGGTCCGCCCGGTCTCCCGCCGGACGCTCGCCACCACCTCTCTCTGATCCGCTCCCTCTGCCCCCTGATCCGATCCCGTTGACCCGGACTCCGCGGTTCCGGAGCCGGCGTCGCCGGCCCGGACCCCGGCATCGACGGCGCGCGGCGCATCCGGTCGCGTGCCGGTCTCCTGGCGCGCGGAAAACCGGACGGCCCGCCCGGATCGGTGATCCGGGCGGGCCGTCGCTCGGGGTGCGCGCATTCGGGAAAGCCGCGGTTGAGACCGCGTCGTCACGTCAGGCCGGACGCTCCGTGCGGGCGCGCCGGTCTATCGGCGGGCCCAGTAGACGGTCCGGTAGCCGCTGCAGGCGAACGGGCTGCCGCCCCTCCGGTCGACCTGGCAGACGCGGGCCTTGACGGCGCGGACGTGGTTCCGGGTGAAGGAGAAGTACCGCGGCGGCTTGTCCGCGCCGCACCAGGTGTAGCTCGGGCCGGACTGCCAGCGCCACGAGCCGAGGCGGCGCACCTGGAAGCTCACGTAGGCGCACTTGCCGCCCCGGCGGAAGGTGCGGAAGTCACGGTCGGTGAGCCGGCCGGAGACGGTCACCAGGTTGGTTCTGCCGCGCCGGATCCACTCATCCCGGACGAAGCCTTTCGCGCTCGCCAGGCCGTTTCTGGCGTAGATCGGACCCCAGTCGTCGACGTGCGCCGAGGCCTTGGGCTTGGTGGTGGTCGATGCGGCGGCAGGGGAGGCGAGGGCCGGC
Organism: Actinomycetota bacterium; assembly: GCA_003242605.1. Taxonomy (GTDB): domain Bacteria; phylum Actinomycetota; class Actinomycetes; order Streptosporangiales; family Streptosporangiaceae; genus Thermopolyspora. Next base: position 5,022 of record QGUZ01000104.1, read on the forward strand.
ACGCCGAGGGCGACGATCCCGGCCGCGGCCGTGACGCCGAGAAGGGTGCTGATCGAGCGGCGCATGACATTCCTCCGATTTGACGAGGTTGCGGGAGCGAGTTGCGAGCCGTGCGCCTTCCATGAGGGCTCGCACCGTCAGTGAAACCCGCGCCGCCTGCATACCGCTTGCACGGGGACCGGCTTCGCTTACAGAACGCTGAAGCCGTGAATGCAGACCGATCACAATCGCGCGGCGAATTGTCCCCGATAGGACAAGTCGGACAAATTCCGACGTCAGCCGCCACGTCACATCCCGCCGCCGGTTCCGCCCCGCCGCGGGGTACGGCACGGCCGTACCGCTCGCCGATCGCCGCGACACCGGCGGCGGCGTCCGGGGGCGAACCGTACCACGGCCGCCGGAACGGACGGGGACGCACCCCGCCGACACGGCGGCCGGGCGCCCGCACGCCGCGGCCGGGCGCGCGGTCCGCCGGCCCCGCCTCGGCGGGTGACGGGTGAGCGGCCCGGAAAGCGCAGGCAGCACGGCGGTTGCCGGCACGTCCGGCGAGGCGACCGGCGGCCGCGGCCGCCCGCGGGCGCGTTCGCGCGGGCGCGATGTCCTCCGCGGCCGCTGGGCACCGCGGAGGACCGAGGCCGAAAACGGCCTGCGCGCGGCACGGCGCCGGGCGACGTCCGGGACGACCGGGAATCGTGCGCCGCGGAACCGGCCTATCGGCCCGGAAACGACCGGGCCGCGAATATCGTCTCGGCGTGGCCGCGGTGCGACCACGCGCGCTCGCCATTGTGAATCCCCGCCCCCGGGTGAAACCCGATCAACGCCGAATCCACACTTCGGCCAGGGTTATCCTCCGTGTCTAGGGCGCGTGCAATACGGGGATCTATGATTCGGTGAAAATCGGCTCCAGGGGCGGAGAAAACAGAGAATGGCTGGTCAGGTGGGGGGACATGGGCTGCGTTTCGCCATTCTCGGGCCGGTGCGGGCCTGGCGTGACGGCCAGGAGCTCGACCTCGGCACCCCGCTGCAGCGCTCGATCCTCGCGATGCTGCTGATCCGCGCGGACCGCGTGGTCACCCCCGAGGAGATCATCGACGGGGTCTGGGGCGAGGGGGCGCCGCCCCGCGCGCTCGGCGCGCTGCGCACCTACGTGTCGCGGCTGCGCGGCGTGCTCGAGCCGGGCCGTTCCCCGCGCTCCCGGCCGCGGCTGCTCACCTCGGTCGGCCGCGGGTACGCCCTGCGCCTCGGCGAGGGCGCGCTCGACCTGGCCGAGTTCGAGCGCCTCGTCACCGAGGCCGAGTCCCGGCGGCGGGACGGGCGCATGGCGGAGGCCGCCGAGACGCTGCGGACCGCGCTCGGCCTGTGGGCCGGGGAGCCGCTCACCGGCGCGGTCGGGCCGTTCGCGGAGAACCAGCGGGAACGGCTCGCCGAGCGCCGCATGACCGTGGTGGAGAACCTCGTCGACCTCGACCTGGGGCTCGGCCGGCACGCCGACCTCGTCGCCGAGCTGCGCGCGCTCACCGGCGAGCATCCGCTGCGCGAGCGGCTGCGCGCCCAGCTCATGCTCGCCTACTACCGCTGCGGGCGGCAGGCCGAGGCGCTCAACGTGTTCACCGAGACCCGGCGGGTGCTCGTCGAGGAGCTGGGCGTGGAGCCGGGCCCCGAGCTCGCCGCGCTCCACCGGCGCATCCTCGCCGCCGACCCCGCGCTCATGATCCCGTCCCGCGCCCCGGAGGCGCCCGCCCCTGCGGAGGGCACGGCGGACGGCGGGCGGGACGGCGGGGAGGGCGCCGCCCCGCCCGCGGCGCGGCGGCACGGCACGCCCGGCCCGGGCGCCCCGGACCCCGCGGCGGGCACCGGCGGAGGCGCCGCCCCGCCCGGCGAGGCGGACCCGCAGCAGCCGGGGCCACAGCAGCCGGGGCCGCCGCGGGTGGGGCCGCCCCGGCCGGCCCAGCTCCCCCCGGCGGTCGCCGACTTCACCGGCCGCAAGGAGCTCGTCAACCGGCTCCGCACGCTGCTGACGAGCCCGCCCGCCCCCGAGGCCGTGCCGATCGCCGCGATCTCCGGCATCGGCGGCGTGGGCAAGACCACGCTCGCCGTGCACGTCGCGCACCTGGTGCAGGACCGGTTCCCCGACGGTCAGCTCTACGCCGACCTGCGCGGCGACGGCGACGACCCGGTCCCCCCGGAGCACGTGCTCGCCGCGTTCCTGCGCGGCCTCGGCGTGCCAATGGACGTCATGCCCGAGGGCACGGCCGAGCGGGCCGCGCTGTACCGCTCGCTCCTCGCCGACCGGCGCATCCTCGTGCTGCTCGACAACGCGCGGGACGCGGCGCAGGTGACGCCGCTGCTGCCGGGCGCGCCGGGCTGCGCGGCGATCGTCACCGGCCGGGTCAAGTTCGCCGACCTGCCCGCGGCCCGGCTCATCGACCTCGACGTGATGGAGCCGGACGAGGCGCTCGACCTGTTCGCCGCGGTCGCCGGGCCGGAGCGGGTGGCGGCCGAGCGGGCCGCGGCGATGGACGTGGTCGCCGCCTGCGGGTTCCTGCCGCTCGCGGTGCGCATCGTGGCGGCGCGGCTCGCCGCGCGGCCCGCGTGGACGATCGCCTCGATCGTGCCCCGGCTCGCCGACGAGCGGCGCCGCCTCGACGAGCTGCGGGTCGGCAACCTCGCGGTGAGCGCCACCTTCGCCCTCGGGTACGGCCAGCTGGAGGCGCGGCAGGCCCGGGCGTTCCGGCTGCTGTCGCTGCCGAGCGGCCCGGCGATCTCGGCGCACGCGGCGGCCGCGATGCTCGGCCACGACCCGGTCGAGACCGAGGAGGTGCTCGAGTCGCTCGTCGACGCGAGCCTGCTCGAGGCCCCCGCGCCGGGCCGGTACCGCTACCACGACCTGGTCAAGCTCTTCGCCCGGCGGGAGGCCGAGCGGGCCGAGGACCCGGCCGAGGCCGCGCGGGCGCTGCGCCGGCTGCTCGGCTTCTACCTCGCCTCGGCGCAGGCGGCCCACCGGCTCGCGTACGAGGGCAGCATCCTCGCCGACCGGCTGTCGGCGCCCGCGGTGCCGGGCCGTACCTTCGCCTCGGCGGACGAGGCCGTGGCGTGGCTCGCCGCGGAGGGCGAGGACATGTTCGCCGCGATCGGGCAGGCGGTCGGCGGGTCGTGGGACGGGCCGCCGCCGCTCGCCACCGCCGCCGACCTGCTCGTGGCGATGGAGCCGCTGCTGGAGACCGGCACCTACGCCCACGAGTTCGACCGGCGGGCCCGGGCCGTGCTCGCCGCCGCCCGGGAGGCCGGGGACGCATCCAGCGAGCTGCGCTGCCGCTACGTGCTCGCCCGCGTGCGCTTCGGGGCGAACCGGCTGGACGAGGCCGAGCAGGAGTTCCGCCGCGCGCTCGACCTCACCGAGGCGACCGGCGACTCGGTGCTCGCCGGCGAGATCCTCAACGGCCTCGGCGTCGTCGCCGGGCGCAAGCGCCGCCACCGGGAGGCGCTGTCCTGGTTCGACGCGGCGCTGCAGGTCTACCGCGACACCGGGGTGCCCGCGGGTGAGGCGCTCGTGCTCAGCTATTCGGCCCGCGACCACCTCGGCCTGGGGGACGCGGAGGCGGCGATCGCCGCGGCCGAGCGCGGGCTCGCCATCTTCACCGAGATCGGCAGCGGGGCCGGGATGGCGCGGGCCCGGTACCACCTCGGCATCGTGCTCTCCCGGGTGGGCCGGTTCACCGAGGCGGTGGTGCACCACGCCGAGTGCCTGGAGTTCTTCCGGGCGAGCCGGCAGCGGGTCTGGGAGCAGCGGGTGTGCTACCGCCTCGCCGAGACCTTCGTCGCCGCGGGCCGCCACTCGGAGGCGGCCCGGCACGCCGAGCAGGCGCTCGCGGTGAGCCGCGAGATCGCCCACCCGTACGGCGAGGCGCAGGCGCTCGCGGTGCTCGGCAAGGCCCTCGGCGGCCTCGGCGGCACCCGGCGCAGCGCGGAGTGCCTGCGGGCCGCCCACGAGATCTTCCGCCGCCTCGGCGCCCCCGAGGCGGACGACCTGCGCCCGCTGCTGGAACGGGACGGGGTCGGCAGCTGATCGGGACGGGCGTCCGGCCGGCCCCTCCGGTCACCGCCGCGGTCTCCGGATCCGAGGCCCCCGGTGCGCCGACGGTGGCCGCCGCCTCACGATGGTGACCGGCCGGACGGGGCGCGCGGCCCCGAACCCCATGAACCGGCGCCCGGGTCCCACGATCCCGCGCGCCGCTCAACATCCGCTTAAAGATCGCTGTATCGATCGGTTGCGGGTTCCTTGATCCGGAAGAACCCCTCGGCGATCAGCGGGCGCAGCTCGTCGGCGCGCGCCACGGTCTCGTCCGGGTCGGCCCCGGTCAGCTCGGCGATCGCGGCGAGCAGCGCGCCGAGCGGCAACTCGCCGTCGCACGCCCCGGCGAGCGCGGCCGCCACGGTACCGACCTGGGCCTGGCGGCGCAGCCCCGCGGTCTGGCGGAGCACGATCCGCGCGGGGTCCTCGGCGCCCGGCGGCCCGATCCGCTCCTCGACCACGTCCTCGCGGGTCACCAGGCGGGCCTGGCGCAGCTCCTCGGCGCCGATCCGGTGCGCGATCGTGATCGCGTCGAGCACCTCCTCGACGTAGGCGCCCACCGGCTGCTCCACCGGGGTGGTGAGCTCCTCCACCCGGACCACCGGGTCGAGGGCGCCGCCGTCCCGCAGCGTGATCCAGCCGAACCCGATCCCGGTCACGCCGAGCGACTCCAGCCAGCCCAGCCACTCGTCGTACCGCTCGCGGTAGGCGGGGGTGCCCTGCTCGGCGGAGTCCCGCAGCCACAGCTCGACGTACTCGGCCGGGTCGAGCACGTCCCGCTGTACGGCCCAGCCGTCGCAGCCGGTCTCGGCGAGCCAGCCGCCGACCCGGTCCCGCCAGTCCTCGCCCGCCACGTGCAGCCAGTTGGCGAGGATCTGGCAGTACCCGCCCGGGTTGAGGTGCCGCGGCGCAGCGCGGACCAGGTCGCGGCAGAAGCCGTCGGCGGCCGCGCCGGTCTCCCGGTAGGTGAACCGGCCGCGCGGCGAGATCACGAACGGCGGGTTGCTCACCACCAGGTCGAACCGCTCGCCGGAGACCGGTTCGAAGCCGGACCCGAGCCGCGTGTCCACGCCCTCGATCCCGGAGAGCGCCCAGCTCAGCCGGGCGAGGTCGAGCGCCCGCGGGTTGACGTCGGTGGCGGTGATCCGCCCGGCCCGGCCGGCGAGGTGGAGCACCTGCACCCCGCACCCGGTGCCGAGGTCGAGCGCGGACTCCACGGGGCGGCGGATGACCAGGTTGGCGAGGTTCGCCGAGGCGCCGCCGGCGCCCACCACGTGGTCGGGGCGGAGCGCCGGGTCGCCGGGCCGTACCTTGCGGTCGGAGACGAGGTAGCCGCCGGACTCCCAGGGCTGCAGGTGCACGGCCGCCCGGACCTCGTCGCCGTCGCGGTGCAGCAGGCCCGCGGCGACGAGCCCGTCGACCGGCAGGTCCAGGTGCCGCTCGGGTACGGCGAGCCCGAGCCACCACAGCCGGATCAGCGCGCCGAGCGGGTCGGGGGCGCGGGTGGCGCGCTCGGCGGGGACGAGCTGTTCGCGGGCGAGCGCCGCGGCGGCGACGTCCCCGAGGCGGTCGCGCACGCCGTCGATCGTGTAGCCGGTGGCGAGCAGCCGGTCGCGGAGCCGGGCGAGCAGGTCGGCGGGGACGTCCACGGCTCCCGAATCTAGCGGGTCCGGCGTCCGGCCCCGGTCAGCGGCCTGTAAGTACCGATCAAGCGGGCAGGGGTACGGATATGGCGTAGCACCGTGTGATCGGACGGGTGACCGACCTGGTCACCGCTGGGTGACCGAGTACGTGACGAAACGCACGAGGACGGCCTGATGTTGATCCCCTGCTTCGCCTGCGAAGCCCGGTTCACCCCCGACGAGTACTTCGCCGCGTGCCACGACTACCACCGCGGCCGCGATCTCGTCGCGTGGACCTGCCCCCGCTGCGGCAACCGGGACGAGTTGCGCGTGCTGCCGGGCGAGCTCGGCTTCGGCTATCCGTCGCGCGGCGGATACATGGTGGAGGACCGGTTCCGGGTGCCGGGCCTGCGGCGGCGGCGGGCCGAGCTGCGGCTCGACATCAGCCTCGACAAGCGGGTGTGGCGGGTGCCGAGCCGTACGGCACAGCCGGCGCACTCCGTCCGCCACGCGCCGACGGCACCTGGCCGACCGGTGAGCACTGACCGGCAAGTACTGACCGGTACCGCGGCGACCCGCGCAGGACGCTAGCGCGTCTCGCCCGGGTTGGGCTCGCGCAGGCTGTGCCAGGCGGCCACGCCGAGCTCCCGGATCTCCTCCTCGGTGGGCTGGTGGGCGCCCGCGAACCACAGGCGGCACATCTCGTTCGCCGGGCCCAGCCAGAGCACGTAGCAGAGGGTCGGGGGGACCTCGCGCAGCACCCGGGCCTTCATGTGCGGCCGCCACCAGTCCGCGACCTGACGCAGGAAGGCGCGCCGGGTCTCGGCGATCTCGGGGCCGCCCGGCTCGTGCCGCCGCGGCGGGCGCTCGCTGATGAACACGCGGGCCCGCTCGGGGTTGTCGAGGCACCACTTCATGTGCATGGCCACGATGGCCTCGATCCCCGACCGCGCGTCGTCGTGCCGGAGCAGCTCCTTGAGGAAGGCGTCGTAGTACCCGCGGCAGATGTCGTGATACAGGACGCCGAAGACGTGTTCCTTGCTGGCGAAGTGATGGTAAAAACTACCTACACTCACGCCGCTTTCCTGCCGGAGGCTGGCGAGCGTGGTGGCCGACACGCCGTCCCGGCTGAAGCGCCGCAACGCGCCCTCGAGGATTCGGCTCCGGCCGTCGCGGCTCGTCCTCGCGTTCGTCACATGTCAATGGTGACGCAACAGAACGTTATTCTGCAAACGCGCTTCGGCATCCCGTAAGGCCGCGTTCACCTCGACCGTTCCGCCCCCGGCCCGCATCGCCGCGTCCGGCCGGCGACGCCGGATCGCCGCGAGCACCCGCCGGTTCTCCGCGAGCACCTCCATCACCACCTCGGCCGCCCCGCCCGCGGCGGCGCGCAGCAGCAGCCGCCGCACCAGCCGCTCGCCGATTCCCCGGCCCTGCCACTCGTCGGCCACCACCACGCCGATCTCCACGGCCTCCCGTGCCGCGTGCTCGCCCGCGCCGCTCTCGCCCGGCCGCGCCACCCGGCAGCTCATCGCGTGCCCCACGACCTGCTCGCCGTACGCCGTGCGGCGGACCGCGAGCAGCACGTCCCGCCGGTCGTCGCGGGTGACGAGCGCGCGCACCAGGGCGGGGCCGGGGCGCACCCCGGTGAAGAAGCGGAGCGTGCGGGTGCGCGCGGAGAGCCCGGCGAGGAAGTCCCGCACCCGCTCGGCGTCGTCCGGGCGGGCCGGGCGGATCTCCACCGCCGTCGCCGCCCGCCGCGGCGCGGGCTGCGCGGGGGCGTGGGGCCGGACCACCTGAGTTCGTTGCATAGACTCAGCTTTGGCGGAGGCGCTCCGGTTGTCAAACCGCACGCGAGGACGGTGGTGGCCACGGGACGGGGACCATACGATGCACCCATGACCCGGCCGCAGCAGACCGCCCCGGGGCGAGGAGACGACGCGCCCGCGCCGGGCCCGTCCGAGCCGTCCGCGCCGCGTGAGCAGGGCGGCACCCAGGACCGGCCCGAGGACCGCGCCGCGCTCCGGGCACGGCTGCGCTTCTCCAACGAGGACTGCTCGATCGCGCGCACCCTCGCCGTCCTCGGCGAGAAATGGACCTTCCTCGTGCTGCGCGAGGCGTTCTTGGGGGTGCGCCGGTTCGCCGACTTCCAGCAGGCCACCGGCGCCCCGCGGCAGGTGCTCAGCGCCCGGCTCGCCCGGCTGGTCGAGGAGGGGCTGCTGCGCCGCACGCCGTACCAGGAGCCCGGGCAGCGCCGCCGGTTCGAGTACCGGCTCACCGAGAAGGGCCTCGACCTCTACCCGATCATGATCGCGCTCATGCACTGGGGCGACCGCCACCGCCCCGGACCGGCGGGCCCGGCGGTGGTGCTCACCCACCGCGGCTGCGGCGCCCCGGTCCGCCAGTACCTGCGCTGCGATGAGGGCCACGAGGTGGCCGGGGCCCGTGAGGTCACCCCGGTCCCCGGGCCGGGCGCGCGCGTCGCCTGACCGGCCCGGCCGCGCCGTGCCACGCCCGGCACCGGCCCTTCCCCGATGCGGGACCGCGCCGCGGCGTACATACCCTGGAGTCGTGTATCGGTTCCTGCTCGCCCCGCGCTGGCTGGCGTTGCACCTGGTGGTGCTGCTGGCCGTCCCCGCCTTCCTGCTGCTGGGCAAGTGGCAGTTCGGCCGATACGAGATGCGCTCGGCCAACCAGGAGCGCACCCAGGCGAACCTCGCCGCCCCGGCCGTGCCGCTGGACCGGCTCAGCACGGTCGGCGGCTCGGTGGACGCGAAGCTGAAGTACCGGGCCGTCACCGTGCGCGGGCGGTTCGACCCCGCCAACGAGCTGCTGGTACGGCGCCGCACGCTCAACGGCAAGGTGGGCTACCACGTGCTCACCCCGCTCGTGGTCCGCGACGGCGAGGCCGTGCTCGTGGTCCGCGGCTGGGTGCCGATGGGCCCGACCGCGGAGGCCGCGCCCGAGGTGCCGCCCCCGGCCACCGGCGAGGTGTCCGTGACCGGGCGGCTCATGCCCGCCGAGACCGAGGAGACCACCGGGATCGCCGAGCGGTCCGGGCTGCCCCCGCGGCAGATCATGCTCATCGACCCCGCCCGGCTCGGCGAGCGCCTGCCGTACCGGCTCTACGGCGGCTACGTCCAGCTGCGCGAGCAGACCCCGCCGGCCGCGGCCGCGCCCACCCCGCTCCCCGATCCGGAGCCGGACGGCGGCGGCGCGCTCAACCTCGCCTACAGCCTCCAGTGGTGGGTGTTCATTCCGATCGCGGTGGGCGGCTGGATCGTGCTCATTCGGCGCGAGGCGCGGGACCGGAAGGCCGCTGCGGAGGCCGCCTCATCTGGGAAAATATCGGAATCGCACGAAAAAGTAACCGGCTGACCGCTCCGGGTGAACGAAAGGATACCGACCGGAGACCTGGCAGCTTGAATGGCGTTATTCCCTGGGCTTACGGTTTTCCTGTGACTACTCCGCCGTCTCTTCCCGATCCCGAGCCCAGGCGGCGGGATTATGTGATCATCTCGGCGGACGACCACCTCATCGAACCGCCCGACCTGTTCGAAGGCCGCCTGCCCGAGAAGTACGTCGATCTCGCCCCCAAGGTGGTGGAGACCGAGGCGGGGCATCAGGTGTGGCGCTACAACGGGGCCACCTTTCCGTGCGCCGGGCTCGACGTCGGTGCCGGGCTGCCCGTGGAGAACCGCACCCTCGAGCCGGTGCGCTTCGACCAGATGCGCCCCGGCTGCTACGACATCGAGGCGCGCATCGCGGACATGGATCGGGCGGGGATCTGGGCGGCGCTGTGTTTTCCAGGCATGCTCGCGGGTGAGGCTGGAACGGTCTTCTCCAAGACCCGGGACCAGGATCTCGGCCTCGCGCTGATCCGCGCCTGGAACGACTGGCACGTGGAGGTCTGGGCCGGAACCTATCCCGAGCGCATCATCGCGCTCCAGCTTCCGTGGCTGCCGGACCCGGAGCTCGCCGGAAAGGAAATCCGGGCGAACGCCGAACGGGGTTTCAAGGCAGTCCTCTTTCCGGAATTCCCCACCCGGCTGCGGCTGCCGTCGATTCACACCCGGCACTGGGATCCGTTCTTCGCCGCCTGCGAGGAGACGGGCACCGTGGTGTGCCTGCACACCGGGTCCGGGTCGTGGACGCCGGTGCCCTCGCCGGACACCCCCATCGAGGCGATCACCACGCTCATGCCGGCGAGCGCCATGTTCGCCGCCGCCGACTGGCTCTGGTCCGGGATCCCGCTGCGGTTCCCGAAGCTGCGCATCCTCATCGTGGAGGGCGGCGTCGGCTGGCTCCCGTTGCTCGCCGAACGCGCCGACTACGCGCTCGACCATCCGGTCGGGGAGATCGAGTGGGACAGCGGGCTGCGCCCCAGCGAGGTGCTGCGCCGCAACTTCTTCTTCGGCACCCTCAACGACCACGCCCTCTCCGCGGTACGGCTCGCCGTCGGGCTCGACCACGTGCTGCTGGAGAGCGGCTACCCCCACGCGGACTCGACCTGGCCGGACACGCAGCGGGTCGTCGCCCGCAACCTCGGCGCGCTGCCGCCCGCCGACATCGCGCGGGTCGCGTACGCCAACGCCGCCCGCCTCTTCGGCCACCCGCTGCCCTCGCGGGCGTGGCTGCGCATGGAATCCATCTGACGGTCGTCCGACACCACCCGACGCCTGGCCTTACGGCGGGGGGGGGGGGGCCGCCCCCCCCCGCGCCCCCCCCCCCCCCCCCGCCCCCCCTCCCCCCACCCCCCCTCCCCCCCCACCCACCCCCCTCCCCCATCCCCCCCCTTCTTTTTTTCAAAAAAAACACAAATAGATAAATGAACCG
>QGUZ01000105.1 GCA_003242605.1 Actinomycetota bacterium
GTGCCGGGGAGCGCGGCGCCGGAGCCCGTGGGCGGGACGCGCACCAGACGGCCGCTCCCCTCGCGGGCGGTGCCGTCCGGCACCCGGCCGGGACGGCCCGCCGCGAACCGGCCGGAGACCGGCGGGGCCAGCCGCGTCGCCGGCACCGGGAAGCCCGGCGGCGAGGACACGAGCCGCGGCCGGCGGCGCACCGCCCGGCCGCCCGTGCTGGAGGTGCCCGTCGCGCCCACCCGGCCGCCGCGCACCGGCCCGCTGCCGACGCTGCCGGACTCGCCGATCATCCGGCCGCCGATCGGGACGCGGCCGCCTCGGGGCGAGGGGCGGCCGCGGCCGTGCCGGTTCCGCCGCGGCCCGTGCGGCCCGGCCTCGCCGACCGGCACGCCCCGCCCGAGCGGCCGCCCGCCGCAGAGCCCGGGCCAGGAGACCGCCGAGCCCGGGCCCGGGCCCTCGCCGTCCGGGAGCGCCACGGCGCCGGATCCGCCGCCGTCCGGCTCCGGCTGAGCCCGCGCCCGCCCCCGCCGGGGACGCCGCCGGGGCCCGGACGCGAACCGGCCCGGCCGGGGGAGCCCCGGCCGGGCCGGTCGCCTGGGAGCCGGCTCAGAACGGTGTGTCGGTCAAAGCGGTGTGGCGAGCCCGAGGACCGTCAGTGCGCCGCGATGAACTGCTCCTCCTCGGTGGAGCCCTTCAGGGCCGTGGTCGAGGAGTCCGGCGAGATCGCCGTGCTCACCAGGTCGAAGTAGCCGGTGCCGACCTCGCGCTGGTGGCGCGTGGCGGTGTAGCCGTGCCGCTCGGCCGCGAACTCGCGCTCCTGCAGCTCGACGTAGGCGGACATGCCCTCGTGCGCGTACCCGTGGGCGAGCTCGAACATCGAGTAGTTGAGGGAGTGGAAGCCGGCCAGGGTGATGAACTGGAACTTGTACCCCATGTGGCCGAGCTCGCGCTGGAACTTGGCGATCGTCGAGTCGTCCAGGTGCCGCTTCCAGTTGAACGAGGGCGAGCAGTTGTAGGCGAGCATCTTGTCCGGGTACTCGGCCTTGATCGCCTCGGCGAACTCCTTCGCCACGCTGAGGTCGGGCGTGGAGGTCTCCATCCACAGCAGGTCGGCGTAGGGCGCGTAGGCGAGGCCGCGGGCGATGCACGCCTCGATGCCGTTGCGCACCCGGTAGAACCCCTCGGGGCTGCGCTCGCCGGTGAGGAACCTCTGGTCCCGCGGGTCGATGTCGCTGGTGAGCAGCGTCGCGGCCTGGGCGTCGGTCCGCGCGATGATCAGGGTGGGCACGCCGCAGATGTCGGCGGCGAGCCGGGCGGCGTTGAGCGTCTTGATGTGCTGCGAGGTCGGGACCAGCACCTTGCCGCCCAGGTGACCGCACTTCTTCTCGGACGCGAGCTGGTCCTCGAAGTGCACGCCCGCCGCACCGGCGGCGATCATCGCCTTCGTCAGCTCGAACGCGTTGAGCACACCCCCGAAGCCGGCCTCGGCGTCGGCCACGATCGGCGCGAGCCAGTAGGTCTGCCGCTCACCGCCGTTCGGCGAGTCGGCCGCCTCGGCCCAGGCGATCTGGTCGGCGCGCAGCAGCGCGTTGTTGATCCGGCGCACCACGGCGGGCACCGAGTTGGCCGGGTACAGGCTCTGGTCCGGGTAGGTGTGGCCGGCGAGGTTCGCGTCCGCCGCGACCTGCCACCCGGACAGGTAGATGGCCTTCAGCCCGGCCTTCACCTGCTGCACGGCCTGGTTGCCGGTGAGCGCACCGAGGGCGTGGACGTAGTCCTCGGTCTTCAGCAGGTGCCACAGCCGCTTGGCGCCGAGCCGGGCGAGAGTGAACTCCTCCTGGATGGAACCGCGCAGCCGGACAACATCCTCGGCCGTGTAGGTCCGCTCGATGCCCTTCCACCGCGGGTTGGTCTGCCACTCTCGCCGCAGCTCGTCTGCGGCCACCTTGAGGCGATCATTCATCGGTCAACTCCCTCTGGTCGTCCCCTGGGGCCTGCTTCGAGTGTGTGTACCGGCGAGTCACTTCAGCAAGGAAAGGAGTCCAGAAGGAGGCATATTCTTCTTTAATCGGAAAGATCGTAATGTCTTCGATAGAGAAGAACTGCGAAGTTTCTGCTGTGGACTAGACCAATTCCATGTGACCGTGATCACTCAGTCGATCATCGGACGGCCGGTGACCCCGCCGCGGGGCGGGGGTGAGCGCGGTCCGGCGGGGGGAGCGATGCGGCAGGGCCGGGCGGGGGCGGGACCGGTGCCGGAGTGCGGTCGGCCGCGGGCGCGGCACGCCCGGAACGCCCCTCGACTAGAAAAATGACGGATTTTCTGCCTAAGATCCCCCCATGGGGTCGTTGGTGGGCGAAGAACCGCTCTCTTTGACGCAGGAGCTGGACCTTCTGGCGTTCGGCCAGCGCCTGCGCCATCTGCGCAAGCAGCGCGGCCTGACCCTGTCCGAGCTCGGCGAGCGGGTCTCCCGGGCGCCGAGCCAGCTCTCGCTGCTGGAGAACGGCAAGCGCGAGCCGAAACTGTCATTGATCAAGTCGCTCGCCGCGGCGCTGAACGTGCCCGTGGAGGAGCTGCTGCGCCGGCAGCCGCCGAGCCGGCGGGCCCAGCTCGAGATCGCGCTGGAGGAGGCCCAGCGCAACCCGATCTACCAGAGCCTCGGCCTGCCGAAGCTGAAGGTCTCCGCGCGGGTGCCCAACGACGTGCTCGAGCACATCCTCGCCCTGTACGAGGAGCTGAAGGCGCGCGCCGCCAAGGGCACCGCCACCCCCGAGGAGGCCCGGGTCGCCAACGCCGAGCTGCGCCGCCGCATGCGCGAGCAGGGCAACTACTTCGCCGAGATCGAGAAGGCCGCGGCCGAGGCGCTCGCCGCGGTCGGCTACCGCTCCGGCGCGCTCTCCCAGAGCATGGTGATGGCGCTGGTCGGCCACTTCGGGTACACCGTGCACACGGTGCAGGACCTGCCCCGCTCGGTGCGCGCCATCATGGACCTGCGCAACCGGCGCATCTACGTCAAGCACCAGCAGGTCGGCATGCACAGCCCGCGCACGATCCTGCTGCAGACCCTCGGCCACCTCGTGCTCGGCCACCGCAAGCCGCGCGACTTCGCCGACTTCCTGCGCCAGCGCACCGAGGCGAACTACTTCGCCGCCGCCGTGCTCGTGCCCGAGCAGGCCGCCGTGCCGTACCTGAAGGAGGCGAAGCAGAACCGGGCGCTGTCGGTGGAGGACCTGCGGGACGTGTTCGCCGTCTCCTACGAGATGGCGGCGCACCGGTTCACCAACCTCGCCACCCACCACCTCGACCTCACCTGCCACTTCGTGCGCAACGACGCCGAGGGCATCATCTACAAGGCGTACGAGAACGACGGCATCGTGTTCCCCGCCGACGAGCAGGGCGCTATCGAGGGGCAGCGGCTCTGCCAGCAGTGGGCGGGGCGGCAGGTGTTCCGATCGCCGGACCGGTTCTCGGTCTACTACCAGTACTGCGACACGCCGACCGGCACGTACTTCTGCGTGGCGCACGTGGACCCGTCGCGGGAGCGGGACTTCGCGATCACGCTCGGCGTGCCGTACAAGGAGTCGCGGTGGTTCCGCGGCCGGGAGACCACGCTGCGCACCAAGTCGAACTGCCCCACCGGCGACTGCTGCCGCCGCCCGCCCCCGGAGCTCGCCCAGCGCTGGGAGGGCTACGTGTGGCCGTCGGCCCGCGCCAACTCGCACGTGCTCGCCGCGCTGCCGCCCGGCTCGTTCCCCGGCGTCGACGAGATCGACGTCTACACGTTCCTCGAGCGGCACGCGCAGGACTGACCGGCCGCGCACACGCCGAGTAATCGCCCCGATTCGGGGGATAGTCCGGTCACGGCCGTCGCGGCCGCGGCCCCGCCGGCCCGCACCGCCGGGCCGTACGGCGGGGCGGGCGCGCCCACGGCGGGACGCAGGACCTGCGGGGGGATTGCGATGAGTGACAGCGCGATCGGGTTCTGCCCGGAACCGAGCGAGGACGTGCGACAGGTCCGCGACTGGGTGCACGGGTTTGCGGAGTCGGTGATCCGCCCGGCCGCGGCCGAGTGGGACGAACGCGAGGAGACCCCCTGGCCCATCATCCAGGAGGCGGCCAAGATCGGGCTGTACTCGCTCGACTTCTTCATCGAGCAGTGGATGGAGGAGAGCGGCCTCGGCATCCCGGTCACCTTCGAGGAGCTGTTCTGGGGCGACGCGGGCATTGGGCTGTCGATCGTCGGCACCGGCCTCGCCGCCGCGGCCGTATCCGGCAGCGGCACCCCCGAGCAGGCGGCGCAGTGGCTGCCGGAGATGTTCGGCACCGTGGACGACGTCAAGCTCGGCGCGTTCTGCGTCTCCGAGCCCGAGGCCGGCAGCGACCTCAGCGGCATCCGCACCCGGGCGGTGTACGACGAGGCCACCGGCGACTGGGTGCTCAACGGGGTGAAGACCTGGGCCACCAACGGCGGCATCGCGAACGTGCACGTGGTCGTCGCCTCGGTCGAGCCCGAGCTCGGCACCCGCGGCCAGGCCACGTTCATCGTGCCGCCCGGCACCCCCGGGCTCTCCCAGGGGCAGAAGTTCCGCAAGCACGGCATCCGCGCCTCGCACACCGCCGAGGTCGTCCTCGACGACGTCCGCATCCCCGGCGAGTGCCTGCTCGGCGGCAAGGAACGGCTCGACGAGCGGCTCGCCCGGGCCCGCGAGGGCAAGCGCAGCGGCGACCACGCGGCGATGCGCACCTTCGAGGCCACCCGGCCCACGGTCGCCGCGATGGCGGTCGGCGTGGCCCGGGCCGCCTACGAGTACGCCCGCGACTACGCGCTCGAGCGCGAGCAGTTCGGCCGCAAGATCGGCGAGAACCAGGCGATCGCGTTCCTCCTCGCCGACATGGCCACCCGGGTCGACATCGCCCGCCTGCTCACCTGGCGGGCCGCGTGGATGGCCCGCAACGGCAGGCCCCTCAGCCAGGCCGAGGGCTCGATGAGCAAGCTCGTCGCCGGCGAGACCGCCGTCTGGGTCACCGAACAGGCCATCCAGATCCTCGGCGGCGCCGGCTACACCCGCGACCACCCGGTCGAGCGCTTCCACCGCGACGCCAAGATCTTCACCATCTTCGAGGGCACCTCCGAGATCCAGCGCCTCATCATCGGCCGCGCGATCACCGGCCTGCCCGTCCGCTAGCGTCCGGCGGCCGCCATCGCCGACGGCAGGGAAGATCGTGGTCGTCGGCGGGCCCGCCCTACGTGAGCCGCCCGGTGCCGCCCTCGGGCACGATCCCCGGGTCGCCCGCCGGGCGGGTGCCGCCATGCGGTGGCGGCGTCGTCCGCGCTAGCCCCAGCCCAGCCAGTAGATCGTCAGCCAGGCGGCGAGGCCTCCGGCGAGGGCGCCCACGGTCACCTGGGCGGGGGTGTGGCGGCCGAGCCGGACCTGGGACCAGCCGATCAGGGCCGTGAGGGCGGTGCCCACGGGGTACACCGGCAGGTGCGGCCAGAGCCGCGCGAGCACGACCACGCAGCCGGCGGCCAGGGCGGTGTGCGAGCCGATCTTCCATCCGGTGCGGACCGACTGGGTGATCACCAGGATGGCGATGAGGGCCCCGGCGGTGACCACGAGATTGTGGGGTGCGTCCAGTAGGAGGAGCAGGCCCAGTGCGATGACGATGAGGCCGACGATCGCCCAGGCGATCCACTCTTGCAGGGCGGGTTGGGGCGCGGTGCCGCCGACGGCGCGCGCCAGCCGTACCACAAGGAAGATCAGGGCAGCGGGGATCAGGCCGCAAAGCGTGCCGACGAGGGCGACCTGCAGGACGCCCACCCAGCCCGCGGTGGCCGCGCCGACCGTCAGCGGCAGGCCCGCCACCAGGGTGGCCGGGGAGAGGACCAGGGTGAGGACCCGCTCCGGCACGTGACGACGTGTGGTCCGGTGCACGATTCCGTTCCTGTTGCGCTCGTTTGCGACGAGAGCCGGGCACTTCGCCACGTGATCGGGGTGGCCCGGCCGGACGAGCCTACCGATCCCGGCCGGTCCTTGATCAGCCGTCGGCCGCCGCGGCCGCGCGGACGGGCCGCTCATGCCGAGGCGAGGTGTCCATCATCGGTAGGCCCAGTCAGGCTCGGGCAGCTCCTCCAGCACCGTCCACGGCTTCTTGTCCCGCGTGATCCAGTTGTGCCACCGCCCGCGCAAGAACCGAACCTGGCCCGGCCTTTGCTCGGCGACCAGACGATCGAGCAAGACCACCAGCTCAGAGATCACCTGATGGACGTTCCGCCCCGGACAGGTGATCACCGATCCCTGCACCCCTCCGCTGGTCGCCACCATGACGCGCGCCGGCCTGGACGGGTGCAGCCGCTTCGATGGGTGCGTCCGTGCCCAGTCCGCCGGGTCGATCTCTCCTTCGGCGGGGACTGCGGTGATCGAGACGATCGCATCCGCCCGGATGAGATCCCGGGACTCCTCCAATACCACCCACGCGGTCACGCGTTCAGAGTCACCGACGATCACTCAGGGCGCAAGCGCCGGCCGGCTGACACGGCGGCGAGCAAGGGGTGGCCCGGTGGTGAGGGGCAACGGTCGGCTGCGCGTACCGCGGTGCGGCACGCCGGGCGTTCGGCTTCTACAGTTGTCGCCCTGGAATCATCTGCGGCCCGTGCCCGGGTGCGCAGGCGGCGGGAAGCTCGAATCGGCGGACAGAGGAGCAGCATGGCGGACATACCGGTCACCCTGGGCGACGTTCGTGACGCCGCCGCGCGGCTCGCGGGGATCGCGCACCGTACGCCCGTGCTCCGCTCGCGCACGCTCGACCGGCTGGTGGGCGCCGAGGTGTTCCTCAAGTGCGAGAACTTCCAGCGGGTGGGGGCGTTCAAGTTCCGTGGCGCCTACAACGCGGCCTCGCGGCTGTCGCCGGAGCGGCTGGCGAAGGGCATCGCCGCGTACTCGTCGGGCAACCACGCCCAGGCGGTCGCCCTCGCCGCCCGGGAGCTCGGCACCACCGCGGTGATCCTCATGCCGGAGGATGCGCCGCGGTCGAAGCGGGAGGCGACCGCAGGGTACGGGGCCGAGATCGTCACCTACGACCGGTACTCCGAGGACCGGACGGCGCTGGGGGAGGCGCTCGCCGCCGAGCGCGGGCTCGCGCTCATCCCGCCGTACGACCATCCGCACGTGATCGCCGGGCAGGGCACCGCGGCCCTCGAGCTGCTGGAGGAGACCGGCCGCCTCGACCTGCTGGTCGCGCCGGTCGGCGGCGGCGGCCTGATCGCCGGGAGCGCGATCGCGGCGAAAGGGCTGTATCCGGACATCCGGGTGGTCGGCATCGAGCCGGAGGCGGGTGACGACACCAAGCGGTCGCTGGCGGAGGGGCGGCGGGTCACCATCGAGGTGCCGCGCACGATCGCCGACGGGCAGGCGCTGCCCACGCCGGGCGAGCTGACGTTCTCGATCAACCGGCGCCTGCTCGACGGCGTTGAGCTCGTCAGCGACGACGAGATCCGGCAGGCGATGCGGTTCGCCTTCGAACGCCTGAAGATCGTGGTCGAGCCGAGCGGCGCCACCGGCCTCGCCGCCCTGCTGGCGGGCCGCCTGGGGCCGCTTCCCGGGCGGGTCGGCGTGGTGATCTCGGGCGGCAACGTCGACGCGGCGCGTTTCGCCGAGCTCATCGGCTGACCCGGGCGTCGCGGGCGGCATCCGGTCGCGTCTCGGCGGGCGCGGCTCGCGGCGGGACGTCCTGCGTCCCGCAGGCCGCCTCGGGTAGTCGAGGGGCATGGCAGGCAGGCGTAAGCGGGACGAACCCGCCGCCGGGGACGAGGTGACGTGGCGGAGCCACGGATCCACCACCTCCGGCAAGGTGGAGAAGAAGCTCACCGAGCGGACCGAGGAGGCGGGGCGCACGGTGAACGCCTCGCCCGAGGACCCGCAGTACCGGGTGCGCAGCGCCAAGAGCGGCAAGAGCGCCGTGCACAAGCCGTCGGCGCTGCAACCGAAGGAGGGGAAGGACTCCGCGGGCTAGGTACGGCACCGCGACCTCGGCGGGCACCCCGTGGCCACGGCCGCAGGCGCGAGAAGGCGATCGTGGCCGCGGCGGCCGGCGGCGCCGCGCCGCTCGTCGCCGTCCGCCCACGGCCCTGAACCGAGCTCCCCGGCCGGTTCACCCTGCGTACGCGGGCGGCCCTCCCGGTGGCGGCCGTGTGCCCGGCGTCGGGGCGTCCGGCGAGCGCGGGCAGCGGGCCGGAGGAATCCGCACGATCAACGGGGGAGTCGGCGCCCATCCCGCGTGCATGAATCGTGTTGCGTCGACCACCGCGAATGCGATTCCATGAGCTGCGATGCGATCGAAGGGATATGGCGAGAGAATGACGGTGGTGCGTGGCGACGCGTAAACGCATGAGGCCCCGATCCGCAAAGGGCGCGGGGGACGGGCTCAAGCTTCATCGCCGCGTTCTTCGGGCGGACGGGCGCGAGTACACGGTCGTTTCGCTACGGCCGGACGCCCGCGTGCGATTCTCCACCAATCGCTACCACGACACCTGGCACATCCTGTCGGACGACCACGGCGCCCGCGTGCTCGGACGGCTGCTGTGGGGGTTGTCCTTCCAGCGCAGACCCGGAACGCTCGTGGTCATCGGCCCGCCCCATCTGGATCCCAACCCGTTCGACGCGGAGCCCGCCTCGCCGATCGCGCTGGTGCACGCCGACCTCACCGTGCTGACGCCGGAGGCGGCACGGCGGCTGCGCCACCTGCTCACGGCCCCTACCAAGCCGGACGGCACCGTACGTTGGCACGCCTGGGGACTCGACCAGGAGGTCGCCCGCCACCACCGATTCTGGGAGACCGGGGAGTGGCCCGCCTGGAGGCCGGCGCCGGATGACCGCAGAAGCGCCGTCGAGCGGATCGGCGGCATGCTGGTGGTGCGCGGCCTGCCGAGACGTCTGCGCCACTGGGCGGTGGACGTGGCGCTGCTCGACACCAGGCGGCGCGGCGGAATGGATTACGCCTATCTGGAGACCAATTGGCCGATAGGGCCGACCGACGGTGAGGTGCAGATTTTCCGGAACTACCGGCAAAGGGTCTCGGTTGCGACGGTCTCCCGCCAGGAGGTCCTCGGCGGCGCCGATACGGCACGGCTTTCCCCGGATCAGATCAACGAGAGGATTTGGGCGCACAACGGCGAGGTGCGTGCCCGCCGCTACCCGAAACGCGCTCGAGTCCTCACCGGCGCATAGGCACGACCCGGGACCAGGGAATTCCGGTGTGCGATCTCCCGCGCGCCGGACTCAGCCGTTCCGGACGAGAAGGGGGGCAGGCTCCTCGGCGATGCGGGCGACGCCCGCCACCACACGACGCACTGGAGCGGCAGGATCTCCCGGCAACGGCCGGAAGCCGGCCGCGCGGTCCCTGGTCCGGTGCCGACGTCGTCTTCGCCGCGGCCGGAGGTCTGATCGGACACTGGGCGCCGCATGCCGATGTGGGCCCGGGCGCGACCGGCATCGGCGGATGCCGTGCCCTGGGGCGGAAGAACGCCGAGCCGGCGGGGACGCTCCCACCTTTCTCGCCGAGGGCGCCGGGGTCGACGAATCCGCCGGTCGGGTTCCGCCGGCTGGAATGCGGCCGTGAGCGTAAGCCTTCGAGGCTTCCGGGCGCGCGCCGGGAAACCGCTCCACCGCATCCGGGGTCTTTCACCGATCAAGGTCGGTCATCGGCGGTGACGGCTCGGCCGGTGGGTGGCGGGCACGTGGGGGAGCGGAACAGGGGGAGCAGCACCTCGTCCACGATCCCGGTGATCACCTGGTCGGGGATCGGGGTGCCGTTGAACAGGAAGTGGTACCGCAGCAGGGCGTGCCCGGTCTCCAGGCGGCGGTCGGTGACCGCGGCGGCGTCGATCTCGCCCCGGTCGGCGGCCCGGCGGAGGATCTCCCGCATGATGCGCAGCGTCGCCCCCTGGGAGTTGCGGCGCACCCGGGCGATGACCTCGGAGTCGGCGAGCGCCTCGCTCAGCAGCCCGCGCAGCGCCTCCCCGGCCGGCCCGGCGAGCGCCTCGGCGTTGGCGCGCAGCAGCGCGAGCAGGTCGCCGCGCAGGCTGCCGGTGTCCGGCGGGGCCGCCGGGTCGGGCAGCCGGCTGTAGACCGCGTCCATGACGAGCTCGATCCGGGTGGGCCAGCGCCGGTATAGCGACGCCTTGCCCGCCCGCGCCCGCTGGGCCACGCCCTCCATGGTCAGCCGCGCGTACCCCACCTCGGCGAGCTCGTCGAGCACGGCCTGGAAGATGGCCTCGTCGAGGGCCGCGCCCCGGCGGCGCGGCCGCCTGCGGTGGTCGGTCCGCCGCCCGGCGGTCACGGTTCACCTCCACGGGCGGGCTCTCGGGGGACGCCACGACGGGACACGGCGATCATGGCGCGCTCCGCACCACGCCCGCATCCCCGTCCACGGTGACCACCCGCCCGTCGGTCAGCACGGTGGTGCCGGTGACCGTGCCGAGCACGGCGGGCAGGCCGTACTCGCGGGCGACGATAGCGGCGTGCGAGCCGATCCCGCCCGCGTCGACCACGACCGCCGCGGCGCGCTGGAACAGCGGCGTCCAGGAGGGGTTGGTGTTCGGGCAGACCAGCACCTCGCCCTCGGCGAGGCGGCCGAACTCGGCCGGGTCGCGGATCACCCGCACCGGCCCGGTGGCCGTGCCGCCGCCCCCGGGCGTGCCGCGGACCAGCGCGTCCCCCGCGTCGCCGCGGTCCGGGTAGACCGCGCGCGGGTCGATCAGCCGCACGCCCGCCAGCTCCTGCCGCCGCGCCGCCCGCTCCCGCGCGGTGGCGGCGAGCCTCTCCCGCGCCGCCGTCGGCATGGCGGCCGGGTCGCCCGCGGCCTCCACCTCCTCCAGCCGCAGGTGGAACACGTCCTCGGCGGTCTGGAGCACGCCCGCGTCGCGCAGCCGGGCGCCGATCTCCAGCAGTGCGCGGCGCAGCACCGGCAGCGGCATCGTGAAGTAGAAGTGGGTGTCCTCGCGGAACGCCCACCCGGCGCGCGCCGCGGCGATCCGGCGCTCCATCCGGGCCCACCGCCGCGGGGAGCGCAGCCGCGGGTGGGCGCGCAGCCGCCGCTCCGCCTCGGCGACCCGGCCGGCGGCCGGGGACGGCGGCGAGGCGGCGAGCACCTTGAGCATGCCGAGCACGACCTCGGGCGCCTCCTCCCAGGTCGGCGAGGAGGCGAGCACCGGGCTGCCGGTCTCACGGTGGCCGTACTCGGCGAGGAACGCGGTGAACTCATCCCAGAAGCCGGGGAACCCCTTGACCCGGTCGAGGTCGAGCGCGTCCACCGCCTCCTTGAGCCCGGGGTCCCGGCGCACCCGCGCGGCGAGCCGTTCCAGCGCCCGGTTGCCGTCCTCGGTGCGGGTCCGCCCGCCGGCCACCAGGTCGGCCCACATCGTGGCGGCGCCGAGCGGCAGCAGCGCCGCCACCAGCCGCACCACCGCGAGGGCGAAGCGGGGCAAATAGTCGCGGCGCAGCTCGGTGATCGGCCGCACCGCGTCCAGCGCCCGCCGCGGCAGCCGGATCAGCTCCGGCCAGGGCAGCGCGGCCGGGTCGAGCCCGCGCAGCCGGTCCACCTCGCGGAGGAAGGCGGCGAACCGCGGGTCCTCGGTCCACCGCGCCGGGTCGTACCGGCGGGCCCGGTACAGCAGCCGGAACGGCGCGGTGAGCGCCTTCGGCGTGGGGCGCGGCCGGCGCGGCAGGATGCGGTACACCACGCCGTCCCGCTCCTCCAGCGCGCCCTCGAACAGGCCGCGCACCCCGAGGCTGCGGGCGACCTCGACCATCATCCCGACCGGGCCGTACGGGACCCAGGTGCTCATGTCCATCGGGTACGGCCGGCTCGGCAGGTAGTCGAGCAGCATCTCGCCCAGCCGCCGCTGGATGAGGCCGAGCCGTACCGGGGGCGGCGGCAGCGCGGTCATCGGGCGGGCCTGCACCAGCCAGACGCGGCCGTCCGCGAGCGCCCACTCGATGTCCATCGGCCTGCCGAACCGGTCCTGGACGGCGACGCCGAGCCGGGCCAGCTCGGCGAGCGCGGCGTCGCCGAGCAGCCGCTCCCCGGTGGCCATCCCGGCCTCCTCGACGACCCCGCCGCCCGCGGCCCCGCGGACCACCACCTCGGCGCGGCCGGGCGTCCAGGCGAGCAGCCCGCCGCGGCGGTCGAGCTCGTAGCGGTCGGGGGTGACCCGGCCGGAGACCACGGCCTCGCCGAGCCCGGGGGAGGCGTCGACGACGAGCCGGTCGCGGTCCCCGGTCACCGGGTCGGCGGTGAACAGCACCCCGGCGGCCTCGGCGGCCACCATGCGCTGCACCACCACCGCGATCCGCACCTGCTCGGGGCCGATGCCGAGGCGGCCGCGGTAGGCGATGGCGCGGTCGGTCCACAGCGAGCCCCAGCAGCGGCGCACCGCGTCGAGCACCGCCGCCTCGCCCGTGACGTTGAGATAGGTGTCCTGCTGCCCGGCGAACGCCGCCCCGGGCAGGTCCTCGGCGGTGGCGCTGGACCGCACCGCGACCGGGCCCCCGCCCAGCTCGCGGTAGGCGGCCGTGATCGCCGCGGCGGTGGCGGCGGGGATCTCCGCGGCCGCGAACGCCGCGCGGATCGCCGCGCCGTCCCCGGCGTCGAGCAGGCGCGGGATGCGCTCGGCGAGCCCGCACCGGTCGACCAGCTCCGCGTAGGCGGCGGTGGTCACGACGAAGCCGCCGGGGACCGGCAGGCCCGCCGCGACCAGCTCGCCGAGATTGGCGCCCTTGCCCCCGGCGAGCGCGAGATCGTCGCGCCCGATCGCGGTGAGCGGCACCACGAGTGGTGTCAACGCCGGCTCCTTCGGATCGTGCGGGTGCCGCCGTGCGCGGAGGTGGCGCGGCCGGGCGGGTACGGCCGGCGCGGCGGGCGCCCGCGTCGGCGCGGACGCGGCGGCCGGGCCGGGTGCCGCGTCATCCGCGTCGTCCCCGCTCGTGCCCGGTGCGGGTGCCCGTGCATGCCGCCCCCACGGCGGTTAGAGAACGGATCGTTCTCTAACACTAGACCGCGGAAGGTAGGGAACGCAACGTTCACTAGAAATTCAGCAGGGGCCGCAAAATTGTCGCCAATTTTGTTAATGATACGGTGAGCCTGTACGACTCATATGAAGTTCGTATGTAGGAGGAATGCCGAAATGTCAGCAGCCAGCGGTGGGGGCCCGGTCATCGCCGTGCTCGGCCTCGGCGAGGCGGGCGGCGCGATCTCCCGCGACCTCGCCGCCGCCGGGGCGACCGTGCGCGGCTACGACCCGAAGGTGCCGGCCGAGCCGCCGCTCGTCGCCTGCACCGGGGAGGCCGACGCGGCCCGCGGCGCCGACCTGGTGCTCAGCGTGAACAGCGCGCACGACGCCATGGACGCGCTGGTGAACGGGGCCGAGGGCGTCGGCGAGGGCGCGGTGTGGGCCGACCTCAACACCGCCTCGCCCGGCCTGAAGGCCGAGCTCGCCGCCGCCGCGCGCGAGCGCGGGGTGCGGTTCGCCGACGTGGCGATCATGGCCCCGGTCCCGGGCAAGGGCCTGCGCGTGCCGATGCTCGTCAGCGGCGAGGGCGCCGAGGACGTGGCCCGCCTGCTCAACCCGCTCGGCGGCAACGTCACCGTGCTCGAGGGCGAGCCGGGCAGCGCGGCCCGGCGCAAGCTGCTGCGCAGCGTGTTCTTCAAGGGCATGGCCGCCGCCGTGGTCGAGGCCCTCGAGGCGGCCGGCGCCGGGGGCCTGGAGGACTGGTTGCGGCGGAACTCCGCCGCCGGGCTCGCCGGGGCCGGGCCGGCCCCCGTCGCCGGGCTCGTGGAGGGCAGCCCCCGCCACGCCGTACGGCGGACGCACGAGATGGAGGCCGCCGCGGCGATGCTCGACGAGCTCGGCGTGCCGCCGCTGGTCGCGGCCGCGAGCCGCGACCTGCTCGCCCGCCTCGCCGCGCAGGCGGAGCAGGACAAGGCTTAGCGACGGTGCCGCCGGGCGGCCCGGACCGGCCGGCGCCGCCCGGTGCACCGGAGGCGCGGCCTACCAGCCGCGCGCGTAGACGATCCCGTCGAAGAGCTTGCGGGCGGTGCGCACCAGGCTGGAGCGGCGCACCCGCGGCGGCGTGGTGCTCGTGTCGAGCTCGACGCCCACCTCGAACGTGCCGGTCGGGTGCTCGACCTTCAGCGGGGCGCCCGGCTCGGGCAGCACCGCGAGCTCGTGGCCGACCGCGTCCTCCATCAGCAGCGCGGTGGCCACGGTGACCGCGCCGAGCACGCCGATCGAGGTGTGCGGCCGCAGCGGGATGAACGTCCGGGTGCTGATGATGCCGCCCGCCCGCGGCGGCGCGACCAGCGTGGTCTTCGGCACCGAGGCGGCGCTGACGTCGCCGAGCCCCATCAGCTTGCCCGCCTGCAGCCGCAGCGACTGGATGCGCTCGCGCAGCGCCTCGTCGGCGCCGAGCTCCTCGGGCGACTCGTAGCCGGTGAGCCCGAAGTCGGCGGCCCGGGCCACCACCACCGGCATGCCGTTGTCGATGCAGGTGACCTCGATCCCATCGATCACGTCGCGCACCCGGCCGGTGGGGAGCAGGCTCCCGGTGACCGAGCCCTCGGTGTCGGCGAACTCCAGGTCGACGGCGGCGGCCGTGCCCGGGACCCCGGAGATCGCGGTATCGCCGCGGTACTCGACCACCCCGCCCGGGGTGGGGAAGGTGGCCGTGGCGATGCTGCCCGAGTTCACCATCCGGATCCGCACCCGGGTGGTCTCCTGACCGGCCGGCACCAGGCCCCGCTCGACCGCGAACGGGCCGATGCCCGCGAGGATGTTCCCGCAGTTCTGCTTGTCGGAGACGGTCGGCTCGTCCACGCCGAGCTGCAGGAACAGGTAGTCGACGTCGGCGTCCGGCGTGGCCGAGCGCGAGACGATCGCGACCTTGCTGGTGAGCGTGGTCGCGCCGCCGATGCCGTCGATCTGCCGCGGGTCGGGCGTGCCCATGATGCGCAGCAGCAGCTCGTCGCGGAGCGCGGGGTCCTCGGGCAGGTCCTCGGCGAGGAAGTAGGCGCCCTTGGAGGTGCCGCCGCGCATGAGCATGCAGCGCACACCCTCGCGGATCGCCTTCTCGATCACCGGATGGGTGGTCGCGGCCATCCCAGCTCCCTTCGCGGCTCAGGCCCCCGTACGGCGGGCGTATTCCTCGGCGGTGATGTACTCCACGCCCAGCTTGTCCAGCAGCGGGCGCATGCCGTACCGGTCGAGGCCGAGCTCGCCCTGGCGGAACGCCTGGCGGGTGGCCTCCTCCTTGTCGGTGCGGGCCTGCGCGGCCTGCAGGGCGCGCGGCAGGTCCTGCCGCGGCACGACCATCACGCCGTCGTCGTCGGCGAGGATCACGTCGCCCGGCCGGATCACCTGGCCGCCGATCACGATCGGCACGTTCACCGACCCGGCGGTGGCCTTCACCGTGCCCTGGGCGCTGATCGCGGCCGACCACACCGGGAAGCCCATCTCGCC
>QGUZ01000431.1 GCA_003242605.1 Actinomycetota bacterium
ACATTCTTGGCGCTCTCGGCCTTCGCGGCCTCCGCCGCGGCCTTCGTCCCCTCCGCCTCGGTCGGCTTCGTTTCGGCGACGGTCGAGGTGCTGTTCGCCTGGGCCTCGGCCGACGTTTCGGCGGTGGTGGCGGCCGACGAGCCGGTTTCGGATTTCTCGGCGGCGGAAGCGGCCTGTTCCCGATCCTGGACGAGGATGCAGACGAGCGGGACTGCGCTGTCGTTCGCCGTGACGTTCTGGAACAGTCGCACGGACGTGCCGTGGAGGAGCACGACCGGGCTGCTGCAGGTTATCTGGACCGTGCTGGACGCGGTGCGGTCGAGCACGACGGCGGCGTCGGCCGGGGTGGACATCCCCAGGCCTGCGGCGGTGGTGATCGCGGCGCCCAAGACCGCAAAAGATCTCAGCATATCCGTTCCCCCGAATGAAACTGATCGATCACTCGATATGGCCCGATTCCAGCCAACGGACCATCAGCCAGTAGAATGGACAATCGCCCCATACCACAACACGAGCCGTGGCAAGAAACCGCTAAACGCCTACATCGAACTTCCGCACTTGCTGAAGCGCTTTTGAGCCGAAGATCTGCTTCGCCACCTCAATAGCCGCACTTACCTATTTATCCTGAGAGAAATTGCATTTCGGACATAACACAACATATAGGCCAACCCCGCGGCCGGTGCTACCGTCGTGGCCCGTGGACCTGGAGGCCTTCCTGCGGCTGCTCACCCCGCCCGGGCGGCGCGCCCTCGACGAGGCGGTACGGCTGATCGCCGAGGGCGCCGACGTGGTCGCGGCGGCGGCCGCGCTGCGCCGTACCCACGACCCGGCGCTCAGCTCGGCGGCGCTCACCCAGGCCGTGCTGCGGCGGCGCGCGGTGGCGAAGTTCGGCGCCGACGCCGAGCGCATGTACTTCACCCCGGACGGGCTGGAGCAGGCGACCCGCGCCGAGGTCGCCGCGCACCGTGCGGCCCGGATCGCCGCGCTCGGCCCGCCGGTCCGCGTCGCCGACGTCTGCTGCGGGATCGGCGGCGACCTCATCGCGCTGGCCCGGCACGGCTGCGCCGTGGACGCCGTCGACCGGGACCCGCTGACCGTGGCCGTGGCTCGGGCGAACGCCGAGGCGCTCGGCCTCACCGGCGTGCGGGTGCGGACCGGCGACGCCGCCGAGGTCGACCCGCGCGGCTACCGGGCGCTCTTCGCCGACCCGGCGCGCCGCCGGAGCACCGGCGGCCGGGTGTTCGACCCGATGGCGTACTCGCCGCCGTGGCCCGAGGTCGCCCGCCTCGTCGAGCGATCCGCCGCCGCCTGCGTCAAGGCCGCGCCCGGGCTGCCCTACGGGTACGTGCCCGACGGCGCCGAGGCCGAGTGGGTGTCGTTCGCCGGCGAGGTGAAGGAGGCCGCGCTGTGGTGCGGCGACCTCGGCCCGGACGGCCTCGCCCCGGGCGCCCGCATCCGGCGGCGGGCGACGCTGCTGCCGTCCGGCGCCACGCTCGCCGCCGACGGCGAGGAGCCGCGGCGGGCCGAGACCGGCCCGGCCGGCCGCTACCTGTACGAGCCCGACGGGGCGGCGATCCGCGCCGGGCTCGTGGCCGAGGTGGCCGAGCTCGTCGGCGGCCGGCTGCTCGACCCGCACATCGCGTACCTCACCGCCGACCGGTACGTCGCCACGCCCTGGGCGGCCTGCTACGAGATCGCCGAGATGCTGCCGTTCTCGGCCAAGCGGCTGCGCGCCGCGCTGCGCGAACGCGGCGTCGGCGAGGTGACGATCAAGAAGCGCGGATCCGCGGTGGACGTCGAACGGCTCCGCCGCGACCTGCGGCTCTCCGGCGACGCCACCGCGGTCGTGGTGCTCACCCGCATCGGCGCCAAGGCTTATGCCATGATCTGCACGACTATGCGTAACCACGCCGTCGACGGCTAGTCACGATCGTTCAAAGCGCGCCGAGAAACCCGCCCGCCCGCCACTACCGTGGCTCCCGCCCCTCGGCGAGAAGGAGCCTTGCGTGGACCACTCCAACCACACCCTGCTGCAGGCGGGAAGCCAGACCGCGATCAGCGACCGCATGCGCGAGCTGCTCGCCCGCGCGGCCCAGGATCACGTGTACGAGCAGCGCACCCAGGGTGCGATCCTCGACGAGATCCGGCAGCGGCTCGAAGGCATGGAATGGCTGCTGCGTGAGGTCCGCGAACGCGAGCTCGGCGGGCTCAGCGGCACGCTGGAGACGGTGAGCGGACGGCTCGAGCACATCTCGAGCAAGCCGCCGTCCTGGGCCGAGGTGCTCGCCCAGCACGTGGACGCGGTCCGCGAGCACGTCGACGCGGTACGGCGCCGCCTCGACACCGTCCAGGGCGGCATCGACGGCCTGCGCGGCGGCCTGGACGGGCTGCGCGGTGGCATGGACGGGCTGCGCGCCGGGATGGACGGCGTTGAGGAGCGCGTCCGCCCGGTCGCCGACCTGCCGAACCTGTGGGCGGACCTCGGCACCGTGGGCGACGGCGTGCGGGAGGCGCTCGACCGGCTGCACGCGGTGCTCGACGGCACCCGGCAGGTCGCCGCCCAGATGACCGAGACCGCCACGCGCCTGGCGCAGATGCAGGCGAACATGGAGGCCGCGGCCGGCCGGTTCTCCCGGCTCGACAAGGCGGTCGCCGAGCTGACCCAGCGCACCGAGCGGCTCGAGTGCGGGGTGCTCGACCTGTCGGAGAGCCTCACCTCCGCGGTCGAGCAGGCCACCGGCCGGGTCGAGGAGGTGGCGGGCCGCATGGAGGCGGTCGAGGCGAACCTCGACGACCGGCTCGGCGGCCTCGACCGCCGCCTCGGCACCGTGCACGCCCGCATCGAGAACGTCGACGCGTGCCTCGGCGACCTGGACGCGCGCCTCACCGGCCTGGACGGCCGCCTCGCCGCGCTCGACAGCCGCGTCGGCACGCAGGACGACCGGTTCGAGGCCCTGGAGGGGCGGATCGACGGCCGCCTCGCCGCCCTCGACGAGCGCATGCTCGCGATCGAGAGCCGCCTGCTCGGCGTGGACAACCGGCTCGCGGAGAACGGCGCGCACCTGGAGCGGGTGACCGAGCGCCTCGACCTCGTCGACGACCACGTCGAGGCGGTGAACCAGCGGGTCGGCCAGCTCCCCGCCACCCTCGACCTCGGCGAGCTGCGCACCCGCGTCGCCCAGGCGGTCACCGCCCTCCAGGCCGAGCAGGCCGACCGGTTCGCCGCGGTGGAGCGGCGGATCGCCGAGGCGTCCGCGAACCTGCCCCCGATCCTGGAGGCGATCAACGCCCGCCCGGACCGCGACGAGTTCGCCGCCGCGGTCAGCCGCCGCCTCGGCGCGCTGGAGGAGACGATGCTCGCCCTCGCCGAGGCCCTGCTCCGGCCCACCCGCGCCAAGGACTGACCCGGCCGGTACGGCCCGGCCGTACGGTCAGACCTTGACCGTGGTCACCGGCAGCGACGAGTCGGCCGGGATGTCGAGCTTGGAGGCGGGCCCCCCCGCGGGGGGAATCGCGGCGCCGGGGGCCGCGACCAGCGCCCCGTTGAGGGGCAAAAGGCCGGCCCCGGGCACCAGCCACC
>QGUZ01000432.1 GCA_003242605.1 Actinomycetota bacterium
CTGATCACGTGGCTGCGGTGGGCACCGAGCGGAGCCCTCCCCCGAAGGAGATGGAAGGGCTCGCCGCCCGGTTGTGGGTCGTCACATCTGCATCGCGGAGAACCGGTCGATCCCGTCTCGGATACCGCGATCACGCGACCTTCGGAGAGCGGCCGTCCCGGCGGTCTGATGGTGATCGCGTGAGGCGGCCATCGTACGAGACCCGTGGTCCGCCAAGGCTGGGTACTAGCCGAAGCAGTCCTGGTTCCGGAGCATGATGCCGAACTCGATGACCTTGCCCTTCTCGACGCCGAAGGTGTAGAGGGCCTTCTTGTTGCCCGGCACCCTGGTCGTGTACATGCCGTAGAAGTTCTTCTTGACGCCCGGGTAGGCGGCCTTCAACTGCGCGAAGGTGGAGCCGACCTTGATGCCCTCCGGGGTCCTCATGTTCTTCCGGGCGTAGATGGCGGCCACCCCCAGCCGCGGCGAGATCCAGACGCCCACCTGGTTCTTGGGGCTCCGGAACTTCTTCAGGTCCCAGCCGGAACAGCCACCGCCACCCGGGAACTTCAGCACCAGCGCGCCGGTCGCCTTGGCCTTCTTGGCGCTCATGCCGAGCTTGACGGCACCGTACCCGTACGGCCCCAGCGTCGGGTTCGCCTGGGCCGACGCCGCGGTGGCGCCGGAGACCAACAGCGAGGCGGCGAGGACCGAAGTCCCGATCATCTTTTTCACCATGGCCCAATAGCATGGCGTAACCGATCGCAGATGCGATCACGTACCCCCGGGTAATCGGCGCTGGCTGCGCCATTTCGCATGCCGCTCCGCCAAGCCCTGGCGTTCTTTTCCGCGCCCCACAGGGCCGGACGTCGAGTTCTGTGCTCGTGACGGCTGCATGGTCGTGCGGGCGAGAGGGCACGTGAGGCCGGCGCAGCAGTTCTCTCGTTCCTTGCGAATCGGGGAGCGCGTTTCCGACGAAAAACCTGTGTTGTCAGTTCACGAGTGATGCTGCTACGGTAAGTCCGGAAGATCGTTATCGCGAAGTTCGAAGAGATCGAGCGACGGCTTGGGCTTGCCGGTTCGCCAACGTGAGCAGGGGCGTCGGCCGCCCGGGGCAGTCGATCTGGTCCGCCCATGGCTAAGGAAACCACCACCCCGTTACTTGACGACGATCCGCGCGTCATCGGCCCCTACCGGCTGGTGCACCGCTTGGGCGTCGGCGGCATGGGCACCGTGTTCGCCGCGGTGGACGAACGGGGGCGGCGGGTGGCGGTCAAGCAGATCCACCGCGAGCTGGCGCGCGATCGCGAGTTCCGCGAGCGGTTCCGGCGAGAGATCGCCCTGCTCGGGCGCGTGCGAGGCGAGTTCGTGGCCCGCATGCTGGACGCCGACGCGGAGGCCGCCCAGCCGTGGATGGCCACCGAGTACGTGCCCGGGCCGACGCTCGCCCAGCGGATCGCGGAACACGGCCCGCTCGGCGAGCAGGAGGTGATCGGCTTCGCCGCGGCGCTCGCCGAGGCCGTCCAATCCCTGCACGACGCCGGCGTGGTGCACCGGGACCTGAAGCCGTCCAACCTCGTCCTCTCACCGACCGGGCCCCGGCTCATCGACATGGGCATCGCCCGTGCACTGGACGAGACGAGCCTCACCCGCACGGGGATGGTGGTCGGCTCCCCGGGATGGATCAGCCCGGAGGAGTACCGGGGCGATGAGGTGGGCCCTGCCGCCGACGTGTACGGCTGGGCGCTGCTCGTGCTCTACGCCGCGACCGGGCGGCCGCCCTTCGGGACGGGCAGGCCGGAGGTGCTCGCCGCGCGGGTGCTCAACGAGGTGCCCGAGGTCACCGGGGTTCCCGCCCCGCTGGACGAACTCGTCCGCCGCGCGCTCGCCAAGGAACCGGACCGGCGCCCCGGCCTCGCCGACATCCAGGAGGGATGCCGTCGCGCGTGGCGTGAGTCGGAGGAGGAGGCCGAGGACGTCACCCGGTTCCTGGAACGCACGTGGGTCATGCCGGTGACGGACGAGCCGCAATGGCACGCCGCCGAATCCGGACGTGGCCGCCGGCTCGTGCTGGCGGCACTGGGAGTCGTCCTGCTCGGAGCCGGCGCGCTCGGGGGAGCCGTCCTGGCCGGGACGGGCGGTCCTGGCGCCGCGGCCCCGGAGTCGGCCAAGCCTCAGGCGCGGGCGACGGTCCCGCCGTCCCCGACCCCGGTCACGCCCGCGAGTTCACCGGCGACCACGGCGGACGTCACTCCGTCCGCAGACCGTACCACCTCCTCACCGGAGGGCGAGACCACCAAGGCGGCCAAAGTGGCGTACAGCGCGCAAGGGTGGGGGTACCTGCTCCCGGCGGGGTGGAAGGCCACGAACACGGAGGGTGCCAGCGGCGGAGCGACGTGCGCCCGCCCGCCGGGTTCGTCGGACTGCGACAGCCGCGGGGTGCTCATGATTTACGGAGTCGATGTGGGGCGCGAGTACGACCTCGACTACCCGGACAACCTCGGCGGAACCTACTGTCCGGAGACGCGCGGGGTGGGCGTCGCGGAACGCGAGCTGCGCGAGAACGACCTCGGATATGTCTACGAGCACCGGAAGTACACGGTCGTCTGCTCGGACGATCGGGAGTTCACGGCCTACACGGCGTACGTCCGTGAGCTGGGCAGCCTGATGATCGGACGGCGCATCGCCGAAGCCGACATGAACCTCATCGTCGGTTCATTCGGCATGGAGTAGGAACCGGCGCGGCGACCCGGTTCCGTGGAACGGACGCGAAGTTGTGTGAGCCATGGGTGTCGATTCCTCCTCTGCCTCCCTCGACATGGATGACGTGTCGCGTCGCGTCGGACCGTTCCGCATCGTGCGCCGCATCGGGGCGGGCGGCATGGGCGTCGTGTACGCGGGCGTCGACGCCAAGGGCCGTCGCGCCGCGGTCAAGCTCGTCCACCCCGAACTGGCACACGACCCGGAGTTCCGTGCCCGGTTCGCCCGCGAGGTCGCGGTCCTGCGGCGGGTCGCCGGCACCTGCACGGCCCGCATACTCGACGCGGACGCGGACGCGAAGCGGCCGTGGCTGGCGACGGAGTACGTCCCCGGGCCGACGCTGGAAGAGCACGTCACCTCGAAGGGGCCGCTCACCGGCGACCACCTGATGGCCCTCGCGGCAGGACTCGCCGAGGCGATCAAGGCCACGCACGCGGCCGGAGTCGTGCACCGCGACCTGAAGCCGTCCAACGTCATCCTCTCGCCGGACGGCCCGCGCCTCGTCGACATGGGCATCGCCCTCCAGGTCGACGAGACCAGCCTCACCGGCACGGGCGTGCTGGTCGGATCCCCCGGCTGGATCAGCCCGGAGGAGTATCGCGGCGCGGAGGTGGGCCCGCCCGCCGACGTGTACGGCTGGGGCCTGCTCGTCCTGTACGCCGCCACCGGGCGCCTGGCCTTCGGAAAGGGGCGGCCGGAGGTCATCGCCATGCGCGTGCTTACCGATGAGCCCGACGTCGACGGAGTCCCGGACCCCCTCAAGGACCTCGTCGTCAAGACGCTGGCCAAGAACCCGGAGGAGCGCCCCGACGCGGCCG
>QGUZ01000433.1 GCA_003242605.1 Actinomycetota bacterium
GGGGGCGGTGTGCGGCGGGGGAAAGGGCGTCGGGGGAACGGAGCGGCGGTGCGCCGGGGGCCCCGCCGGTCGCCGGGGCCGGGGGGCGCCGGCGGCACGGCGGGCTCGGGGGCCCGCGGCGGGGCGGCCGCGGCCTCGGCGGCCGGTGGCGTGGCGGCCTGCTCGGGCTGCCGCGGTACGGCGTGCGGGCCGCTGTCGCCGGAGGGCGGCGGGAACGGCCCGAACGCCGCGAACGGCGGGACCTGCGGCCCGGACGGGTCCGAGCCGAGATCGCCGGGCGGCGTCAGCGGGCCGGTGCCGAAACCCGGGGCGTCACCCGAGGGACGCGGCGGGCCGGCGTACCCGGCCGCGGACGCGGCGGACAGCCGCGGGTCCGACAGCGGCTCCCGGAAGGTCTCGCGCAGCTCCTCCAGCGACGGCCGCGGGCTGGTGATCGGGCCGCTGCGCCGCAGGTCCCGGGTGGGGTCGGTGTCCTTCACGCCGCCGGTCGTCCCGGGCTCGCCCTGCGGCGGGGTGTCCGGATCGCGCGCCCCGCCGTACTCGCCGCGCGGCGCCGCCTCCCGATCGCGTTCGCCCCGCGTGAACGCGTCGGAGCGCCGCTGCTCCGTGTCGTCCGCGTCGGATGCGGCGGACGCGTCGGCCGCGGCGGACGCGGGTACGGCGGGCTCGAGCCAGCCGCGCACCGGCTCCTTGGCGGAGCCCGAGCCGGACTCGGCGGACGAGGCCGAAGCGGCGGAGGGAGCGGTGGGGAATGACGTGGTCCCGGCGCCGAAGCCGCCCAGCGGGCCGGACGCGTATGCGTCGTCGCGCCGCCTGCCGGAGAGGAGGCCCAGGCCGAGTGGATCGTTCTTGTCGAACTCGGGCGAGGTCTCGGCGAACCCGCCGGTGCCCTGGCCGAGCGGCGAGCCGCCCTGGTCGCCGGATTCCGCGTCCCCGGAACGGGCCGGCGGCCCGGCGGCCGCGCCGGGCGTCGTGTCGCCGCCCTCCGCAGGGGCGGCCGAGGCGGCGGCCGCGGGGCCGCCGAAGCCGAACGAGCCGGGGCTGAACGGGCTGCTGAAGGTGCTGGTGGCCTCGTCCGGGTCGGCAGCGGCGGCGTCCTCGCGGGACGGGTCGCCGGACTCGGCGGATTCGGCCGGACCGATGGCGGACGGAACGGCGGCCGGAGCGGTGGCGGACGGGCCGCCGGTACGGTCGCCGTCGGCGTTTTCCTCGGCCCGGCCCACGGACGCCGGCGCGGCGGTATCGGTGCCGGTGGAACGCTCGGATTTGCCGCCCTTGTCGGTGAACCCGGCGCCGATTTCCGTCGTATCGGAGATTGCGGTATCAGCGGATTCCGCGCCCGGCCCGGGATCGAAGAGGCCCTTCGCCACGGCACGGAACAGCGGCGGCCGGGGCGCGGGATCGGCCGATGCCGCGAGCCACGGATCCTTGGGGTACGGCGAGACCGCGGTGTCGGAGGCGATGTCGAGTTCGGTGGGGGCGTCCTCGCTTTCCTTGATCGCGTCGAGCCACGCCAGCTGCTCTTCCAGCGAGTGCGGATCGTCGCGGTTCTGCCGTGCCACCGTGTCTCCCCCTCGGAGCGGCTTAAGGGGTTGCAAACAGAAAGAAGATTAGCGCCCCGCATTCCGCGCAATGCGGCCAACTATACAGATCGCAAGCACGTTACCGTTGAACTCATGCATGCCATCGTTATTACGCAGCCGGGCGGGCCGGAGGTCCTGAGCTGGCAGGAGGTTCCGGATCCGGTGCCGGGGCCGGGTGAGGTTTTGATCGACATCGTCGCCTCGGCGGTGAATCGGGCGGACGTGTTGCAGCGTCAGGGTTTGTACAATCCGCCGCCCGGTGCCACCCAGGTGCCCGGCCTGGAGTGTTCCGGCGTCATCGCCGCCGTGGGCGAGGGCGTCGACGGGCTCCGCGTCGGTGACGAGGTGTGCGCCCTGCTCGCCGGTGGCGGGTACGCCGAGAAGGTCGTGGTGCCCTGGCAGCAGGTGATGCCGGTGCCGAAGGGGGTGCCGCTGGTCGAGGCGGCGGCGCTGCCCGAGGTGACGTGCACGGTCTGGTCGATGGTGTTCATGGCGGCCCGGCTGCGGCGCGGCGAGACGCTGCTGGTGCACGGGGGTGCGAGCGGCATCGGCACGATGGCGATCCAGCTCGCGAAGGCGTTCGGCGCGCATACCGTGGTAACGGTGGGGTCGGCCGAGAAGGCGGAGCGCTGCCTCGCCCTCGGCGCCGACGAGGCGATCAACTATCGCGAGGAGGACTTCGCGGAGAAGGTGAAGGCCGATGTGATCTTGGACATCATCGGCGGGAAGTACCTCCCGCGGAACATCGACGCGCTGAACATCGGGGGTCGCCTGATCATCATCGGCATGCAGGGCGGTACGCGCGGCGAGCTGCACATCGGCAAGCTCCTCACCAAGCGCGCCTCGATCCACGCCGCCGGGCTGCGCGGCCGGCCGGTGGAGGAGAAGGGCGCGATCGTGCGCAGCGTGGTGGAGAACGTCTGGCCACTCGTCGAGACCGGTGCGGTACGGCCGGTGATCTACGCGCGAGTGCCGATCGACCAGGCCGCGTGGGCGCACCAGATGCTGGAATCAGGGGGTCACGTAGGCAAAATCCTCTTGGCCCGGTGAGCTAGGTTGAATGCCATGAGTGCTGAGGAGAGCACCCCTCAGATCGTGGTCGTCGGTCCGGATGGCATGACGGTTGAGGGGGACAAGAGCGATCGCGACGAAAGGTCGGTGACCGACCTCGTCGAGCAGCCCGCCAAGGTCATGCGCATCGGCAGCATGATCCGGCAGCTGCTCGAGGAGGTCCGTGCCGCGCCTTTGGACGAGGCCAGCCGCAAGCGGCTGAAGGAGATCCACCAGGCCTCGATCAAGGAGCTCGAGGAGGGCCTCGCCCCCGAGCTGGTGGACGAGCTGGAACGGCTGTCCCTGCCGTTCACCGAGGAGACCGGCGAGCCGCCGAGCGAGGCCGAGCTGCGGGTGGCCCACGCGCAGCTCGTCGGATGGCTGGAGGGGCTGTTCCACGGCATCCAGACGACGCTGTTCGCCCAGCAGATGGCCGCCCGGGCACAGCTCGAGCAGATGCGCCGGGCCCTCCCGCAGGGGCTGTCCGCACAGCGCGGGGAGGACCACCAGCAGAACCCTCGAGCCTCCGGCCCCTACCTCTGACCGCGCCCCTGCCCGTTCACCGGGCAGGCGCTCCGGCCGGAGCGGTTCACCGGCCCGGGCGTGGAAAGCGCGTTCCGGCATGGCGCGTCACGGCCCGTCCCCGAGGTCGCCCGGTTCGATCCGTTGGTCGGCGGGGGTGCCACAACGACGGCCGAGCGGCCGCATGGCCGGCGCTCATGCGCGCCGCAGGCGCGGCACCCCGCCGACGCCTGCGCCCACGACGCGACGCACCCGGTCCCGGCCGGTGCGGCGACCTGACCAGCGGAACCCCCGCCCACCCCCCACTCGCCCCCGCCGCGCGGGCACCCGTGGACGTCCGGCCGCGGCGAACCCGGCCCCGACGCCGACCGGTCGCGGGACGCTCCCCGGC
>QGUZ01000106.1 GCA_003242605.1 Actinomycetota bacterium
CCCGGCGGCGGGCGGGCCCCCCGCCGGTGGCCCCGCCCCGGGGGGCCCCGGCCCGGGGGGGGGGGGGGGTGGGGTGGGGGCGCCCCCACACCCGCCGGCGGGCGGACATCCAGCCGCACGGCCGGCCGAGCCGCAGCGGCGAGTTGGCGAACGCCGCGGCGAGCACCGGGCCGAGCGCGTGCGCCCGCGCCCACCGCGCCTCCGGGCGCGGGCCGAGGTCGACGTTCACCTGGATCGCGGCGGTCGAGCACATCATCAGCCGCCCGGCCGCCGACCCGGGCGCGCAGGCGGCGAAGTACGCGGCCATCGCGTCGTAGCGGGGCAGCCGCAGCTGGCGCAGCGGCGGCCGCAGCGGGTCGAGCCCCACCCCGGCGAGGACGAGCCCGCGCCGCGCCAGCCCTGCGGCGACCGCGGCCACGTCCGCGCCGAGCCGGGCGATCGCGTCCGGCAGCGCGGCGGGCGGGGACGACAGCTCGAGCTGGCCGCCGGGCTCGAAGCTCACCCGGCTCCCGCCGGGCAGGCGGCCGGGGAGCGCGGCGCGGATCCGCGGGATCGGCACGTGGCCGCGCTGATCCGCGCCGTCGAACACGAGGAACTCCAGCTCGACGCCGACCCGGTCGCCGCCCGCGGGCGACAGGCAGGCCCGGGCGAACTCGGCCACGTCGGCGGCGTCGCGGACCGTCTCGGTGCCGGTCACCGGCTGCGTCATCGGCGTCATTCGGCGCCCCCTTCGCCCGCATCGGTCTCGCGGGTACAGACCGGTGACTCGCCGTGTCGTTACGCTCGCGCGCGGAGATCTCCCGAACCCGGACCGCGCGATGGCGAGCCGAAAAGGTGAGCTTCGGGTACGGCGGGACGTGGCGGGCGGCCGCCGTCTCGCCGTCATGCCGACCGGCCGTCACGCCGAGGGCCGGACCGCCTCGAAGTAGCCCGCCAGCCGCCGGCGCACCGCGGCGCGGGCCCGGTGCAGCAGCACCCGCTGGTTGGCGGGGGAGAGGCCGAGGATCTCGCAGACCTCCTCGGCGGTGCATCCCTCCACGTCGCGCAGGACGAGCACGCTGCGCTGCCGCGGCGGCAGGTCGGCGAGCGCCAGCCAGATCTGCTCGCGCGCCTCGGAGGCGAGCACCTCGCCCTCGGGGGCGTCCGCGTCCGCGAGCGGCCCGCCGTCCCGCTCGGGCGCGTCGCGGTGCGCGGCGGGCGGCTCCCCGGCCGCCTGCTCGGGCACGAACACGCTGCTCCACGGCACGGTACGGCTCTCGCGGACCCCGCGCTTGCGCGCCGTGTTGACGAGGATGCGGAAGATCCACGTCTTCAGCGAGGAGCGGCCCTCGAAGCCGTCGATCGCGCCGATCACCGCGAGCCAGGTGTCCTGGACCACCTCCTCGGCGATCTCCGGGGTGGACACGTAGGCCCGCGCCACCCGCAGCATGCCCCGGGACCAGGTGCCGAGCAGCGTCGCGAACGCCGTCTCGTCACCGGCCCGGAGAGCCGCGATCACGTCGTCGTCCGGAGGCAGGGTCACGGTCGCCTCCTCCCGGTCGGCATTCGTGGCAATCATTCCTCGCCCGCCCAATTCGATATGTCCCTATTTGTGGACTTTTGCCGAGTTTTCGGGAGGGGTGGCCGAAACGCATTCCACCCGGGCCGGCCGGGCCGCCGCCCCGGCGTTTAGGCCGGTGGCTGAGGGAACGGGTAATCCTCACCCGCGGTCCGGGTGCCGTACCGCCCGGCGCGGGGACAGGAGAACGGCGAGCCCGTGGAAGGGGATGAACGGCGATGACGACGACACGACCGGCCGCGGAGGGCCGGGTGGAGACGACGCCGCGGACCTCCGAGCAGGGCGTCGGCGACCTGGTCCGGCAGGCCACCGAGCAGATGTCCGGCCTGATCCGCGCGGAGCTGCGGCTCGCCGCCGCGGAGATGAAGGAGAAGGGCAGAGCCGCGGGCGTCGGCGCGGGCCTGGTCGGCGGCGCCGCCGTGGTGGCGCTGCTCGGCGCGGCGGCCATCGTCGCCGCCGTGATCGCGGCGATCGCGCTCGCCGTACCCGTCTGGCTCGCGGCGCTCATCGTGGGCGTCGCCCTGCTGGTGGTGGCCGCCGTGCTCGCCCTCGCCGGCCGCAGGCGGATGGGCCAGGCCGGACCGCCGGTGCCCCGGCAGGCGCTCGACAGCGCGCTGCAGGACATCCGGGAGATCAAGGAAAGGGCACACCGATGACGACGCGCGGAATTAACCGCGGCACGGGGACCGGCTCCGCCGCCACCGGCGAACGGGTGACGGCCCCGGACGAGCCGATCACCGGGACCGCAGAGGAGACCCGGCACGGCCACGACGACTCGCCGCAGAGCCTGCGCGAACAGATCGAGCGGACCCGCCACGAGCTCGGGGAGACCGTGGCCGCGCTCGCCGCGAAGACCGACGTCAAGGCCCAGGCGAAGGGCATGGCGCACAACGTGGTGAGCAGCGCCGCCGCCCGGGCGCAGCACCTGCTCCACCCTGCCGAGGACCGGCGCGGGCGGCTCGCCAAGGGACGCGCCCGCCGCATCACGGCCCGGGGCGCGCAGGTCGCCGAGCACGAGCGCGCCGCCCGCCGCGGCGGCGTGATCGCCGCCGTGGGGGCCGGGATCGCCCTGCTGGGGCTGCTGCTCTACCGGCGGCAGGCCGGCGCGACCGGCCACGGGCCGCTGCACACCACCGGCACGATGACGCGGCGCGGCGCCGGCCTCGCCGGAGGCCTCGCGCGCGGCGCGCGCGGCCGCCTCGGCACCGGCGCCCGGCACATGCTCGGCGGCACCCGGCACATCGCCCCCGGGCTGGAGGTGCACACCGGCCGCGGCATGCCGTCGCTGACCCGGCGCATGACCGGGCGGCGCGGCACGTTCGGCAGGACCCGGCGGATCGCTCCCGGCCTGGACGTGTACACCGGCCGCGGCATGCCGTCGCTGACCCGGCGCATGGCGGGGCCGCGGGGCATGCTCGGCGGCACCCGCCGGATCGCCCCGGGCCTGCACGTGCGGTCGGGACGCGGCGCTCCGGGCCTGATCCGGCGCATGGCCGGGCGGCGCGGCATGCTCAGCGGTTCCCGCCGCATCGCCCCCGGGCTGCACGTGCGGTCACGGCACGGCCTGTTCACGCCGGGCCTGGGCCGGCGGCTGCGCAGGCGGCAGGGCCTGCTCGGCCGCGCGGGCCGGATCGTCCCCGGCCGGAACACCGGCGCCGGTCAGGGCATCCTGCCGCAGGGCGTCATGGGCCGCATGGGGAGACGGCGCGGCATGCTCGGCGGTTCCCGCCGCATCGCCCCCGGCCCCCGGGTACGTTCGGGGCATGCGATCTTCACCCCGCGCCGCGCTCGCCGCATCACCCCCGGCGGCCTGGTCCGCGGCGGCTTCCAGGCCGCCGGCGGCTCTCGAGGGTGGTGGTGAGCATGCTGTACCGATGGCTGTCGCTCGTGGTGAGCCTGCTCGGCGGCATGGTGGCGGTGAGGCTGTTCAACCGCTTCTGGACCAAGGTGCGCGGCGAGGAGCACGCGCCGGACGCCCGCGACCTCGACCGGGGCTGGCGCGAGGTGCTGCTCGCCGCCGGTGCCCAGGGCGCGGTGTACGGCCTGGTCAAGGCGGCCACCCGCCGGATGGCCGCGCAGAGCGTGCGCAAGGACCTCGCCAAGCACACCGGCACGGCGGGCCGTACCGGCGCGACCCGCACCCAGGCCACGGGACGGAAGGCCCGCGAGAGGGTTCCGGCCGGCCACCGCGGCCGGTGAGGCCGGCGTGACGGCCCGCGAGGAGGCCGGGCCGCCGCGCCAGGCGGCCGCGCGGGCCGGCCGGTGGCGGGACCTCGTGCGGCGCACCGTGCGGGAGTTCAAGGAGGACGACCTGCCGGATAGGGCGGCGGCGCTCACCTACTACTCGGTGCTGTCGCTGTTCCCCGGGATCCTCGTGGTGGTCTCCCTCGTCGGGCTCGGCGGGGACTCGCTCTCCCGGTCGGTGATCGACGAGGTCGGCGCGCTCCTGCCGGGCGAGGTGCGGCAGGTGCTCACCGGCGCGCTCGAGGAGCTGCACCGCGCGCG
Source organism: Actinomycetota bacterium (assembly GCA_003242605.1). Classification (GTDB taxonomy): domain Bacteria; phylum Actinomycetota; class Actinomycetes; order Streptosporangiales; family Streptosporangiaceae; genus Thermopolyspora. The sequence goes on from QGUZ01000106.1 coordinate 4,064, forward strand.
GCTCGGCGCGGGCGTCGTCGCCCTCGCCGGCTTCGCCGCCGCGGTGTGGTCGGCCTCCCGTTACGTGGCGGCGTTCATGCGCGCGTCGAACGTGATCTGGGACGTGCCCGAGGGCCGCCCGTTGTGGAAGACGATGCCGCTCCGGCTCGGGATCACCCTGCTCACGCTGGTCCTGCTCGCCGTGCTCGCGGTCGTCGTGGTGGTCTCCGGCCCGGTGGCCCGGTTCGCCGGGGAGCTGATCGGGCTCGGCCCGCAGGCCGTGGCGGTGTGGGACCTCGCCAAATGGCCGGTGATCCTGCTGGCGGCGAGCCTGCTGCTCGCGCTGCTGTACTGGGCGGCGCCGAACGCGCGGCGCCGCTTCCGCTGGATCAACCCCGGCGGGCTGCTCGCCCTGCTCCTGTGGCTCGCCGCCTCGGCGCTGTTCGCGCTCTACGTGGCGAACTTCGGCTCGTACAACAAGATCTACGGCAGCCTCGCCGCCGTGATCATCTTCCTCGTCTGGCTGTGGATCGGCAACACGGCGATCCTGCTCGGCGCCGAGCTCAACGCCGAGCTGGAACGGGGGCGGAGGATCGCGCAGGGCCATCCGCCGGACGTGGAGCCGTACGTGGAGCTCCGCGACACCCGCGCGATCCCCGGGACGGCGAACGGCGGACGCCACGACGGCTGACCGCCGCGGCCCGCCCGTGGGGACGGGCCGAGCGCGCCGTGGCGTCCGCGCCCGCGGCCCCGGTGGGCGGCGGGCCCGCCGCCGCCCGTGCGGTCCTACTTGGTGGCCGTGCCGTCGACGAGGATCTGCTCGAGCTTGACGTTGCCCTGCATCAGGTCGAACTCGCGCATGTTGTCGAGGATGCGCTGGATTCGGGTGGGGTTCACCGGGCTCGAGTAGATGCTCAGCGCCACGGCACGCGCCAGGTCGGGCTTGATCGTCGTGAACTGCGGGAGCACCTCGGCGACGATCGCCCGGTCGTTGGCGAGCTCATGCCCCTTGGCGAGCGCGCGCTGGAAGGCCGCGAGGGTCTTCGGGTACTTCTTCGTCCACTCCGTCGTCGCGGCGTACCCGGCGATCGGGAACTCGTTCGTGGCGCCCTGCGAGGTGTCGTAGATGATCTGGGCCCCGGTCGCCTGCGCGATGATCGTGGTGAACGGCTCGATCGCCTGGATGGCGTCGACCTTGCCCGACATCAGCGCGTTCTGGAACTCCGGCGGGGGGATCTGCACGAAGTTCTTCTCCTCGGTCAGCGTGACGCCGTGCACCTTGGCCGCGGCACGCACGAGCATCGAGGCGGCGCTGTACTTGGTGTTGACCCCGATCTTCTTCCCCTTCAGGTCCGCCGGGGTGCGGATGGGGCTGTTCGGCGGCACCATGATCGTGTGGGTGCCCAGGGCGGTGCGGGAGCCCTCCGCGACGATCTTCAGATCGGCCTGGCCGGTGCCGACCGCGTTGATGTAGGGGATGTACGCGCCGAGGCTGATGTCGAGCTGGCCGCTCTGCAGCTGCGGCATCGCCTCCGCGGCACCGGAGACCGTCTTGAGCTTGACATCGAGGCCCTCGGCCTTGAACAGGCCGCGCCGTACCGCGATCTCCAGGGGCGCGGCGTCCGCGACCGCCATCGTGCCGACGGTGAGCTGCGTCTTCTCCAGGTCGGCGCCGGGCGACTCCGAGTCGTCGCTGCACCCCGCGACCGCCACCAGGGTGCAGACCAGGACGCCGATGACGAAGCGTGTAAGTCTCACGAGGCCTCCAGAGCCACGCGTCGTGCCATCCAACAGGACCTGAACCGGGGAAACGGGTGGATCGTAGCGTATGAATTGGGGTATATGACCCTCTTCTGCTTCTTTCACCTCAGGGATCACTGTAGTGGGATTCAGCACTTCTCAATGGGAAAAAGCGGCGAGTTGGCGGCCCGCGTCCGCCCCCCGGCCGCTGATCCGGAGCGCTGATCCGGGGCACCACACTACGCCCCTTATGTAACGGTGATGGCAACGTGTCCGGAGGGTCGGCGGGCGGAGCCGCCTCCGGGCCGCGCCGGCGCGACGGGCAGAATTGGACCCGTGACCTACCGCCACTCCTGTGCAGCACGCGGCGCCGGACGCCGGGCCGCCGCCGCGGCGCGTCCCGCGGCCCACGCCGGCACGGGGGAGGGATCGCGCTGACCCCCGAGGAACTGGCCCGGGCGCTGCGCGCCGCCGGCGTCCGTGAGGTCGACGTGTCGGCCCGCCGCCGCGCCGAGTACTCCTCCGACGCCTCCCTGTACCGGGTGCCGCCCGCCGCCGTCGCCTTCCCGCGTGACGCCGAGGAGGTCGCGGCCGCGCTCGAGGTGTGCCGCCAGGCCGGGGTGCCGCTCACCGCGCGCGGCGCGGGCACCTCGATCGCGGGCAACGCGGTCGGGCCCGGCCTCGTGCTCGACTTCTCCCGGCACATGAACGCGATCCGCTCGGTGGACCCGGAGACGCGGACCGCGGTGGTGGAGCCGGGCGCCGTGCTCGGCGCGCTGCAGCGCGCGGCCGCGCCGTACGGCCTGCGGTTCGGGCCGGACCCGTCCACCCACGCCCGGTGCACGCTCGGCGGGATGATCGGCAACAACGCGTGCGGGTCCCGGGCGCTCGCCTACGGCCGCACCTCCGACAACGTGGTCGAGCTCGACGTGCTCGCCGGGAACGGGGAGCGGCTCGTGCTGCGCGAGGCCGGGGACGGGGCCGCGGCCGAGGGCACGCTCGCCGAGGTGCGCAAGGTGATGGCGCGCGGCCTCGCCGTCGCCCGCACCGAGTTCGGCCGGTTCACCCGGCAGATCTCCGGCTACGCCCTGGAGCACCTGCTGCCCGAGCGGTTCGCCCCGGCGCGGGCGTTCGTGGGCAGCGAGGGCACCTGGGGCGTGCTGCTCGAGGCGCGGGTGCGGCTGGTCGAGGCGCCCGCGCACCGGGTGCTGCTCGTGCTCGGCTACCCGGACATGCCGTCGGCCGCGGACGCGGTGCCCGCGCTGCTCGCGTACCGGCCGATCGCGATCGAGGGCATCGACGCCCGCCTCGTCGACGTGGTGCGCACCCGGCGCGGCGGCGCCGCGGTGCCGCCGCTGCCGCGCGGCGCGGGCTGGCTGCTCGTCGAGTTCGGCGGCGCCACGCGGCAGGAGGCGAAGGCGAAGGCCGAGGCGGTGCGGGGCGTGGACGCCCTGGACGCGGTCGTGCTCGACGACCCCGCGCAGGCCGCGCGGATCTGGCGGATCCGGGAGGACGGCGCCGGGCTCGCCTCCCGCAGCCCCGCGGGCCGGCCCGCCCACGCCGGCTGGGAGGACGCGGCCGTGCCGCCCGAGCGGCTCGGCGGCTACCTGCGCGCGTTCGACGAGCTGCTCGCCGGGCACGGCCTGTCCGGCGTGCCGTACGGGCACTTCGGCGACGGCTGCCTGCACGTGCGCATCGACTTCCCGTTCCACCGCACCGACGGCCCGAAGGCGTTCCGCGCGTTCCTGCTGGAGGCGGCCCGGCTGGTGGCGGAGCACGGCGGCTCGATGTCCGGTGAGCACGGGGACGGGCGGGCCCGCGGCGAGCTGCTGCCGCTGATGTACTCGCCCGAGGCGATCGACCTGTTCGCCGCGGTGAAGGCCGCGTTCGACCCCGGCGACGTGCTCAACCCCGGCGTGATCGTACGGCCCGCCCCGCTCGACCGGGACCTGCGGCTCAGCCCGCCGCCCAGGGTGCGCCACCCCGTCGCGTTCCGGTACCGGGACGACGGCGGCGACTTCGCCGCGGCCGTGCACCGCTGCACCGGCGTCGGCAAATGCCGGATCCCCGCCCCCGGGGCGGGCCAGGTGATGTGCCCGTCGTACGTGGCGACCCGGGACGAGAAGGACACCACCCGGGGCCGGGCCCGGGTGCTGCAGGAGGCGATCAACGGGGCGCTGCCGGGCGGGCTGCGCGCGCCCGAGGTGCGCGAGGTGCTCGACCTGTGCCTGGCGTGCAAGGGCTGCGCCGCGGACTGCCCGACCGGGGTGGACATGGCCACCTACAAGGCCGAGGTGCTCCACCAGAGCTACCGGGGCCGGCTGCGCCCGCTCAGCCACTACAGCATGGGGTGGCTGCCCCGCTGGTCCCGGCTCGCCGCGCTCGCGCCGCGCGCGGTCAACCGGCTGCTCGGGATTCCGCCGGTGGCGGCGGCCGTGAAGCGGGTCGGCGGCATCGACCCGCGCCGCCCGCTGCCCCGGTTCGCCGAGCGGCCGTTCCGCCGCTCGCTGCGCCGGGCCCGCGGCCGCCGGGCCGGGGTCGTGGCCGGCGACGGGCCGCCGGTGCTGCTGTGGGTGGACTCGTTCACCGACCACTTCGCGCCGCAGGTGGCGCACGCCGCGATCCGGCTGCTCGCCGGCGCGGGCTTCGCCGTACGGGTGCTCGACCGGCCGGTCTGCTGCGGGCTGACCTGGATCTCCACCGGCCAGCTCGACGCCGCCCGCCGCATCCTCGGCCGGGCCGTCGCCGCGCTCGCCCGGTACGCCCGCGACGGGGTGCCGATCGTCGCCCTCGAGCCGTCCTGCGCGGCCGTGCTGCGCTCCGACGCCGCCGAGCTGCTCGACGGGCCGATCCCCGCGGTGGCGACGCTCGCCGAGTTCCTGTCCGGCCTGCCCGGCTGGACGCCGCCCGACCTGAGCGGCCTGACCGTCGTCGCCCAGCCGCACTGCCACCACCACGCGGTGCTCGGCTGGGAGACCGACCGGGCGCTGCTCGCCCGGACCGGCGCGGCGGTGCGCGCGGTGGGCGGCTGCTGCGGGCTCGCCGGCAACTTCGGCATGGAGCGCGGCCACTACGACGTCTCGGTCGCGGTCGCCGAGACGCAGCTGCTGCCCGCGATCCGCGAGGCGGGGGAGGACGCCGTGGTGCTCGCCGACGGGTTCTCCTGCCGCACCCAGATCTCCCAGCTCGCCGGGGTGCGGGCCGTGCACCTCGCCGAGCTGCTCGCGGACGGGCGGGCCGCGGCGGCGCCGCGGCCCGCCCGGTGAGCCGGGCCCGCCGTACCCGGACCGCGGTCAGATCTCGAGCCGCTCCTCGATCTGCTTGAGCCGGTGGCGGGCGAGCGCGAGGTTGGCGCGCCCGCGGTCGAGGGCGGCGTAGAGGAACAGGCCCTGGCCGCCGCGGCCGGAGACCGGGCGGATCACGTGGTACTGGGTGCCGAGCGTGATCAGGATGTCCTCGATGTGGTCGCTGAGCCGCAGCGACTCCATGGTGCGCATCTTCGCCTTGACCACCTCGGTGTTGCCGGCGGCGGCGATCTGCAGGTCGAGGTCCTTGTCGCCGCCGAGGAAGCCGAGCGCCATGCCGCTGTTGTAGTCCACGATGGCGGCGCCGATCGCGCCGTCGATCGCCATCATCTCCTTGAGCGAGGCGTCCAGGCCGGCCATGGGATCACTCCAGTTCTCGAGGTCGTCGGTGACCCGGCCCGCGTGCCGGGGCGGGGCGGGGCCCGCCCACGGCGGACGGGACGGGGCGGAGCGAATCGGAGCAGGCCGCCGGGCGCCGTCCGGGCGATGCGCGACCACCCCCTCCTCAGGCCGCGAGCCGACCGGCGGGCCGCCGGGCACGCGGCGGCGGTGGGTCGTGACCGCGCCGCGGTTCGCCGGGCCGGGACCCGGTGGCACGGTCCCGGCCCGGCGAACCGGCCCTCGGCGGGGGACACGATCCGCTCCTCGTGGGAAGAACCGGCCCCACGGTAGTGGGCCGCGGCCGCACCTCCCCTGGCGGAGATGGAGGAATGCACACCCGGATACCGGCGTTTTCCGCCGTCGGCGCAAAATCGCTCACTCACCTGAAGTGGACACGAATTCGCGTTAGCCGGAATTAGCGTCACATGGCGAATTTGTGGAGGTAATTCGGTTTAGCGCCTGATGTCGCCATTCCTGTGGGAGAATGCCGCGATGAACCACTGTGAGCCACGGGTGGTGGCCGGTGTCGAGGTCATCCCGATCTGCGACGCGGTGGGCCCGCTGGGGGGACCGCTGCGCCGCCCCGTCGAGGAGATCTTCCGCAACGCGCGCCCGGAGGACTGGGCGGGGCTGCCCACCACCGAATGGATCCTGCACTTCCACGTCCACCTGCTGCGCGCGCACGGCCGCCTCGTGCTCGTGGACACCGGCGTCGGCGGCCTCTCCTCGCCCGCCGCCCCCTGGGCCCCGGTGCCGGGCGCGCTCCCGGCCCGGCTCGCCGAGCTCGGCGTGGCGCCCGGCGACATCGACGCGGTCGTGCTCACCCACCTGCACGGCGACCACTACGGCGGCGCGATCGGCGAGCACGGCCCGGCGTTCCCCAACGCCCGCCACCTGCTGCAGCGCGCCGAGGCCGACACCGCCGGCGAGCCGGTCCGCGCCGCCCTGCTCCGCCCGCTCGGCGCCGGCCTGGAGATCGTCGACGGCACCGCGCAGGTGATCCCGGGCGTGCGGGTGCACCTCGCCCCCGGGCACACCCCCGGCCACCAGATCGTGGAGTTCGGCGACCTCACCATCACCGCCGACCTGCTCCACCATCCGGTGCAGCTCGCCAACCCGGCGGTGACCTACCGCTACGACGACGATCCCGAGCAGGCCGTGCGCACCCGGATCGAGGTGCTCCAGCGCGTGCGATCCCGCGGCGGCGTGATCGCCCCCGCGCACTTCGCCGAGCCGTTCGTGGACCTCGCCGGATGGGCGCCGCGGGGCGAGGCCGTGGCCTGAACCCCGGCCCCGGCGCCCGGCCTCAGTGCCGGACCACGGCCACCGGGCAGCGGGCGTGCCGCAGCACGGCGTGCGCCGTGGAGCCGAGGATGTGGCCGGTGATGCGCCCGGCCCGCATCCCGACCACCACCAGATCGGCCTCGGCCGACGCGTCGAGGAGCGCCCCGGCGGCGCCGTGCCGCGGGCAGCGCTCCTCGACGGTCACGTCGCAGAACCGCTCGGCCCGGCCCGCGAGCACCTCGGCGAGCAGCCGCATCTCCTCCTGGCCGACCTGCTCGACGTCGTAGAGCAGCGGCAGCATGTCGCCGGGCGCCCGCGACACCGGGTGGGACCAGGCGTGCACGGCGACCAGCGGGCAGCCCCGGGCGGACGCCTCGGTGAAGGCGAAGTCGAGCACCGGGTCCTGCCCCGGCTCACCGCTCACCCCCACCACGATCCGGCGGTACGGCGGCTGCGGATACGCCCCGACCACCACGACCGGGCAGGGCGCGTGCGTGACCAGGTGCCGGCTCACCGAGCCGAGCACGAGCCGGGCGAGCGGCCCCAGGCGGCGGCCGCCCACGACGAGGATCCGCGCCCCCGCCGCCCGGGCGCACAGCGCGTCCACGGCCGGGCCGGGCACCACCTCGGTGGTCACCTCCAGGCGCGGCCGCCCGGCCCGGGCGCGCAGGGCGGCCGCGCGCACCAGGGCGTGCGCCGCCCCACCGGCGTCCGGCCGGGGCAGGCCGAGGGGGAACCGGGCGACCGCGTGCACCACGCGCAGCGGGGACCGGTGCACGGCCGCCTCCTGCCCCGCCCACGCGGCGGCGACCAGCCCGTGCGGGCTGTCGTCCACCCCGACCACGATCGGCGGCGCGGCGCCGCGCGAGCTCACCATGCCGGGCTCCGCGCCGCGGCTGCCGCCCGTCCGGGCGCCTGCGTCACGGACATCGTCTCGACGGTCATCGTCTCGACCCCCTTCCGGCCGCCCCCGTGCCGGGGCCCGCGCCGGGTCATGCCCTTGGTGCTGCCCGGCGGGGCCGCGGGCTCACCCGGGCGGCCGCCGCGCGGTCACGGCCGCGCGGTCACAGCAGCGTGAGCTGCCCGGAGCCGGCGAGGGGGTCGCGGCGCTTGCGCAGGTGCCGCCAGCGCGGCAGGTCGTCGAGGTAGGACCAGGACAGCCGGTGGTACGGGGTGGGGCCCAGCTCCTCGAGGGCGCGGCGATGCTCGGGGGAGGGGTAGCCCGCGTTGGCGTCGAAGCCGAACGCCGGGTGCTCGGGCGCGAGCGCGGCCATGAGCCGGTCCCGGTGCACCTTGGCGAGCACCGATGCGGCGGCGACGGTGACCGAGCGCCGGTCGGCGCCCACCACGCACCGCACCCGCCAGGGCGCGCCGAGGAAGTCGTGGCGGCCGTCGAGGATCACCGCGTCGGGCCGGTGCGGCAGTGCCTCGAGCGCGCGGTGCGCGGCGCGGCGCAGCGCCTCGGTCATCCCCACCTCGTCGATCTCCTCCGGCCCCGACTCGCCGATCGCGTACCCGGCGAGCCAGCCCGGCAGGACCTCGGCGAACGCCTCCCGGTGCGCCGCGGTGAGCAGCTTGGAGTCGGTGAGCCGGACCGGCCGCCCGCCCCGCCCGGGCAGCTCGGGCGGCTCCGGCGGGCCCGGCCTGGCGAGGGCGGCGCACACCACCACCGGCCCGGCCCAGGCGCCACGCCCCACCTCGTCCACGCCGGCCACCCACGCGGCGCCGGCCGCGTGCAGCTCCCGCTCGATGCGGCCGTCCGCCGCGCGGCCGGCCGTACCCTCGCCGGCGGCCTCCTCCACAACCGTCCCGGGCAGCACCTCGCCGTGCTCCGCCATCGCATCGCCTCCGTCGATCGCGTCACGCCGAAGCGTACGGCCTGCCGCCGGTGCGGGAAACCCGAGGCACGGGACCGTCACCGGGCCGCCGACCGGCGGCTGCTGCGGACGGCGGCCCGGGACGGAGTCACACCAGGGACAGGTGGACGGGCTCGCGCGAGCCGGTCGCCTTCGCGACGTCGGCCGACGCGGCGCCGAGCAGCTTACTCGCCAGGTCGGCGAGCGCGCGGGCGACGGCGAGCTCGTCGCCGATCTCGTGCACCATCGGGTCGGCCGGGTTCCGGCGCGCCTGGCCCACGCCGATCAGGTGCGCGTCGCCCTTGCTGAACAGCACCGCGCGGGCGTGCGTCTCGTCCCCTTCCTCGGTTATCTCGATCTCCATACTCCACCGCTTGGATTCCATGTGCGGACCCTCCCCGCATCGCGCCCGGAAGCCCTCGGCACGTCCCGTCGCGGACCTGCGGCGGGCCGGTGCCGGGGGCGCACGTCGTCGCCGTGCGCTGTCCGACTGCCCGCGGGCGGGGTGAACTCACCTGCCCGGCGGGTTTCCCCGCGTCGCCGATCCCGGGGCGGCGGCCTACCGGAAACCCCGGCCCGTCCCTGTTCGGCCACCCGCCCGATGGGCGCGAATGCCGACGCGCGGGAGGGCGGCACGCCGTCCCGGTTCGCCCAAGATTGGCGCCCTCGGCCCGGGTCGTCGCCGGACGAGCCGGGGAGCATACGTGTGGCGTCCGGGCGGCCCGGCGAGACGTCCTCGCCCGGTGGGGTCGGGTCCCGAATACTGATTGACGTTTTTTCGGAAAAGGCGAAGGGCACGCGGAATTCGCCGGATGCAGGCGGCGTGAAAAGCGGGCGCGGGTGTGATTGGCGGCCGGGCGCGCGCGTCAGGGCAGCCAGCTCACCTTGCCGCGCAGCAGGGCGTAGCCGACGAAGGCCACCGCGTCGATCAGCGTGTGCGCGGCCACCAGCGGCATCGCGCGCCGCCAGCGCAGGTAGAGCCAGCCGAACAGCAGCCCCATCACCACGTTCCCGACGAAGCCGCCGAACCCCTGGTAGAGGTGGTACGAGCCGCGGACCACCGCGGAGACCGCCACCGAGCGCACCGGGCTCCAGCCGAGCTGGCCGAGCCGGTGCAGCAGGTAGCCGCAGACGATCACCTCTTCGAGCACGCCGTTCTCCGCGGCGGCGAGCAGCAGCACCGGGATGCGCCACCACACGTCGGGGAGGGCGCCCGGCACCACGGTGAGGTTCACCCCCGCGGCCCACACCGCGAGGTAGAAGGCGAGCCCGGTCCCGCCGACCAGCGCGGCGAGCCCGGCCCCGCGCAGCAGGTCGCGGCCCGGCTCGCGCAGGTCCACCCCGATCGTGCGCAGCGACTCGCCGGAGCGGGCGAGCAGGTAGGCGACGAGCGCGACCGGGGCAACCGAGACCGCGATGTCCGCGAGCTGGAGGGCGAGGTCGAGCCAGGGCCGCCCGGGCGCGCGCGAGCCCACCAGCAGGGCCTGCTGGTCCTGCAGCGCGCGCGGCGCGGTGAGCGCACCGATCAGCCTGATCAGGGAGAACAGCGCGGAGGCGCCGAGCGACACCGCGAAGACCACGAGGATCTCGGCCGTGAGCAGCCGCGGGCCGGGGAGGGTCGTGTCGAGCTCACGCGGACGGGTGTGCATGCCAGGAGCGTAGTGGGCGCGCGAAGCCGTACGGCCGGTCCCGGCGCGGCTCGGCGGCGCTCAGCGCCAGTCGACGGTCTCGGCGAGCAGCCCGGAGTGGACCGCGACCGTGTCGGCGTAGTCGTGCATGTGCTCGCGCATGAGGCGCTCGGCCTTGTCGGCCTCGCCCGCGAGGATCGCCTCGGCGATCGCGGCGTGCACCCGCCGCGTCTCCTCCCGGTTGAGGTCGGCGTAGACGAGGCCGGCGAGCCGGTCGGCGAGGATGTCCCGCACCGCCAGCGCCACGAGGTTGAGCGGCCGGTTGCCCGCCATGGAGAGGATGAGGGAGTGGAAGCCCTCGGCGGCCTTCGCCCATTCCTCGGCGTCGGAGGCGTCGAACCCGGCCTGCACCGCCTCCCGCAGCCGCGCGTCCCAGTCGGGGTCGCGGCGTTCGGCCGCAAGGCGGGTGAGCAGCGGCTCGAGGACGAGCCGGGTGTCCACGAGCTCCGCGACGCGCACGCCGAGGGCCTGGAAGAACATGCTCGCCATGCGGCCGAAGTCGCCGCTGTCGACCTCGGCCACCACCGGGCCGCCGCCCGGGCCCGGCTTGATCCGGATGAGCCCGTGGGTCTCCAGGATGCGCAGCGCCTCGCGCAGCGAGGCGCGGGCGACCCGGTACCGCCGGAGCATGGCACCCTCGGGCTCCAGCATGCTGCCCGGGGCCAGCCGCTGCCGGACGATGTCGCGCACGATCTCCCTCGCGACGACGACGGAGACCTTCTCGGTCCGCCGCGCCCAGGTGGGAGGGTGCGCCGCCTGTCGGGTTTCGCTCATGGTCGAGGGGGCTCCACTCTCGGGACGGGCTCGCGGTGCGGCACGGCGGGCGGGGCCCGCGCGGGGGCCGCCCCCCGCGGGGGTCGGCCCCCGGCTCTTTTAGACATCTGGCGCGG
>QGUZ01000434.1 GCA_003242605.1 Actinomycetota bacterium
CGCCGCGCTGTACCAGCACTGGCCCCGCTCGGGGGCGTCGATCTCCAGCAGCCGGACCTTGAGCGTCCGGCCCTTGGACACCACGTGGATCGTGTCACCGTCCACGATCTTCTTCACCTGGGCGGTGATCGCAGCCTTCGGCACGCCCTTCGGCCGGGTGGCGGCCTCGGCCGGGGTGGCGGCCGCCATGGTGAGCGCAACGGTCGTCAGGGCCAGCAGAGCAGGGGAAAGCTGTCGCACCAGTGCCTCCTATGACTAAAGGGGCAACTGGGGTGAACTGTAGCATGATTACGATCAAGTGTGAATTGAGTTCATTTATCCAAATGGTCGTGTGGGCGGATCAGGTGAAATCGGTGCAGGATGCGCCGTACAGGCAGGGCCAGGCGGCTGAAACGAGAGCAGGGAGCCGCTCCCACCCATGGTCACCGGTGAGAGCGGCTCCCTACCGGGTTGGGCCCGTGCCAGCGCCGCCGGTGACGCGGCGCCGGGCACGGACCGATGTGACGGAGCCGGATTCAGACGGTCAGGGGTGATGAGCCCCGCGGCTCACCGCTCCGATGAGACGAGCCGGTACTCGGTCTGCCAGTCGGGACGGCTGAAGTACGCCCGGGTCTCCCGGACCACGAGACCGGAGAGCATGACCAGGCCGATGAGGTTGGGCAGCGCCATGAGGCCGTTCATGATGTCCGAGAACGTCCACACGACCTGCAGCTCGAGCACCGTGCCGACGAAGATCAGCACGATGAACACCAGCCGGTACGGAACCACCGCACCCCGGCCGAAGAGCCGCTCCATGCAGCGCTCGCCGTAGTACCCCCAGCCGAGCAGAGTGGAGAAGGCGAAGAAGACCAGGCCGAGGGTGACGACGATGCCGCCCCACTCGCCGGGCAGACCCTGGCTGAACGCGAGCGAGGTGAGCGGGGCGCCGTTCTCACCGCTCTGCCAGGCACCGGTCACCACGATCGCCAGACCGGTCATGCTGACGACGACCAGCGTGTCGATGAAGGTCTGGGTCATGGACACGAGCGCCTGCCGCACGGGCTCGTTGGTCTTGGCGGCCGCCGCCGCGATACCGCCGGTGCCCAGGCCCGACTCGTTCGAGAACATGCCGCGGGCCACGCCGTACCGGATCGCCATGAGGACGGTGGCGCCGGCGAACCCGCCGGTGGCCGCGGTGCCGGTGAAGGCGTCCGCGAAGATCGTGGCGATGGCGCTGGGCAGGTTCCCGATGTTGGCGGTGATCACCCACAGGGCGCCCAGGACGTAGAAGACGATCATCACGGGCACGAAGGCGCTGGTGAACGCACCGATGCTCTTGATGCCGCCGAGGATCACGACGGCGGCGATCACGGTGGTGATCAGGCCGGTCACCCACATGGGGACGCCCCACTGGGCGTTGATCGCATCGGCCACGCTGTTGGATTGCACCATGTTGCCGATGCCGAAGGCGGCGATCGCGCCGAAGATCGCGAAGAGGATGCCCAGGGTGGCGCCGAACTTCCCGCCGACGCCGTGGGTGAGGTAGTACATCGGGCCGCCGCTCTGCTCGCCCTTGGCGTCGGTACGGCGGAAGCGCACGCCGAGGAAGGCCTCGCAGTACTTGGTGGCCATGCCGACGAGGCCGGTGACCCACATCCAGAAGACCGCGCCCGGGCCGCCGAAGTGGACGGCCGTCGCGACACCCGCGATGTTGCCGACGCCGACGGTGGCCGCCAGCGCGGTGGACAGGGCCTGGTAGTGGCTGATGTCGCCCGTGCCCTCCGGATCCTTTCGCCGGATGAACGCGAGCCAGAGGGCGTAGAGCAGCTTATGGAACTGCAGGCCCCGCAGCACGATCGTGAGGTAGAGGCCTGTCAGCAGGAGCAGGGGGATGAGGAGGAACGGCCCCCAGACGAAGTCCGAGATCGCGGGCAGGATGTCTTCCACGCATGCTCCTAAGGTCGCTTGTGGCGAAGTAACGCTGCCCAATCTCTCTTATGTCCGAATTGAAAGCGAGAGGGCGGCGCGCTTCGTAACGGAAACGATGACTGACTTCCACCTCGACGTCGTCACAGCCGGTAGGCGTGTCGCTCCCGTCAGTGTGCCGTACGCCTTCCGGACGCCGGCCGCACGCGGCCCCCGGCCGCTCGGCCGGATGACACCGGCGCAGGGTGAGGCTGGGTCTCTTCGGAGCGCGGGTGGACCGGTACGCCCCCGTGCGCTCTGGGCGAGCTGCGGCCGGCCGGGCTGCTCCGCCAGGGCGCGGGGTACGCCCCCGTGCGCTCTGGGCGAGCGGTGCGTACGGCTCAGCGGAGTTCGCCATCGGACCGGCGGAGTCAGCCGGCCGGCAGGAGCCGCCGGAAATTCCCCCGCCCATCGCGGCCGTGCCGGAGGGATGATCGAATCATGCGTGCTGTCGTCGTCGAGTCCTGCTTCGGCAACACGTCGAAGGTGGCCGACGCAATCATCGAGGGATTGAACTCGGCCGGGGTAGAGGTCGAGAGGTTTCCGGCCGGGTCGGCGCCGCGCCGTCTGTCCGCGGACCTCGTGCTGGTGGGCGCCCCGACCCACAACATGAGCCTGCCGACGCCGGCCTCGCGCGGCCAAGCGGTGGAGAAAGGGGGTACCGCGCCCGCCAGAGGGGTGCGGGAGTGGATCGCCGACCTCGAGTCCGTGGACGGCCGGATCGTCGCGTTCTCGACGACGGCGGGCGGGATGTTCGCGGGCTCGGCCGGGAAGGCGATCGTCAAGGAGTTCAAACGCCGCAAGATCCGGGCCGAGCGTGGCCAGGACTTCACGGTGAAGGGCACGCCGGGTCCGTTGGCCGATGGCGAGCTCGAGCGCGCCCGGGAATGGGGCCGTACGGTCGGCGGCTCGCAGGCATAGGTGACCCGCGGCCCGCATCAGGGATGACCGGCCCGGTCGGCGAGCGCGCCTGCCCGGCCGCGTCATCGGCCACCGCGCCCAGGGACGACAGGGCACTGTGGCCGAGCCGCCGGTCCTGCCGTCGGCCTCCGGGCTGCGTGCGCGACCGCGGATCCGCCGCACGATGTCCCTGCGGCTCAGCGCACCCCACCCCTGCCTCGCCGGGAAGGCCCGGTACGGCGCTCTGGGCCAAGGCCAGGCCCGGCACCGGCCGGCGGCGGCCGTTACGGCAGGCGCGACACATCGCCGCACAGCTCTGATCAGCGGCACACACCGTGATCGCCGCCATTCTCGCTCACCGTTATCGGTCTACCATCGACGCGTTTTCCATATCCGGGCTCGCGCATATCGCATAGAGCGCATAATGGCCCGGGGGACGCGACAGGGATACCATGCTGCGACGGTTATTCAACGGCGAGAAGAATCGTGCCGACTCCCACGAAGACCTCGTTCGTGCGGAAGCCGAACGCCTGCTGGGAGAGGCCAAGGGAGAACTCGACCGTGTCGATACGAAAGCGCAGGTCCTGCTCGGTATCGCCGGCATCGGGCTGGGCGCCGTGGCGGCCGGGCTGCTGGCCGGGACCTGGTCGCCGACGGGCCTCGACGACAGGGTGGAATGGC
>QGUZ01000435.1 GCA_003242605.1 Actinomycetota bacterium
CTTATATTAGTCGTCATTATTATTTTTTTTTTTTCCAGCAGAAAGCGGCATTAGAGATCTAGTTCGGTTTCGTGGGCTCGGGGCCGGCGGGCATCTACACCGCGGACGCGCTCACCAAGCAGGCGGGCCCGGACGTCGAGGTCGACGTGCTCGAACGCCTCCCCACCCCGTACGGCCTCGTCCGGTACGGCGTCGCCCCCGACCACACCTCGATCAAGTCGATCGCCCGGTACTTACGGCAGGTGCTGGAGCGCCCGGCGGTGCGCTTCCTCGGCGGGGTGGAGCTCGGCGCCGACGTCTCAGCGGCCGAGCTGCGCGAACACTACGACGCGGTCGTCTACTGCACCGGGGCCACGGTCGACCGCCGCCTCGGCATCCCCGGCGAGGACCTGCCCGGCAGCGCCGCCGCCACCGACTTCGTCAACTGGTACTGCGGCCACCCCGACGTGCCCGCCGACGCCTTCACCCTCGACGCCGAGGAGGTGGCGGTGATCGGGGTCGGCAACGTCGCGGTGGACGTGGCCCGCATCCTCGCCAAGTCCGCCGACGAGCTGCGCGGCACCGACGTGCCCGAGCCGGTGCTCCAGCGGCTGGCGGCGAGCCGGGTGCGCACCATCCACGTGATCGGCAGGCGCGGGCCGGAGCACGCCAAGTTCACCACCAAGGAGCTGCGCGAGCTCGGCGACCTGGCCAACGCCGACGTGCTCACCCACCAGGGCGAGGTGAAGGTCGACGACGTGACCTCGCTGTCCCGGCAGGCCCGCGGGAACGTCGAGGTGCTGCAGGCGTGGGCGTCGCGGGTGCCGGAGGGCCGGCCGCGGCGGCTGGAGCTGCGGTTCTGGCTGCGCCCGGTGGAGATCCTCGGCGACCGGCGGGTGGAGGCCGTCCGCCTCGAGCGCACCCACCTGGTCGACGGCCGGCTCGCCGGCACCGGCGAGTTCGAGACGATCCCGGTGCAGCTCGTGCTGCGCTCGGTGGGCTACCGGAGCGTGCCGCTGCCCGGCGTGCCGTTCGACGCGGCCACCCACACCGTGCCGAACGAGGCCGGCCGGGTCCTCCGCAAGGGGCCGGACGACACCTACGGCGGGGCCGGCGAGCGTGCCGCGGGCGAGTACGTGGCCGGCTGGCTCAAGCGCGGCCCGACCGGCGTGATCGGCACGAACAAGTCGGACGCCGCCGAGACCGTGCGCACCCTCCTCGCCGACCTGGCCGGCCGCCCCACCGGGGACCGGCCCCGCATCGACGACCTGCTCGCCCGGCGCGGCATCCGGCCGGTCACCTACGACGAGTGGCTGGCGATCGAGGCCGCCGAGGCGGCGCTCGCCGCCCGGCTCGGCCGTGGCGAGCGGGTGAAGCTCCCCGGCCGCGAGGCGCTGCTCGCCGCCTGCGGGCGCGCGCCGGACCGCGGCTGACCCGCCCGGCGCGGCGGCCCGCCCCCGCCGCGCCGCACGCCGTCGTGCTCTGTGCGGTGCTCTCTGTCGTGCTCGCCGTCGTGCGGGGCGGGTCAGGAGCCGACGAGCTCGCGCCACTGCCGGACGAGCCGGGCCTCCACCGGCGCCGACCAGCCGGTGCGCACCGCGCCGCCGACGTGGAAGGAGCCGATGCCCTGCGCGCGCAGCAGCGGCACGTGGTGGCGCTCCAGCCCGCCGCCCACCATGATCAGCCCGGCGTCCCCGGCGTGCGCGCGGGCGCGCAGCACCGGCAGCCCGTCCTCGACGCCGGTGGGGGCGCCGGCGGTGTGGATGGTGGCGAGGTTGGGCAGCAGCCGTACCGCGCGCCACGCGGCCTGGACGTCGGCGGCGTGGTCCACCGCCCGGTGGAAGGTCCACGGCAGCGGAGCGATCGCGCTGATCAGGTCCTCGGTCGCCGCGAGGTCGACCGCGCCCTCGGCGGTGAGGAAACCGAACACGAACCCGGCCGCGCCCGCGTCGGCCAGCTCCCGGGCGCGTTTCTTCAGCTCCTCCAGCTCCGCCGGGGTGACCGTGTACCCGGCGCCGGGCCGGGAGCCGCAGCCCAGCCGGACCATCTGCGGCAGCGAGCACTCCCGCGCGATCGCCGCCACCGTGGCCGCCTCCGGGGTGCCGTCACCGGAGGGATGCGCGACCACCTCGACGCGATCGGCGCCGCCCTCCTCGGCGGCCACGGCGTCACGCACGTCCAGCGTGACCACTTCGAGCAGCGAACCCGTCATGTTGGGAGGCTATCGGAGGAGCCGTCCTGGAACGTACGGCTACCGCCTGCTCCACCAGGTGACGGGGTGCAACCTGGCGATTCGTCCGCTTTGCGCTAGCGGGTGAGCACGAGGCCGTCGCCCGGCAGCGCCGCGGGCGCCTCGGCGACCAGGTCGGCGGACAGGCCGTCGGACAGGTCGGCGGACAGGTCGATGATGCGCGGCCCGCCGTACCCGCCGAAGGCGCCGGCCGGGCGCTCGAAGAGCGCGCCGGAGGCGCGGTGCGGCAGGTCGACGGTGCGCACGTGCCGGAAGCCGAGGGAGCGGTAGTAGCCCTGCAGCGCGGCGTTCGTCTTGGCGCAGTCGAGCCGCAGCCGGCGCAGGCCGTCGGCGAGCGTGCGGCGGCCCGCCCAGTCGAGCAGCGCGCGGCCGATGCCGAGCCCGGAGCAGGCCCGCGCGGTGCACAGCTTGTGCACGTAGTAGGCGTCCTCGGGCCGGTCCTCGGCGGTCCAGAACTCGGGGTCGGCGTACCCGTCGAGGGCGATCGTCGCGATCGGCCCCGCCGCGGGCCCGTCGCCGAGCGGGCCGCCGGCCTCGCCCTCGACGACGTAGAGCGTGCCGGCGGCGATCAGCGGCTCGATGCGGGAGGCGGGGAAGCCGCCGGCCGGCCACTGGCGCACGCCGCGGGCGTTGAGCCAGGCCGCGGCCTCGGCGAGCAGGGCGAGCACGGCCGGCAGATCGGCGGCCTCGGCGCGACGGAGGGTGAGCGTCAGCGGCTCGCGGACGGCGTGAAGAACGGTGTTCGTGTGCATGATGCATCCTTTCGGTGCTGGTGGTACTGCGGTGAGTACGCAGAGTGACCAATGGGAGGCGTGAGGTCTCCAGGGCCGGATTCAGCAGGAGAGGGCCGCCGGCGAGCGGAACCCGGAAGCGCGCGGGGTCCGTGGCGGCTCAGCCCACGACGGCGACGGGTGGAACCACCCCCCAAGTGCGAGGGCAGGCCCGGTCAACGGGCAGGGGCCGCCTCGCTCCGCCGTCCGCGGCCCGGACGGCGACCGGCCCCGCCCACGGGGCGGGCGCGTGAACCATCAGATACGGCCGCGCCGGGGCGGCGACGCGAATCGCTCCGGACGCGGCCGGGTTCCACCCGTCGAAGACGACAACGGCCGCCCCATCCGAGGATGAGCCGGCCGGCGCTGCGTCAATGACGTTCCAGCTCGTACCTGATCAGATGTTTGTCGGCGGGCAGCACCGACACCGCGACCCGCACCGGCATATCTTCGGGGTCGTAACCAACCCGGACGTGAACGACAACAGGAGTACCAGGTTCGAGCTTGAGGCGCGACACTT
>QGUZ01000107.1 GCA_003242605.1 Actinomycetota bacterium
GGGCGGCGGGGGGAGGGGGGAGGGGGGGGTGGGGAAAAGGGGCGGAGGGGGGGGGGGGAAGGGGGGCGGGCGGCCGATGGACGGGCCCGCCCGCCCCGCGCCGGGGGAGGCCGAGCTCAGCGAGAGGTCAGGAGTAGCGGATCACCTCGTCGGTGCCGAACCAGTCGAACCGGCCCGTGCCGTGGTTGAGGATGATGCTGCGGGTTTGGGTCCACTGGTGGTAGGCCTCCCTGCCGTTCTCCCGGCCCAGCCCGCTCGCGCCCCGGCCGCCCCAGGGCGAGGCCGGGTCGAGCCGGTGGTGGTCGTTGACCCACACGGTGCCGACGTTGAGCCGGTTGACCACCCGCAGCGCGCGGCCCACGTCCCGGGTCCACACGCTCGCGGCGAGGCCGTACGGCGAGTCGTTGGCGAGCTCGATCGCGTGCGCCTCGTCGTCGAACGGCTTGACCAGGGTGACCGGGCCGAAGATCTCCTCCCGCCAGGCGATGCCGGTGGTCTCCACGTCGGCGAGCACGGTCGGCAGGTAGAAGTAGCCGTTCCCGAGCGCCGGGTCGTCGGGCGTGCCGCCGCCGCACAGCACGGTCGCCCCCTCGGCCCTGGCCTTCTCCACCAGCGTCACCACCCGCTCCAGCTGCCGGGCCGAGGCGACCGGGCCGACCTGGGTGCGCTGGTCGAGCGGGTCGCCGAGCCGCAGCGTCCGCACCCGGGAGACGAGCCGGTCGACGAACTCGTCGTACACCCCGCGCTGGACGAGCAGCCGCGCGCCCTGCACGCAGGTCTGCCCGGCGGCGATGTACGCGGCGAACATCGCCCCGGCCACCGCCTGGTCCAGGTCGGCGTCGTCGAACACCACCACGGGCGCCTTGCCGCCCAGCTCGGCGCTGAGCGGGATGAGCCGGTCCGCGATCGCGCGGGCCACCGCCCGGCCGGTGGGCGTGCCGCCGGTGACGTCCACCTTGGCGATCAGGGGGTGCTGCACGAGCGCGGCGCCCGCCACCGGGCCCTGGCCCGGCACCACGTTGAGCACGCCGGGCGGCAGGCCCGCCTCGTGCAGCAGCCGGGCGAGGATGTGCGGGGTGATCGGCGCCACCTCGGAGGTCTTGAGCACCACCGAGTTCCCCGCCGCGAGCGCGGCGGCGAGCTTCTTCAGCGCCACGTGCAGCGGGTGGTTCCACGGGGTGATCAGCGCGCCGACGCCGAGCGGCACCCGCTGCACCACGTTCATGTGGTCGGTGTCGACGTCGGGCAGCGTGCCCTCCTCGGTCTGCGCGAGCGCGCCGAAGTACTCCAGCCACTCCGGCTGGCGGCGGAGCTGGGCGGTCATCTCGCGGATCGGGCGGCCGGTCTGCCGGCACTCGATCGGGATCAGCTCCGGCAGCGCGTCGGCGAGCAGCCCGGCGGCGCGCTGCAGCACCCGCGCCCGGTCCCGGCCGCGCAGCCGCGACCAGCGGCCGTCGGTGAACGCGGCGTGCGCGGACCGGACCGCGTCGTCCACGTCGGCCGGCTGGGCGTCGGCGACCTGGCAGATCACCGAGCGGTCGTAGGGGTTCTCCACGTCGAAGGTCGCACCGCCCTGCGCGGGGCGTTCCGCGCCGTCGACGAGCACGCCGTACGGCGGGGCGGTGACCGTGCTCTCGGTCATGGATCTCCTTCCGGGAAGGTCGGCTACGCGGGGATCAGGTGGTGCCGGCCGGCGGGACGAGCCCGGGAGCGGAGCCGCGCGCGGGTTCCGGGGACGGGGCGCCGGCCTCCTCCTCGTAGAGGAAGCGGCCGCGGCTTTCCGGGCTGAGCAGGACGCCGATGAAGGCGATGACCGTGGCGCTGGAGACGGCCACCACCGCCAGGCCGGTGTTGCCGCCGAAGTGGACGGTGGCGATGGTCCCGGCCACCAGCGGCCCCGGGACGGTGAGGAACCGGCCCGCGGAGTTGGTGACGGCGATCGCGGTCGCGCGCACCGCCGGCCCGAACAGCTCGGGGAAGTACACGCTCGGGCCGGCCAGCACGCCGAGCACGCCGAACCCGACCAGCGGCAGCAGCCACAGGTAGGTGGTGTAGGAGTGCTCGAACGGGTACAGCACGCCCAGGCCGATCGCGGAGCAGAGGAAGCTCACCAGGAACGCGCCGCGCCGGCCGATCCAGTCGGCGATGAACCCCCAGCTCGCGTACCCGGCCACGCCGCCCAGGTTGAGCAGCGCGGTGGCGAGCGCCACCCGGCCGACCGCGTCGGTGCCGGTGACGCCCTCGCGGGCGAGGACACCCCGGATGATGTCGGGGGTCCAGGTGGTGACCGACCAGAACGCCAGCAGCACGCCCGTGAAGATCATCGAGCAGACGATGGTGCGGGACAGCAGTGGCGGGGTGAGCACCCGGGCGAGCACGAACCGGTCCTCGGCGGTGCGGATGCCGGCCGCCTTGCGGGCCTTGCGCCGCTCGGCGATCTCCACCATCGCCTGCGGCTCGTGCAGCACCCGCCGCACGAAGATCCCGACGAACGCGGGCAGGATGGCCGCGGCGATCGTGACGCGCCAGCCGTACCCGCCGAGCAGGCCGTAGGTGAGCGAGGCGAGGAAGAAACCGGCGGCGAAGCCGGACATCATCACGCTGATCGCCTTGCCGCGGTACCTGCCGCTCCACGTCTCGGCGATCAGCGCCGCGCCCACCGGGACCTCCACTCCGGAGCCGAGGCCGGCGAGGAAACGCAGCGTCGCGAGCTGCCAGTACTCCTGGACCAGGGCGGTGGCGGCGGTGCAGACCGCGTAGAGGAGGATGCAGACGCTCAGCACCCGCACCCGGCCGTGGTAGTCGGCGAGCGTGCCGAAGATGATCGCGCCGATCGCCCAGCCGGCGAGGAACAGGCTGATGGCGAGCCCGGCGTGCACGCCGATCGCGGTGGGGGTGGCGGCCGGGCCGAGCAGCTCGGTGACGGCCGGGCCGACGATGAGCGCGTACAGGCTGGTGTCGTAGCCCTCCAGCCCCCACCCGAGGGTGGTGCCGATGAGCACGAGCCACTGGTAGCGGGTGATGGAGCGCAGGCCTGCGCCGTGGGGGGTGCCGGTCGTCATGGCGCTCACCCGACCGTGACGGAGGCGGACAGCCGGACGGTCGCGGTGCGGGCGTGCGCGACCATGCCCTCGGCGAGCGACTCGGTCGCGCAGTGCTCGGCGAGCTCGCGGGAGGCGGCCGGGGTGGCGTACTGGTAGGTGACGGTCTTGAGGTACTTGCCGACCCACTGGCCGCCGGTGAACCGGGCGGCGCGCAGGGTGGGCAGCACGTGGTTGGGGCCGGCCACCTTGTCGCCGTAGGCCACGGTGGTCTCCGGGCCGACGAACAGCGAGCCGTAGTTGCGCAGCAGGTGGATCATCCGCTGCGGCTCGCGCACGTGCACCTCGACGTGCTCCAGCGCGTAGTCGTCGCACACCGCGATCAGCTCGTCCTCGTCGGCCACGACGATCACCTCGCCGCCGTACTCCCACGCGGCGCGGGCCACCTCCTCGGTGGACACCGCGCGCAGGTGCTCGTCCAGCTGCGCGAGCACGTCCCGGGCGAGCCGCTCGGAGGTGGTGATGAGCACGCCGCGGGAGCGCGGGTCGTGCTCGAGCTGGCCGACCAGGTCGCAGGCGACGAGGAACGGGTCGGCGGTGTCGTCGGCGATGATCCCGATCTCGGTGGGCCCGGCGAGCAGGTCGATGCCGACCCGGCCGAACACCTGCCGCTTGGCCTCCACGACGTACGCGTTGCCGGGGCCGACCACCATGTCGACCGGCTCCAGGCCCGGCAGCACGCCGAAGGCCATCGCGGCGATGGCCTGCACGCCGCCGATCGCGTACACCGCGTCCGCGCCGGCGAGGTGCGCGGCGTACAGCACGGCCGGGTGGACCCGCCCGTCCTTGGGCGGGGTGCACACCACGACGCGGTCCACGCCCGCCACCCGGGCGGGCACCACGTTCATGTAGGTGGAGGCGATCAGCGTGTACCGGCCGCCGGGCACGTACGCGCCCACCGACTCCACCGGGACGTGGCGGTGGCCCAGGGTGAGGCCGGGCAGCGTCTCCACCTCCAGGTCGAGCAGGGTACGGCGCTGGTGCTCGGCGAAGCCGCGCACCTGCTCCACCGCGAAGTGGAGCGATCGCTTGAGCTTCTCATCGAGTTCGTTCCCGGCCGAGCGGACGACCGAGTCGGGGACGCGGAAATCGTCGGGATCCCAGCCGTCGAAACGCCGGGAATACTCGCGGACCGCCGCTTCCCCGCGCCGCTCGATATCGGCGAGGATTTCACGGACGCGGGAACTGATCTCGGAGAGGTTCTCCGCCCGCCCCGGTGCGGGTTCCTTGAGACGGTACATGGTGTCTCCTGGCGATTATCGGGATTTTCCTGCCGAGGCGATCAGGCATTCCTGTCGATATCTCAGAGATCGATGGCGTTGCCGGGTGTCAGGGAAGGATGGCGACGGCGCGGGTGGGGCCGCCGTGGCCGCCGCGGATCTTCAGCGGGAAGCCGACGAAGGTGAAGCGCCTGCCGACCAGGAGGTGGAGGTTGGTGAGGTTCTCGTAGTGGGTGATGTGGTGGGCCCGGCACATCATGTGGCACGGGTAGGTCTTGCTCGCCGGGTTGTCGGGCGTGGGGCTGTCCACGCCGAACGTCTTGACCCGGCGGTCCACGATCCACTTGCTGCCGGACTCGCCAAGGCCCGGGAAGTCGGTCAGGTAGCGGCGCTCGCCCGCGTACCGGCGGTGCGTGCCGGTGTACAGCAGCAGGATGTCCCCGGGCCGCACCGGCTCGCCGCCCGCCGCCTCGGCGGCGTCCAGGTGCTCGGCGGTGATGTCGGTGCGCGGCGGCACGTGCGACACGTCGAGGCAGACCGCCGGGCCGTAGAACAGGTCGAGCGGCATCCGGTCGATGGTGAGCGCCTCGGGATCGGGGTCGAGGTGGGAGAACGAGTCCACGTGGGTGGGCCCGTTGTCGTTGATCATCACGCCCTTGGTCTGGAACGAGAAGCCGCCCACGAACCGCTCGGCGGTCTCCTCGTGGGTGGCGTGGTCGAACACCACGGTCTTGAGGTGGCCCGGGTAGACCTGCATCCCCTCGTAGATCTCCTGGGACAGGTCGACAAGCTGGGGCATGAGGGGACCTCCTAGTACATGACGAGCCCGGCGGAGACGTTGACGTCCTCTCCCGTGATCGCCGCCGCCCCGTCCCCGGCGAGGAACGCCACCGCGGCGGCCACGTCGGCCGGCCGGACCAGCCGGCCGAGCGGCGTGCCGTCGAGCATCTCGGCGCGGGCCCGCTCGGCGGTGATGCCGCGCGCCGCCGCCTGGGCGGCGAACACCCGCTCGATGCGCTCGCCCTCCACCGGGCCGGGGGAGACGAGGTTGACGCGCACGCCGTACGGCCCGGCCTCGACCGCGAGCGTGCGGACCAGCCCGATCAGCGCGGTCTTGCTCGCCGCGTAGGACGTGCGGCCCCACAGCGGGCGCTTGCCGGTCATCGAGCCGACGAACACGATCGAGCCGGACCGGCGGGCGATCATGTGGGGCAGCAC
Organism: Actinomycetota bacterium; assembly: GCA_003242605.1. Classification (GTDB taxonomy): domain Bacteria; phylum Actinomycetota; class Actinomycetes; order Streptosporangiales; family Streptosporangiaceae; genus Thermopolyspora. Next base: position 5,540 of record QGUZ01000107.1, read on the forward strand.
CGCGCGGGCGCACAGCGCGGCGCCGATCAGGTTGGTCTCGATCGCCTGCCGCCAGTCCTGCGGCGACGTCTCCCACAGCGGGGCGGTGGGCCCGGCGATGCCGGAGTTGGCGACCAGCACGTCGATCCGCCCGTACGCGCGGAGCGTGCGGCCGACCGCCTCGCCGATCGCCTCCGGGTCGCGCACGTCGCACACGGCGGCCAGCACCCGCCGCCCCGAGGGGTCGAGCGCCGCGGCGGCGTCCTTCAGCGCGGCGGCGTCCCGGCCGAGGATGGCCACCCGGTCGCCGGCGGCGAGCAGCGCCCGGGCGATCTCCAGGCCGATGCCCCGGGCGCCGCCGGTCACCACGGCGACGTGGTCGTCGCGGGCATGCGAAGCAGCGTCCACGACACGCTCCTCGATCGCAGAAACAGGCGTCTGAGCTGCGGCTTCATCTGCGTGTAACCGCGTTGTGTCGGCCACGATAACCCGGGGGACGCGGGCGCATCTTCCGCGGAAACGAGGAATTCCGTCGCTGGTTTTCCACGGATTCAAGTAACGTCGAGGACATGGCGGCATCGGGCGGAGTGGGGTTGCTGATCGAGGAGCTCGGCGAGCAGGTCCGGGTGGCGGCGCCCCCGCCCGACCCCGGGGGCCGGGTCAGCACCGTGCTCGCCTGGGAGCCGGGCGCCGCGGGCCGGCTCGTGCCCGGCGCCCTCGTGCTCGGCATCAACCTCACCGGCGAGGCCGGGATCCGGGAGCTGCTGGCCCGGGCGGGCGAGGCGGGCTGCGCCGCCGTGCTGCTGCGCGACCCGGGCGGCGACGCCGCGGCGTACCTCGCGGAGGCGGCGCAGGACGCGCAGGTCGGCCTGCTGCTGCTCGGCCCCGCCGTGCCGTGGACGCTGGTGCTGCGGCTCGCCGACGACGTGGTCCGCGGCCGGTCGGGGGACGCCGAGGGCGGGGAGGTGCCGCTCGGCGACCTGTTCGCGCTCGCCGACGCGATCGCCGCGATGGTCGGCGGGCCGGCCACGCTGGAGGACGCCGACTTCCGGGTGCTGGCGTACTCGCGGTTCGTCGGCCACATGGACCCCGGCCGCGCCCGGGCCATCCTCGGCCGCCGCATGCCCGCCGAGTGGGCCGAGTACCTGCAGCGCATCGGCGCCCTGGAACGGCTGCGCACCACCGGCGAGGTGGTGGAGGTCACCGGCGGCCCGCACAACGCCAACCGGCGCCTCATCGTGTCGGTGCGGGACGGCACGCAGGTGCTCGGCGTCATCTGGATCGCCGAGGTGGACCGGCCGCTGCCGGACACCGCGGCCGACGCGCTCCGCCAGGCCGCCGAGCTCGCCGTACCGCACTACCGGCAGCACCTGGAGATGCTCACCGCCCGGCGGCGCCGCCGCCACGAGCTGGTCCGCGCCATCCTCGACGGGCAGGGGCCGGTACGGCGGTACGCCGACGAGCTCGACCTGCCGCGGGGCGGCCGGCTCGCCGTGCTGGCGTTCACCGTGGCCACGCCGGCGGACCTGCCCGCGGGCACCTGGGAGCGCATCGCCGACCACGTCGCCCTCACCGCCGAGGCGTGGCGGTGGACCGCGGTGGTGACCCGCATCGGCCGCACCGTGTTCGTCATCGCGCACCTGCCGCGCGCCTCCGACCCGGAGGCGGTGGTCCGGCTCGGCCGCGACATCGTGGCCCACGCGCCCGCGGTCACCGGGCAGCGGCTGTACGGCGCGGCGAGCACCCCGTGCACCGGCGTGCAGTCGGTGGCCGCCCGCCGCGCCGAGGCCGAGCTGGCGCTGGCGGTCTGCGGGGACCGCGGCGGGTTCGTGCGCTTCGACGAGGTCCGCGCCCAGGTGATCCTGCACGAGGTCACCGCGCTGCTGCGGGACCGCGCCGAGCTGCGGCTGCCCGCCCTGGAGCGGCTGCACGCCGAGGACGAGCGCCGCGGCACCCTGGTCCCCACGCTCCGCGCCTACCTGGAGTGCGGGGGGAACGTCGCGGAGGCGGCGGCCCGCCTCGGCGTGCACCCCACGACGCTGCGGTACCGCCTCGACCGCATCCGCTCCCTCACCGGCCTGGAGCCGGACGATCCCGACACCCGGCTCGCCTGCGCGCTGCTGCTCCGGCTCGCGCCCGAGGGCGCTTCCCACGCGCGCACCGCCGCCGACCGCCGGGGCGGGCCGGTCAGCGCCGGGCGCCGATCCCCGTGAACGCGCGGCCGTTCGCCTCCAGCACGGCCGGGTCGAGCCCGTTGCCGGTCGCGAACCGCACCGGCTCCCGGTCCGCCATGTCGAACGGGTAGTCGCTGCCGCACACCAGCCGGGCCGGGTGGGCCTTGGCGACGAGCAGCCGCAGCGCCTCCGCGTCGTGGGTCAGCGTGTCCACGTAGAGGGACCGGAACCCCTCCGACGGCGGCCGCGCGGCCCGGGCGCGCACGTCGGGCCGCGCCCGCCAGCCGTGGTCCCACCGGCCGAGCAGCGCCGGGGCGCAGCCGCCGCCGTGCACGAAGCAGATGCGCAGGTCGGGCAGCTCGTCGACGACGCCGCCGAGCACCACCGACGCGATCGCGGTCGCGGTCTCGACCGGGTTGCCGAGCAGGTTCGGCAGGTAGTAGCCGGACCACTCGGGCCGGGGGAGCTGCATGGGGTGCACCAGCACGGCGAGGTCGAACTCGACCGCCCCGTGCAGCAGGTCCCGCGGGACCCCGCCGTCGTAGGAGCGGCCGCCGATCACCGGCGGTACGGCGAAGCCGACGATGCCGTCGAGCGCGGCGAGCTCCCGCATGCCGGCCCGCGCGGCCTCGGCGTCGTCGAGCCGCACCAGGCCGAGGCCGAGGAACCGCCCGCCGCCGTCCTTGACGACCCGGGCCAGTCCCTCGTTGTACGCGCGGATGTAGTCGTCCGCCTCGGCGCCCCCGCCGACCGGGAACGCGAACGGCGGCGGCGACAGCACCCGCACCGCGATCCCGGCCCGGTCGCTGTCCGCCGTGATCTCCGCCGGGTCGCTCAGCGAGCCGGGCGTGATCGAGAGCGGCAGGTCGCCGAGGTGGAGCCGCCCGTCCCGCGCGCGCATCGGCGGCAGCGGCGAGCCCGGCGGCAGGCCGTACAGCTCCTCCGGCAGCCAGTGCGCGTGCACGTCGATGACGCCGGGCGCCACGGGGACCGCGTTCCGGCTGCGCCCCGCGGTCACCCGCGCTCACCCGCCCGCACGCCGCGGGGGCCTGCCGATGTGCCGGGCCGTCCGGCTGCCGCGGTGCTCGTCATGGACGTTCTCCTCTCTGTGTCCGGCCGGTCGGCGCGCGCGGCATGCGGGCGCGCGGCTGACCGGGCAGGGGGAAACGCGCCGCCGTTTGCGTGCCGGGCGGCCGCGAGGTGGACGTGCTCGTGACCGTGTGGGCCGTTTCGCCCGCTCGAACCTTAGGGTCGGATAGAGTACCCGGAAATCAATATTCATGTACAGATGTAATGGGATCAGTCCGATACTTCCCCAGGGTTCGATCAATGCATCTGGATATGCCGCCGGGCCGTACCGCAGGGCGGCGGGGAAAACGACAGCCCGCCCGGGCGGCGATACGCGCGGAATTCGCCGGTTCCGCCGGTATGTGATGAGCGGCCGCCGGTTCCGCGAAAGCGCGCGGGAATCACCCGGCGCGGGGATCGCGGCGATCTCCGGTACGGCGCGCGGGTGCGGCGGCCGCGTACACGGTGACCGCGGACGGGGCGGCCCGCGCCGCGCCGGGGACGCCGGCCCGTTCCGGCCGGCCCGGCCGCGCGGTACGGGCGGCGCGGCGGGCCGAGGGCACGGCGCACGGTTGCGGCGGAACCGGACGCCTGGTGCGATGCTGGGCGGAAGCACCCCCCGAAGCGAAGGACGTGTCGCGATGACCGCCGCCGAACGTGAGATCACCGCACCGGTCGACCTGTGCCTGCCGAACGGGCGCCTCAACCCGGCCGCCGTCGGCTGGACCCGCCGTCCGCTGCACCGCGCCAACCTGCGCGGCTGGGGCCGCCGCAAGCGCTGGGAGTACTGGGGCATCGTGACGCCGGGCCACATCGTCGGGCTGGTCGCCTCGTCGCTCGACTACGCCGGCGTGTACGGGGTGTACGTGCTCGACCGGGCCACCGGAGAGGAGATCGCGAAGGACGCGGTGGTGCCGTTCGCCCGCGGGGCCGTCTTCCCCGAGCGCTGCGGGGTGGGGGAGGCCCGGGTCCGCGGCGGCGGGCTGGCGATCGAGATCGCCCAGGACCCCGGCGGTAGCTCGATCCGGGCGAGCGCCCCGGGCGTGGCGGTGGACGTGCGGGTGCCGCTGCCGGACGGCCACGAGTCGCTCGGCGTGGTCGTGCCGTGGGGGCCGAACCGGTTCCAGTACACGGTCAAGGACCTGGGCCGCCCGGTGCACGGGACGCTCCGGCTGGGCGAGAAGGAGATCGTCGTCGACGCGGAGTCCGCGTTCGCCGTGCTCGACCACGGCCGCGGCAAGTGGCCGTACTCGGCGGTCTGGAACTGGGCGGCGGGGTGCGCCCCGGGCCGCGCGATCCAGCTCGGCGGCAAGTGGACCGACGGCACCGGCGTCACCGAGAACGCCCTGTTCCTCGACGGCCGGCTGCACAAGATCGGCGACGAGCTGGAGTGGTCGTACGACCGCGCCGACTGGCTGCGGCCGTGGCGCATCACCGGAGCGCGGGTCGAGGTGGAGTTCCACCCGTTCCACGAGCGCAGGGCCCGCACCGAGCTCGGCGTCGTGGGCAGCGAGACCCACCAGTGCTTCGGCCGCTTCACCGGCCGGGCGCGCGCCGACGACGGCACCTGGGTGGACCTCGACGGCCTGGTCGGCTGGGCGGAGGAGGCCCGCAACCGCTGGTAGCCGCGGCCGCCGCGCGGTACGGCGCGCCGCCACCGGCCTTCGTCATCGGCGGGACCGCCCGCCGGTGCGGCCCGGCCGGGAACCGGTCGGCGTCAGCGGTAGCGGCGGGTGAGGGCGAGGTAGCCGAGGCCGAGCACGGCCACGCCGGAGCAGGCCGCCAGGGCGGTCGGCACGCTGCTCTCCAGCACGAACCCGCCGAACCCGGTGCCGAGCGCGATACCGAGGTACAGCGCCGAGGAGTTCAGCCCGATCACCACCGTCGCCTCCTGCGGCACCGCCGAGATCAGCCGGACCTGCTGGGCGGTGGTCTGCGACCAGCCGGACACCCCCCAGAACACCATCAGCAGCGCGGTCAGCGGCAGCCAGTGCACCCCGGTGCCGGCCACCACGGCGGCCGCCCCCATCGTCACCGCGATCGTGGTGAACGCGACGGCCAGCACCCGGATCGGGCCGTACCGGTCGACCGCCGCCCCGGAGACCAGGTTGCCGAGCACCGCGCCGGTGCCGTACAGGGCGAGCAGCCACATCTCGGCGTCGGCGTCGGCGCCGAGCGCGTGCATCACCGGGATCGCGTAGGGGTAGAGCCCGTAGCCCGCGGTGAGGGCGAGCACCGTCAGCGGCAGCACCGCCAGCACGCCGGGGTGGCGCAGCGCCCGCAGCCGCCGGGCCAGCGGGACGCGCGGCTGGCCGGGCAGCCGCGGCATCACCGCGAACACCGCGATCGCGCACACCGCGACGAGCGTGGCGACCAGCGCGATCGCGGTGCGCCAGTCGAGGAGCCGGTCGGCGAGGTTGCCCAGCGGTACGCCGAGGGCCGTCGCGACGGTCAGCCCGCCGATCACCACGGCGAACGCGCGGCCGCGCTGGGCGGGCGGCACCAGGTCGGCGGCGACCGCGGCCGCCCCAGGGGTGTAGGTGGCGGCGCCGACCGAGGCCACCACGCGCGCCGCCATCAGCGTCGCATAGTTTGGGGCGAGCGCCGCGATCGTGTCGGCCACGGCGAGCAGCAGCAGCGAGCTCACCAGCAGGGCGCGGCGCGGGATCCGGGCGGTGACGGTGGCGAGCACCGGCGCGAGCAGCGCGTAGGAGATCGCGAAGACGGCGGTGACCTGCCCGGCCGCGGCGTGCGACACCTGCAGGGTGTCCGCCACCGACGGCAGGAACCCGGCCATGGCGGTGGCGTCGGTCCCGACTGCGAAGGTTCCCAGCGCCAGGATGAGGGTGGAGCCGATCCCGCGTCGCGCGGTCCCGGCGGCGTGCTTCTGTGCGTCCTCCTGCGACGTGCTGGGAAGCGTCGTCAAGGTGCCCTTCCCCTTCTCGACCCGCCCGTGCGGCCGCGAGGCGGACGGGACGCTCGTCCGGTCCGGCCGCCCCTTCGGCCCGGCGGGTACGGCGTGCAACGGTCGCCCCGTCAGGAGGCGGAGCACACGCTCGAATTCTCGAGCGTGATTCTGGACAGGTTCCCTTATATCAACAGACCGCCCGGACGGCTCACACCAGGGTCACGGGTGCCGGGGTGCTCGCCGCGGATCCGGCCGGTGCCCCGACCGCGTGCGGGAGCCCGGCCGAGGGACGGGCCGCTCGTCCGACGCCCGGTGACGGGTGGCCCCGGCGCGCAGGGGGTGCAGGCGATCGGCGGATCGAGCGCCGCGTCCGTCGCCGGGCCGCGGCGCCTGCGGCCCTCGCCTCGCCGGGCGCGTGGGCGCGGCGGCGGTGCGCTGGGGCACCGGCCCGCGTCCCGGCGGGCGGCGCGTGGCCTGGCGCGGCGTTCCGGCCGCCCGCCGTACGCCGGTGCCCGCGGATCACGGCCGCCGGGCCGATCGGCGTGAGACAACTCACTTCGGTGCGCGGACGGTTGTTGACTCGATGCAGGATGCATTTTATTTTTGGGGCACTTCAGAGGGACGCTTACCTTTTGTCCACCTGAGAGCGCGAGGTGACGCGTATGGCGTTCGACGGTGTGACCACCGCAGTACCGGGACGCGCGACGACCGGTGGCGGAGTGCCGCGGGCGGGCGTCCGGAACGCCGAAACGCCACGCGCCCTCGCCGCCCACGCGCCATGACACGAGCCCGGGACGAGGGAACCCGGCTCACCCGGTGACGACGCCCGCGAGCGGCGCCGGCATCCTCCCCACCCGATCCGCCACCACGGCCTTCCGTTTCGTCTTCAGGTCGGCGACCGGACCCGGCCGAGGCGCCCGGATACGTATCGCCCATAAATATCGCCCAGCCATATCGCCATACCGCCATCGGTGACGACGCTCCCGCGTTCGTCACCGGCGGCCGAGCACGCGTTCGCGCGCCGTCTTTTCATCGCAGGCAGGTCCATCCGACAGGTCCATATCGTCCGTCGCATCCCCCGTACCGGGCGGCCCCGGCCGGCCGCCGCGGCCGAGCCGTACCGCCCCGGCCCGTGAGGCGATGACGCACGCCCCGCATCCCGGCCGCCGTGCCCCGGCGGGCACGGCCGTGATCGCGCATATCCGTCCCCGCCGCGTCTCGCACCACCAGGAGGGCCCATGTCCGTCTCCACCACCGGCCGCACCGACCCGCGCACCCCGCCCGCCGAGGCCGACGTCGTCGTGGTCGGCGCCGGGTTCTCCGGCATGTACCTGCTGCACCGGCTCCGGGGGATGAACCTGTCCACGATCGTGTTCGAGGCCGCCGACGACGTGGGCGGCACCTGGTACTGGAACCGCTACCCGGGCGCCCGCGTCGACGTGGAGAGCCTCGCCTACTCGTACTCGTTCTCCGCAAAGCTGGAGCAGGAGTACGAGTGGGAGGAGCGGTACCCGACCCAGCCGGAGATCCTCCGGTACGCCCGGCACGTCGCCGACCGCTTCGACCTGCGCCGCGACATCCATTTCCGCACCCGGGTCACCGCCGCCGCGTTCGACGAAAAGACCGCCACCTGGACGGTGCGCACCGACCACGGGGACGCCGTCACCGCCCGCTTCCTCGTCATGGCCACCGGCTGCCTGTCCGCCGCCAAGCTGCCGGAGATCCCCGGGCTGGGCCGCTTCCGCGGCGCCTCCTACCACACCGCGCACTGGCCGCACGAGGACGTCGACTTCACCGGGCTGCGCGTCGGCGTCATCGGCACCGGGTCCTCCGGCGTACAGGCGATCCCCGTCATCGCCGAGCAGGCCGCCGAGCTCGTCGTCTTCCAGCGCACCCCCGCCTACAGCTTCCCCGCCCGCAACCGGCGGCTGCGCCCCGACGAGGTCGCCAGGATGAAGGCGAACTACCGGGCGTTCCGCCAGGCCCAGCGGGAGTCCGCGTTCGGCCTGCCCACGCCGCTCCCCGCCAAGTCCGCCCTGGAGGTCTCCGATGAGGAGCGCAACGCCACCTACGAGAAGGCGTGGCAGGAGGGCAGCCTGGTCGCGATCCTCACCGCGTACAACGACCTGCTCACCAGCAAGGAGGCGAACGACACCGCCAAGCGGTTCGTGCACGGCAAGATCCGGCAGATCGTCAAGGACCCGCAGACCGCGGAGGACCTGTGCCCCGACTACCCGGTCGGCACCAAGCGGCCCTGCCTCGACACCGGCTACTACGAGACCTTCAACCGCGAGAACGTGCGGCTGGTCAACCTGCGGCGCACCCCCATCGTCGAGGTCACCGAGCGGGGCATCCGCACCACCGACCGCGAGTACGAGTTCGACGCGATCGTGTACGCGACCGGCTTCGACGCGATGACCGGCGCGCTCACCGCGATCGACATCCGCGGCCGCGGCGGCCTGACGATCAAGGAGGCGTGGCACGCCGGGCCGCGCACCTACCTCGGCATCGCCACCGCCGGTTTCCCCAACATGTTCCTCATCACCGGCCCGGGCAGCCCGTCCGTGCTCTCCAACATGATCGTCTCGATCGAGCAGCACGTCGACTGGGTGGCCGACGCGATCGCCCACCTCGAGCGCAACGGCCTGCGCACCATGGAGGCCACCGTCGAGGCCCAGGACGCCTGGGTCGACCACGTCAACCAGGTCGCCGCGGCCACCCTCTACCCGACGGCGAACTCCTGGTACCTGGGCGCGAACGTGCCCGGCAAGCCGCGGGTGTTCATGCCGTACGCCGGGGGCGTCGGCGCCTACCGGCGAAAGTGCGACGAGGTCGCGGCCCGCGGCTACGAGGGCTTCACGCTCTCCGCCTGACCGCTCCCGCGCCGGCCCGGGCACCCGGGCGCGGGCCGGCGCCTCTCTTCGCCCACCGTCCCCATCCCCAACCCCTCGTCCATCACCCAGTGGAGGGTCCATGTCCCGTCGTGATCTGATCGACCCGGAGAGCCGCGTCCCGCTCGACGCCCTGCTCGAGGCGATGCCCGGCGGCTTCAACGCGATCCCCGACATCGTGCGGCGCCGCGAGGCCGTGGCGAACATGCTCGCCGGCCTGGAGGTGCCGGAGAACCCCAACGTCGCCAAGGAGGACCGCACCGTCCCCGGCCCGGCCGGGGCGCCCGACATCCGGGTGCGGATCTACCGGCCGGTCAACGCGTCCGGCACGCTGCCCGGCGTCTACTTCATCCACGGCGGCGGCATGATCCTCGGCAGCGTCGAGGGCGAGGACCCCACCGCGACCATGCTCTGCGACCGGATCGGCGCGGTCGTCGTCTCCGTCGAGTACCGTCTCGCCCCGGAGAACCCGTACCCCGCCCAGGCGGAGGACTGCTACGCGGGCCTGGCCTGGATGGCGAAGCACGCCGGCGAGCTCGGCTTCGACCCGGACCGCCTGGCGATCTACGGGGCCAGCGCGG